>CAYUJE010000181.1:8524-13298 GCA_964444865.1 uncultured Pirellulaceae bacterium | reverse complement strand
GCTTCCAATTGCCGCAGCCGGTCCAGCGTGACGCGGGGCTGTTCGTAATACTCCTCGTCCTGCTCCACCTGCCGGTAGCGGCTGGCGGAGAGGTCGTATTTGTTGGCTTTCGCCTGGTCCTTGGTGACCCAGAACTGGCGGGTGAGCTGGTTGATTTCCGTTTGCAGCGGCGTGATGCGGGATTGCAGCTCGGCGAGCTCCGCTTCGGCCTGCTCGCGAGCTTCGCGAGCGGAAGAGCCGCCTAAAGGCGGGACTCCAGCGGTTGGAGTCCCGGCTTTCGTTGGAGTCCCGGCTTTAGCCGGTCTTTGCTTTTTAGGAGGGGCAGAAGAGCCGGCTGAAGGCGGGACTCCAGCGGGGGCGATGGCTTCTTCGAATTGGAGGCGGTGGATGATGGCGTGGTGCTCGAGGCGGTCGGCTTTGAGGGGGGCGATCTGCTTTTGCAGGTCGGCCAGGCGCTGGGACCGCTTTTGCTGGAACTTGGCCTCCTTCCGATGCAGCCAGCAGTCGAGCAGATCGGGAATGTCGTTCTCGGCAACCTTGTTCCGCTTGTCGTCCAGCGAGTACCCGTCGTGCTCCATGTCGTAGAACCAGATTTTGTCGGTTGTCCCCCTTTCGTGAACAGCAGCACGGCGGTGGAGACGCCCGCATAAGGACGGAAGACGCCGGACGGCATCGAGACGACCCCATCCAGCCGGTTTTCCTCGATCAGCTTCTTGCGGGCATCGACGTGGGCATTGGACGACCCGAACAGGACGCCGTCGGGGACGATGACCGCGGCCCGCCCGCCATTTTCCAAGAGACGGAGGAAGAGGTGGAGAAACAGGATTTCCGTTTTCTTGCACTTGGTGGGCAACGTCGGGTTCACGTCGGAGGCATCGATGGCCCCCTTGAACGGCGGATTGGCGAGGACTACGTCGTAGGACTTCTCTTCCTGAAAAGCCTTCGAGAGCGTATCCGAGTACCGGTAATTCGGCGTGTTGATGCCGTGCAGCATCAGGTTCATGCTCCCGATCCGGAGCATGGTCATGCCGGAATCGGAGTCATAGCCGGTGAGGGCCTTGGTCTGGCTGAATTCCCACTCTTCCTTGCTGAGCTTGGTGCCGGTGAAGCCGTGCGGATACCCCTCTTCGTCATAGGTCAGGTCGCGAGGATCGGTATGGGTTTCCTGCAAGTGTTGCCAGGCATTGACCAGGAATCCGCAGGTGCCGGCGGCCGGGTCGCAGATCCGCTCGCCGGGGCGGGGATCGCGCATTTTGACCATCATCCGGATGATGTGCCGCGGGGTGCGGAACTGGCCGTTGGTGCCGGCCGTGTTGAGCTTGCTGAGGAGGTATTCGTAGAGGTCCCCCTGCACGTCCTGGTTCTGGGCGGAAATCTGCATGGCGTCGATCGCCTTGCAGGCTTCAATCAAGAGGCTCGGCTTGCTGAGCTTGAACTCGGCATTCTCCATCTGGCTGGCGAACGAGCCCCCGGCACCTCCCAGCGTCTTGATGAACGGAAAGACCGTTTCCTTGACGTGCTTGAGGGCTTTGTCGGCAGGCAACTGGGTCCAGTGGGACCAGCGGAGCTTGGCATCGGGAAAGACCGGCGTGAACTTTTTGCCGCGGAGCTTGGCGGCCCGCTCGTTGTCCTCTTCCCGCTCGTCGAGCCGCTTGAGGAAGAGCAAAAACGAAAGCTGCTCGATGGCGTCGAGCGGATTAGAAAGCCCGCCGGACCAGAGATTGTCCCAAAGGGAGTCCACGGAGGAGCGGAGAGGAGCGTCGGTGAGCAGGGGTAAGAGCTTAGCGGAGAAATGGGGCCTGTTGGAGTCCCGTTGGAGTCCCGGCTTTAGCCGGTCCGGCTGGAATTCCGCCTGTCGGCGGATTAAGATTCCGGCTAAAGCCGGGACTCCAGCGAAACCAAGACCGGCTGAAGCCGGGACTCCAGCGGGGGACTTTCCATGTATCAGTGGCGGAAGATGAACGCCGAGCAGCGGGAGGCTGCGCTAAAGTTGCGGCGGGAGAGTCATCGGCCGTGGCATGGACCGCCGCACTATGAGGCGGACAACGGGTTGTATCTGATCACCGCAGCCTGTTTTGAACACCAGCCAGTCATTGGGAAGACGCCGGCTCGGATGGCCGAGTTTGAAGCCGAGCTATTGAAAACGACTCGCGCTCATGCACAGACTATCTTCGCCTGGATTGTGCTCCCCAATCACTATCACATGCTCCTGCGGGCGCTCCCGGTCAAGAAGTTGTTATCCGCACTCGGACGATTGCATGGAGGAACGTCGTTTCGCTGGAACGGTGAAGATGGGAAGCGGGGACGCCAGGTTTGGCACCGGGCCGCGGAGACGGAAATCAAGTCCGAGGGGCATTTTTGGGCCACGATGAATTACGTGCTGAATAATGCCGTGCGGCACCAATACGTTCGGCGGTGGCAAGACTGGCCTTATTCCAATGCGGCGGCCTATATGGCCGAGGTGGGGGCGGAAGTGGCGAAGCAGCGGTGGCTGTTGTATCCGCTGCGGGACTATGGGAAGGACTGGGACCCGCCGGAGATGTGAGCTGTCCCGTTGGAGTCCCGGCTTTAGCCGGTGCCTTTGCTGGAGTCCCCCCTTTAGGCGGAATCTGAAGACCGGCTAAAGCCGGGACTCCAACGTGGGACTCCAACGTCAGGCGGCGAGCTCGAGGAGGTCTTGGATTTCCTGCGGGGTGAAGAAGCGGTCCACGGCATTGCGGCCGAAGCTGGTGAGCGGCGCTTCGTAGAGGTCGGCTGCGGAGAGGCGGCGCTTTTGCAGGAAGACTTCCTGCACCGAGCGAAGGAAGCGGATTTGGTCGGCGTTGTAGTTGTGAGACTCGATATGCCGCTCGAAACCGCGATGGACGAGCTGCGTGTAGTCGGGGATGGATTCCAGCGCGAGCAACTGACGAAGGAAGGCCAGGAAGTTATCGACGCGGAAGCCGTAGGCGAGGCGGATATTTCGCGGGGAGAGCTGGATGTCGTCGCGCCCCAGTTCCCGTTGCAGCGTCCGCTCCAAATCGACAAGCTGTTCGTCGGTGACTTCCCGACCCTCGCGGAGCGCGGTCAGGGCGGGGTGAGACTCCACGATTTCGAGGACGCGGCGATCCACCCGCTGCTTGTATTCGTCGATGAGGACCTGATGCCCGTCTTGCCCCACGGAAATGTAGCCGCGCGTCTGGATGAAATCGGGGAGATCGATTTTGAGGAAAGCGCTCGGCCGGTCGCGGCGGTTTTTCATCTCCGGAGCCAGCTCGGTAATGACTTTCGTCAGTTGCGCCGGAGTGGCGGTGGCGAGGTCATTGGACAGGGCCAGCTTGGCGCTCTCCGACGTTTCGAGCCGCTCGGTAATGTCGGGGAGCCGGCTGACGTCCTCGGTAATCGATTCCAGGAGTTGCGGCGTGGGAGTGGACTGAAGAATTTGAAGTTTTAGCCGCTCGACTTTGCTGGTGAATGTCTCGGCAGCCATATCGACGTGCGGAGCGAAGCGGAGGAGCGGGGCGGCCTGCGTCCGGAGAAAATCCAGCTTGGCGGGCGTGACGTGTTGCCAGAAAGAGTCATCGAAGGCGGGAGCGATTTGCGTCCAGACCTTCTTGACCGGGAAGGAGCTTTCCGGGATGCGATCGAGCATCACGCGGAGGTCGGCCGCGGTCTGACCGAAAGCTTCGGCGGATTGATCGGGAAGGTGGCACTCCAGAAGCTTGAGCCGCGTATTGAAGACGGAAACGAGGACCGGAATATCGACCGGGGGCTTGGCGTCCGCTTTCTTGTTGAAGTCGTTCTGCCAGAAATCGATGATTTTGAATTCCGTTTTCTTGCCGTCGGGAAGTCGGTCGAAGAATTTGCAGGCTTGATGGTTGCGCGTGCCGCGGCCGATCATTTGCCAGAGCTTGATCAGCGACTGGACCGGCTTCATGAAGACCAGATTGACGGTTTCCGGCACGTCAATTCCCGTGTCGAGCATGTCCACGGAAATGGCGATGCGGGGAAGGTCGTTCTTTTTGAACTTCGTAATCAGGCCATCCCCGTAGCTGCCGTCGCGGACCCTCTCGGTGGTGGAAGTGATGACTTGGGCCAGGCCGACGTGCTGGGGATACATCTCCTCGAAGATTTCCCAAATGCGGTGCGCGTGGTGCTTGGTCATGGCGAAGACGATTGTCTTGCCGGGCAACTGGCCGGACTGGTCCTTGAGGCAGACCTCCATGATTTCCTCCCACTGCTTGCGGAGGGTGTCTTTGTTGCTGACCTCGATTTCGATTTTCGTGCCTTCGTAGTCCAGGGTGTCGGGGTCGATCCCCTGTTCGGCGAGGGAGTTGCGATCCTCTTCGCTGAGGTCCACTCCTTTGATGCCTTTGCGCTGAAAGCCGGTCTGGGCCTGATAGAGGCTGAAATCGACGAGAAAGCCGTCTCGGACCGCCTGCGGGTAGTCGTAGAGGAAGGTCGGGGCGTTGGCGTCGCAGCCGAATAGCCGGTAGGTGTCGCGGTCCAGAAAATTGGCCGGCGTGGCGGTGAGGCCGATCATGCGAGCATCGAAATACTCGATGACTTCGCTGAACCGTTTGAAGAGGGAGCGGTGGGCCTCATCAAAAATGATCAGGTCGAAGAAGCCGGGGCTGAATTTGCCATAGCAAAGGGCCAGCGTCTGCTCGGTGGCAACGAAGAGACGCTTGTTCCTATCGACCTGATGCGTGTAGATTCGGTCCCGCGGTTCGTGGGGGAGATGGTCCTTGAATCCATCGGAGA
The DNA here is from genome assembly GCA_964444865.1 of uncultured Pirellulaceae bacterium. Classification (GTDB taxonomy): domain Bacteria; phylum Planctomycetota; class Planctomycetia; order Pirellulales; family Pirellulaceae; genus SXOA01. Next base: position 8,555 of record CAYUJE010000181.1, on the reverse strand, counting down.
GGGCCTGTTGCACGAGGGCGTCGCGGTCCGC
>CAYUJE010000181.1:0-8424 GCA_964444865.1 uncultured Pirellulaceae bacterium | reverse complement strand
GGATTGCGGGTGCATTTCTTCGCCTCGACGACCGCGAGGACTTCGCCGGAGGCGTCGTAGAGGCAGTAATCGGTTACGCCGTTCCAGGGTTCGGCGTCGTAGCCATCGACGGGAATCTCGAAGCCAACCTGACTCCGGTCGTTGAGCCGCCAGCCAGCAACTCGAAGTTGTGGATCGATGAGTTGCGACCGGGTTTGCGATTCATTGAGCGGCATAGGGTGGCAACTTCAGGCGGCGAGCGTGGGAGTGGCTATCTTAACACGCCCAATGGAGGAGTAACAAACGCGATGGGTAACGTAACCCGGTTGGGAGGCTTGTGGAGCTTCCGCATGCGTGTCAAGCTGAAAATATTTCTTTTTGTACAGTGAACAAAAGAGTCTTCTCGGGCGTCTTATAGGATGAGCGTCGCTGCGCGAAGTCGGGGGGCGGTGCTGATGGGATGGTGGGCTCTTTGGCAATCCGGTCGTTGGCTAGACTCTTGGACAGTGACCAAGGGATGGGCAGGGTGTTGCGCGAAAGATGGGCGGCGGAGAGTCAAGAGTCTGTCGGGGGGATCGAAAAAAGGGTTATTTTCGGCGGGGTCCAGGGGTGAATAAGAATTTGCAGTGTGAAGGAGATTTGCGATTTCGATTCATTACGGAACATATGTTCATGAAAGGAGTTCCGGCGAGGGCCGTCGTCGTAAGTCCCGGAAAATAGAGGCCTGAATCATGAATAAGAGCACTCTGCTGGGGGGTTTTGCGGGGTTATCAGGGAAACCGGGTGGCCGAGTGGGACGCGCGGAGCAAAGGTTGCCTGAGGATTGGGCAGTTCACGTAGCCGCACGCGGCCCGCGTGCTGGCTTCTGGGTCCGTGGCGGCCGCAGAATTGAAGAAGCCTACACGCGGGCCGCGTGTGGCTACCAGACAAAAGCTTGCGCTTCAGGCTGGTGTGCCCGCAAAGTTTGCCAGCTTTACCAGGTTCCGCATTGTGCTCAGCACTCCGGTTTTACCGGATATTCTTTCAATGCGGATGTTCCTTTCCGCCGATGCAGAGAGGTAGGGAAGATGCCTTTTTCCTGGGCATCGCTCGGGCCTTGCCCAGGTTTTTCAGGGGGACACCATGATTCGACGCGTCATATTTGCTCTCGCTTGCGTTCTGATGCTTGGGAGCGGCATGGCCGCCACCAGCCAGGCTCAGGAGCCCGCCTACCGCGCCTATAACCGGGTTTGGGGCGGCACTTACGGCAACCACGACTGGGAGCGGTTTTACCATTACCCTTACGTCTATTATCCGCAGAACTTTTGGGGGAACGAATACTATCGCTCCAGCCAGGACATGTATTTCCGCTATCCGCCGGAAATGCGGACGCCGGTTTACAACCGCCAGTGGCATAACGAATACCCGGAAAGCCGCCGCTATCACCAGGGGCACCAGTTCATTCTGGATGTGTTCTAAGCGGCCAGTTTTTCGAACGGTATTTCTCACCGGCGAGCGGCCTGCCCTACGGCTCTTCCTGAATCTCCGCCGCGACGCGTTCCGCCGGCGGGCGGCGCTTCCGCATGAGGAGCAGGCCGACGATCGTCAGGCCGACGCCGGTGAGCAGCCACGGCGAAGGGGCTTCTTGAAAAAAGAAGACCCCCATCAGGGCAGCCATCGTGGCCTGGGTCGCATTGAGCGCGTTCACAAAGACCAGGCTGGTGAGTTGTAGCGACTTGGTGAGCGTGACGAAAGCCGCTGCGTTGCAGAGCCCGGCCAGGAGCATGAGGCCGAAGTTGCGGGGGGTGGTGGCCGCCATTCCCTCCAGGCCGATGCGCCCCAGACTGATGCTGCCGAGCGTGAGCATTCCCACCAGCGAGACCACGCACAACAGGCCGGGCAGCGAATGGCCGCGGGTGACGTAGTAGCGGTTGATGGTGTTCAGCACCGCATACGCCAGGCCACAGAGACAGGCAGCGGCCACTCCCAGGGCCAGTTCCCAGTAGTGGGGGGATGACCGGGCTGCTTCTGCGCCGCTGGCAGCGCCCCGCACCGCATCGTGGGCATTCTCGGCTCCCAGAAAGAGGACGAAGACGGACACCAGCAAGACTGCCATTGCCGCGACGGTGCGAAAGGTCACGGGCTCGTGCAAAAAGACGCGGCCGAGAATGGTGCCGAAGACGATCATCCCTCCCAGGTTCAGTGGCACCGTGAGGGCGACGCCGATGATGCCGAGCGCCCACTGAAAGGGGATGTTGCCGCAGACCTGCCCCACGAATCCGCCCACCGCCACCACCCCGAGCACCGCCAGCGGGGGAATGGCCCGGTGCCCCCGATAGTGCATGTGCAGCATCCAGGGAATCATCAAGAGAGCTGTCGGCACGGTCTTCACGGCGGATACCCAAACCGGATCACAGTCCGTCAGAGCCCGCAAAAAGCCGTTCGCAGCGGTATAAAGAATGGACGAGGCGAGCCCGCAGAGCGTGCCGAATACCACCGGATCCAGAATCCGGTGGCCTTGGGGGTGTGCGTCGGTGGCTTGGTCGGTGGACACGGTGCTATTCTAATGCGACTTGCATTCCGGGTGCATGCCCACGGATTAGTTCCCCTCCAACTCCATTTTGCCATCACCTCTCATGTCCATCCCCGCGCAGGTTCGCCGCATCGCCACGCTCTTGAAGCAGCGGAAACTCAAAGTCGTCTTTGCCGAAAGTTGCACGGGGGGATTGGTGGCCGGTTCGCTCACGCGCGTGCCGGGAATTTCTGACTACCATTGCGGTGGCGTGGTGGTCTATCGGAATGCGACTAAGCAAGCCTATCTGGGTATTCCCGTCCGGCTGCTCAAAAACCCCGGCCCGGTCAGTGAGGTGGTCGCCCGCGAAATGGCAACCCGCGTCCTCGATCTCACTCCCGAAGCCGACATCTCCGCCGCGGTCACCGGCCACCTCGGTCCTGGTGCGCCTGCGGAACTTGACGGCGTTGTGTTCATCGCTGTGGCTTGGCGAATGACAGAAAACAAGCAGCGAAAGCCGATGGTCGCGACGAGAGTTGTCCGCTATCAATGCCACACCAGCGACGAGCGTCTGGCGCGGCAAAAGGAAGTTGTCGAGCAGGTTCTCCTTCAGCTCGAAATGGTCTTGGAAAAGTAAGAAGCCATAAGTCGTTGGGCGTTCTCATTCTCCTTCCGTCTTCCCCGCCACAAACAGCGCCCCGTCCCTCAGTTCCACGGTTTCCACCCGCAACGTCTTCCCTTCGAATTCAGGCTGGTTCATGGGGAGCGTGATGTAGGCCACAGGGTCGCCGTCCTCTTCGCCCCAGCGGAGCGGCACGCCGGCTTTGGCGGTGTGCTCGGAAATTTGTTCCAGGAAGTTCGCCAGCGGCACAGGGAGCGCCCCGGCCCGGACTTGCTTGATGCGGATGGCGATGACGTTCGGCTCCGCGGTCATTTTGGGCTGGGCACCGATGGAGACCACCGCATCGAACCGCGTATCGACATATTTGCAGGCGACCTGAATCATCTCGGTGCTGATTGCCACGCGTGGGTCGGAAACGTGGCTGGGGAGAGCGGTCGGAAACTTGACCGGCAGGTCATTCGCCAACCAGCCGTTGATTTCCTCGGCCGAGAAGGTGGCCTGCCAGTCCCCTTCGCGGTGGACATCGTTCCGCAACTCCAGCACTTCCTGCTCGAATTTGTATGCCGCCTTCGCCGGCTCGGCTGCGGGCCGGGCCAGGGCCTGGGTATAGAAATCCGGAACCTGCTGCAGCGAGCGGTAGCTATAGAGCCCCGCAGAAGCCGTGACGAGCACAATGGCGAGGCTGACGACAAACAGGATGCGAATGAATTTTCTCATGGGGGGGGGAAACTCGCGTTGCTCCTGCAGGGGGCTGCTTCAATTCTACCGCGTTCGCGTGGGAGGGCCAGTTTGCAAAACGCGCGCCGGAGCCCGCTCGGCACTTCGCCACGCCTCCACATTCGTCAGCACCGCCTGAACGGCAGCCACCGGATCGCTGCGAGTCGCCTCAAACGGCTGCGTTTTGCTTCCTTCACCGGCAAGCAGCATGTCGCACAGGCAATGGAACGTCCGTCCATCTTCCGACATCTCCAGCCGCACATACTCGGCCCCCAGTTCCTCCAACCGTCCGCGGACGGCATCGATTTGGAGCGCGGTGGCCTCGTCCAACGGACCGACTTCGGCAGCCGGGCCGGCATGTTCGTTGGCTCCCGGTTCTTCATCCCTGAGAAGGAATTCGGGTGCCGGCGGCATGTGCGGCGGTTTGGACGGGAATCGCTCCGCAATACTCAGCGGGCCAGATTCCTCGATGACGCTGCTGCTCGAAGCGAGTGGAGTCAGATGCGTTGCTTGTGTTGCCTCCAAAACTGTCGTTCGAGTTGGCTCCGCGGCTGGCTTCGATTCGCCCGCCGGCACGGAGCTTTTTGGCTGGCCATAGAGCAGGCCATCCACAAACGTAGCCACACTCGGCAGCGCCATCACCGGCAGCACGATCAAAAAGCCAATAATGAAAACGGCCCGCAAGGTATACGAGGTCCATCGCTGCATAAGTGAATTCCCTTCCACGAGTGCTGGGAAGAGAATCATATCCGGCCCATCGCTGCCGACAAAGCCGAAAAGGGGAGGCGACTGCTAGCGGGTAAATCGCTTCGGCCCTTCTCGGGAAGTTACGACGCTGGCACTCAAATTAGAAGGCCTCTTGCTCGTGCGAAGAGACTGTCAAACATCGGCTCCGTCAATTTGCCGGTGAAAGTATTCTGCTGGCTGGGATGGAACGTGCCGAGCAGAGTGAGGCCTTCGCTGACCTGGACTTCGGCTCCGTGGGCGAATTTGGGGCGGGATTTCAGGTCTGTTTTGCCGAGCGAGCGGAGCGCATCGAAAGCCGTATCGAAGCCGATCTTCCCCAGGCCGAGGATGACGCGGAGATTGGTCAGCAATTCCAGTTCCCTGAGCAAGAACGGCCGGCAGTTGGATAACTCCTCCGGTAGCGGCTTGTTCGCTGGAGGAGCACAGCGGCAGGCGGCAGTGATGAAGACGTCATTGAGCATCAGCCCATCGTCTTTGTGAGTCGACGTCGGCTGATTTGCGAGTCCCGCCTTGTGCAGCGCGCGGAACAGCCAGTCTCCGCTCCGGTCCCCCGTAAAAACCCGCCCCGTCCGGTTCCCCCCATGGGCCGCCGGCGCGAGACCGACCAGCAGCAGCCGCGCCTGGGGATCGCCAAACCCCGGCACCGGCTTGGCCCAATACGCTTCTCCCCGAAATCTCGTTGGCGGATTTTCCGCTGCCTCTTCCCGCCACGCCACCAGCCGCGGGCAAAGGTGGCAGGCGGTGATTTGGGTCTCGAGCGAGGCCAGAGAATCGGGCATTTTGATCAAAAGTTTGACCACGGATTTCACGGACGACACGGATGGATGCAAATTTGATCCGTGTGTTCCGTGCCATCCGTGGTGCCAATAATCACTTTCCATCCCTCGTCCCGGGTATCAGTTTCGCACTCGGATCACTCGGCGGTTTGTCGAGTGTGATGAACGCGAAGAGGTCGGCGATTTCTTCCGGCTTCAAAGTCTTTTCCACATCCTGCGGCATGAGGGAAAGCTCGCTGATTTTCATTTCCTCTACGTCGCCGCGGGGGATGATTTCCTGCTTGCCACCTTGCACCTTGAGAACGACCCGCTGGGGGCTGTCTTCGGCGAGGAGGCCGGTGAGGACGCGGCCGTCGGCCGTTTTCACAAGGCGGGCCTGGTAGGAAGCACCGATGACGAGGCTGGGGTCAAAGACGTTGGAGAGAAGCTGGTCGAACGATGCCCGGCCGTTGAGCGTAATGTCGGGACCGACCTCCTGCCCTTCGCCATACATCTTGTGGCACTGGCCGCAGACCTTGGTGAAGACCGCTTTGCCGCGGGTGGCGTCGCCGGGGGTTTTGCGAATCAGGGCCTTCATCTGGGCGACGATTTCCTCCCGCTGGGGATCGCGGGTCGTGCGGACGGTCCCCCAGTGCTTGGCAACCGCGGCAGTCAGCTCTTTGTCGTTCAGCGAGAGAAGCTGACGGACCTGGTTGACGTTGAGGGCTTCGGCGGGGATTTTCTTGTCGCCGATGGCCGTCACGAGCTTGGTTGCCCAAGTGGTGCGCTGCGTGAGTAGCTGGATCGCTTTGGGCTTCGCATCCGGTTCGAGTTTGGCATACGAGGCGAGCACAATGTCGGCGACTTTCGGATCATCCAGTTTGCCGAGCATCGCCAACAGCTTGCCGCGGAAGTCGGCCGGGTCTTGAACGGGAGAAACACTGCCGGTGAGGGCTTCCGCAACCAGCGGCAGAAGTCCCTTGTCCTTGCCGGAAATCAGAGCCGCGAGTCCGCGGATGCGGTAGTCGTTCTGCAGGCCGTTCACCGAGAACGTTTCCCTGGCCCGCTTGATGCCCCGCTCGTCCCCCCACGAAGCAGCCAGCAGTGCGGCTTCGTCGCCGGCGGGATGGAAGGCGGGACCGCCGAGCAGAGGCTTCAAAGTTTCCGCGAGGGCAGCTTGCATCTGTTGGAGCTGCTCGCCGCGGATTTCGCCCGACTGGACTTTGGTGGCCAGTAGCGCCAAAAGGTTCTGCGCGACCTTTGGCGCACCGTCGCGCGTGATTTCAATCAGGCCGGCAACCGCGCTGGCTTCAAACTTTTTCCGCCCCAGAATCCGCTCGGCTGCTCGCGGCAGAAATTCGCTTGCATGCTTCGAGCGGAGGAATTCGGGGTCTTTCGCAGCCGTCAGGAAGGGTTCCGGATTTTCCTCCAGCAGCGGGTGCAGATTCTGCCAGACGATATGCGGGATGAGTTTATCGTCGCCGCAGTTGGCCAGCACTTTGAGCAGCAGTGGCATGGGTTCGACGCCGTCGATCTTGCGGGCAGCGATGGCGACTTGCAACTTTACGTCGGGAGCTCCGGTGGTCGCGAGGCCATTCAGGGTGGCAATCTGCGCCGTGCTCGCTCGGCCGACATTCCCCAGCAGCCGCACGATGGAAGCCTGCACGGCTGGCTGGGCGTTTTTCATCAGATACTGCGTTTGCCCCTCTTCAATTTCCCAGGTGCTCATGAGCACCCCCAGAGCGTGCATTCGCTGCTTGTGCGGCGTTTCCTTGGCGGCAATGAGTTGCCGTAGCGTATCGCGGGTGCCGACGCGTTTGGGAATTCCGACGTTGGGATTGTTGATATCGGCCATCTGCCTTTCGTAGAGCAGCCGTTGGGCCGTGCTGCGGATGAAGTCGTTCTTCGCGCCGAGTCGCTCTATCAATTGCTCATCAGTCTCCTTGCCAAGATCAAACCTCTTCGCTCGCGGCGTCTCTTTGTAGCGCACGCGGTAGAGCCGACCTTTGAGCCGGTCGATGCCGGCGGGGTCGCGGTTGGCGTCCTGGTAGCAGTGGTAGCGGTCGTACCAATCGAGAATATAGAGACTGCCGTCGGGGCCGGTTTTTTGCACCACGGGCATAAACCAGGCGTCGTTGGCGGTGAGGAAGTCGGGCTCCGGCGTGGCGAAATAGGTGCTGCCGTCGCGCTGGAGCTTGTCGACGTTGAGGCAGCCGCCGTGGATGTTCCCCATGTAGAGTTTGCCCGAGTATTTCTCGGGGTAGGCGTCGCTGTCGAAGTAGGTAATGCCGCAGTAGGCCGCCTTCTGATGCTTGTGCTTGACGATGGATTCGATCTTCCAGGTGAACGGCGGGTACGGGCCGCCCTGGCGGTGGTAATAGCCGGTCTCGGTCAGGTGCCAGAGATGGTCGATGACGCAGGCACTGATGAACGCGCTCCCTTCGGGATCGAACGTCACGCCCCAAGGGTTGCTGGTCCCTTCGCAGAAGACCTGGAACTCGCGGGTCACAGGATGGATGCGAAACAGGGCGCAGGTGAACTGCCAGCCAGGATGATTTTCCTTGTAATGCTTCGATGACTTCGGATATTTGACGTGAGAGTGATTGAAGACGCCGTTGAGCCCGTACAGCCAGCCGTCCGGTCCCCAAGTGAGCGAATTGGGAAGCTCGTGCGTATCATCCCGCCCAAAGCCAGTGACGACGACCTCGGTTTTGTCCGCTTTGCCGTCGCCGTCGGTGTCCTGCATGAAGAGGATGTCCGTCGAGTTGTCCACCCACACGCCGCCGTGTCCCACGGCCACGCCGCTGGGGATGTTGAGTCCATCGGCAAAGACGGTGAACTTGTCCGCCTTGCCGTCCCCGTCAGTATCTTCCAGCACCTTCACCCGGTCCTTTCCCGGCCCGGCTGAGCGGCGGGGGTATTCCAGGCTCTCGGTGATCCAGAATCGGCCGCGTTCATCAATGGCCATCGCTATCGGGTTCACAATGTCCGGCTCACTGGCGACGAGTTCCACTGTGAAGCCTTCGGGGACCGTCATCTTCTTGATCGCCTCTTGCGGCGTCAGCGCCGGTCCCGGCGGTTTGTCCTGGGCATGAGGGATGACATCGGCAGCG
>CAYUJE010000180.1:0-13390 GCA_964444865.1 uncultured Pirellulaceae bacterium | reverse complement strand
TCGTCCGTTTTGAAATGGACGTGAAGGTCTTGGACTTGCAGCAAAGGCTCCGCCATCATTTGGCCTTTGCTGTCTTGGCGAGTTCCAGGACTAAACGCAAGGCTTGATTGACCGCCTGGGGGGTGGCAAACGCGGCTGCAACATCAGGTTCAAGCAGCACCAGATTGGTTCCTTGCCGATAGCGAGCCGCATACTTTCCTCGCTCGCCATTCTTAAAATACCCAGGAGGATACTCAGGTCTTAGTTCGTCACTTTTCGACTTATTGGCCTTCTTCATAGTCTTTCCTTTCTCGACGCGTCGCCGCTCGAGCGCTGATAATGCGAATCCGGCTGCTGCGGTTTGTGTGGGATACGATCAAAACCCTTCCCGATACCGACATCCCAACAGTAATATAGCGGTCTTCCTCTTCTGAATGATCGGAATCAAACACTGTTAATGCAAGGTCGTCTCCAAACACGGTAGCTGCTTCTGTAAAAGGCACCCGGTGTTTCTTCAAGTTCGATTCGGCCTTTTCTGCGTCCCATTCAAATTCCAACATGGCGGAATCCCTACCTATTTTTCATCTTCGGATCCAGCGCATCCCGCAGTCCATCCCCCAAAAAGTTGAGCGCAAACAGCGTCATCGCCAGTGCCAGGCCGGGAAATAGCACCAGCCACCAGAATATCCCCACCGGCGTAATGACACGAATTCCTTCGTTCATGAGCAGACCCCAGGAAACATCCGGCGGCTGGACGCCGAGGCCCAGGTAGGAGAGGAATGCCTCGAACAGCATCACGCTGGGAATCGTCAGCGTCAGGTAGACGATGACAATCCCCATCACGTTGGGAATCAGGTGCCGAAACACGATGCGGCTGGTATTCGCGCCGATGGTGCGGGCCGCATCGATGAACTGCTCGTGCTTGAGGGAGATCACCTGTCCTCGAACCACGCGGGCCATCGTCAGCCAGTAGATGGCCCCGATCACGACGTAGAAAATGGCAATTTGATTGATGCCATACTTGGCCATTTCATCCTTCACTCCGCTCGAAGAGAGAATGGTGATGAGAAAAATGACGACGAAAATAAAGGGGATGGAATACAGAATATCGACGAGCCGCATCATCGCCGCATCAATCCAGCCGCCGACATAGCCCGAGGTGGCACCATAGGAGACGCCGATGAAGAGGGACACGAGTGCCGCCAGTGTGCCGACGATTAGCGAAACCCGTGCTCCCCAAAAAATGCGGGCCAGCACGTCCCGCCCCAATTCGTCCCGCCCGCAGATCGACGGAATACACCAGCGGCCGAAAATCGCCAGCCGCACGCGGGTGAGGGCGGATGTCAGCGGCCCTGGCTGATTCCAAAGGCTATTGAAAGGGTGCTGGCGAAGTTTGGACTCCAGGTCATTCTTCAAATCGGTTCGTTCCTTCTCCGCGGCGTCCGCCGGAAGGCTTCGCAACTTTGAGGAAAGCTCTGCCGCCTCCCGCTGCACGCGGTCAACGTCTTCGAGTTTCAAACTCAAGTCGATCCTTTCCAGCGTAGGACCTTGGTATTTGTGAACTTTGTCGGCGAGTTGAAACTGAGGAGATTGCAGCGGCAAGAGGGGCGTAAGAAACGCCAGAATGACCAGCACGATCAAATAACCGAGCGCCACCATCGCCGCCCAGTTCTTCCGCAATCTTCGCCAGGCGTCGGTCCAGAGGGAGATCCCGCGCACCTTGGCGGCTTCCGCCAGCAGGGCTTCGTATTCGTCGAGCGGTTTGAGGGGTGCTTGCGAATCCGCCACGGGCTACTCCAGCTTGATTCGCGGATCGATGATGGCATACGAAAAGTCGACGAGCGTGTTCATCATGGAAAGGAGCAAGGTGTAAATCATCACCATTCCCATTTCCAGCGTCAGATCATATTGCAGGGCCGCTTCAATGAAGTGGCTGCCGCTGCCGGGGATGTTAAAGAGCCGCTCGACGACCAGCGAGCCGGTCATGATGCCGGCTGTCGCAGGACCGATATAGGAAACGACTGGTAGGAGCGCGCCGCGAAGGGCGTGGCGGACAACAACCGTGCGGGGCATCAGACCTTTTGCATACGCCGTGCGGATGTAGTCCAGATTCAGCACCTCCAACATTCCCGCCCGCGTCAACCGGGCGATGTACGCGGCATAGGGAGCCGACAAACAAAGCGCCGGCAACAGAATCTGCTGAATAGTTCCCCAGCCGGAGGCGGGCAACAATTGCAGCCAAAAAACGACCACGACAATCGACAGGCTGGCGAGGACGAAGTTGGGAATGGCAATGCCGATCGTCGCGGCACCCATGAATCCGACGTCGATGATTGAATTTCGATAGGAGGCAGAAATGACTCCCGCCGTGGTGCCGAATACCAAGGCGAAGAGCAAAGCAAAAATGCCGAGCGAGGCGGAAACCGGAAAACCTTGCTCGATGACTTCGTTGACGGTGTAATCTTCCAGCTTCATGCTGGCCCGAAAATCGAACCGGAAAAAGACATCGACCAGATAGTCCCAGTATTGCTTGGGGAGCGGATCGTTTTGGTGAAACTTGGCTTCCAAATTCCGCACGATGGCTTCGGGAAGTTTCTTTTCCGACTTGAACGGTCCTCCAGGGACCGCCTGCATCAGCAAGAACGAAATGGTAAAGACTGCCCACAGGGTCAGCAGCGTCCAGCCGAACCGTTTGGCCAGAATGAGAAACGGACCCAAAATTGACTTCATCGCGCACCGCCCCCGGCAGGAATGGGAGTTGCGCCGTCATCAATCCGTAAGAGGGTTAACGGGTGGAGATCCTGCGAGTTCAGAAACCAGCCCCTCACATGCGGCTTGACGAGGTTCTTGGAGACGTACCAGTAAATCGGCAAGATGGGGCACTCTTCGATGAGGATGGCTTCCGCGTCGTGCAATTGTTGCATCCGTTTCTTGGGATCGGGCTCACTGCCGGCCTGAGCGATCAACTGATCGTATTGATCATTCTTCCAGCCGGTCTGATTTTGCTGGCTGCTGCTGGTCCACATGTCGAGAAACGTGTTCGGGTCGGGATAGTCCGCAATCCAGCCGGCCCGAGCAACGTGATAGTCCATTTTGTGCTGCAAATCGAGATAGGTTCCCCACTCCACGCCGCGAAGCTGCACGCCAATTCCCAAGTTCTCCCGCCACATCTGCTGAATCCGCTCGGCGATGGTGCGATGGGCGTCGGTATCGTTGTAAACGATCTCAATCGTGGAGAGCCCCCGTCCACTGGGAAAACCAGCTTCCGCCAGCAGCTTGCGGGCAGCATCGGGGTTATAGGTCGCGCTCACCGGCGGCGTGTAGCCGGCTAGTCCGGGAGGGACGACTCCGGTCGCGGGAACTTCGCCGGCTCGCGTGATGATCTCACAGATATTCCGCTTATCGATGGCCAGATTAAGAGCCTGCCGCACTTTACGATTGCTCATGCCCGGCCTGGTGACATTGATGCGATAGAAATAGACGGTGAGCATGGGAGCCGAACGAAACTCGTCGGGCATCTTCTCCTTCAGAATCGGAATCATCGGGGGTGGTGCCTGGGTCGCCCAATCGATCTGGTCGTTGAGATACATGTTAAGTGTCGTCGTCTCGGACTTCACCGCCATGGCGTCGATCAATTGCAATTGCACCTGGTCGGCGTCCCAGTATTTAGGGTTTTTTACCAATCGTATACGGTCCCGAATCCGGCGGAACTGCATCGTGTACGGCCCATTGCAAACCAGATTTTGCGGCTTGGTCCAATTGGGTGAGCCATGTTCTTCCACGCATCGGCGGTTGACAGGATAGAGGGGATAAAAAGCAACCAGCTCGTTGAAAAATGCCGTCCGCGACTTGAGTGTGACAACTAACTTCTCCGGAGACTCTGCTTTCACGCCGACGGTCTTCTCGAAATCCGGCAAGACATTCAAAACCCTAACGAGCTTGCCCGATTCGGCACTTTTTCCCTTGGCAGGATCAACGCAACAATCGATGGAATCTCCGACAGCGAATTGCTTGGGATTGGCATCCTCGGGGGATGGTTCGATGCGTTCCAACTTCAAGTGATAAACCCAGCCTTCTTTCCAAGCCGCTTCGGCTTTGGATTTGGCCTCGTCAGCAGCCTTGGAGTCCTTCGCGAGTTCGGGGGGCTCCGGTGGTTTCTTCAGGGACAACACTCTGCCACGGAGAATTGTCCCGCGAGGAAAGGCTTGAAATTTGTCCCGGCGAGTCCCATCGAGCTCCACCTCCACGAGCGACCCTTCCTTCACCGCAGCCGTGACATAGTCCTCCGCTCCTACGAGGTAATAGAGCTGATAGGCATACTGGCTGGCCGTTTCCGGATGCAGCATCCGCCGCCACGACCAGGCAAAGTCGTCAGCCGTCACCGGATCGCCGTTGGACCAAACGGCCCCTTTCCGCATGTAAAACGTGTAGACGCGGCCATCCTCCGAAACCTCATACCGCTCCGCCATCGCCGGATGCGGCGTCATGGGCACATTTTCGTCCGGCCCGTATTTCTGCTCCCAGCCTTCCTCCGGCAATGATCGGAGCAACCCCTCGAACAAGCCATTGATGACGCGGTTTTCGGGCTGGCCGGTAGCCTTCGAAGGGTCGGCCGTTTGGATCTCGTTCCCGTTCTCAAAAGCCAGATCCGCCTTCGGCAGCGTGCCGAACGATACTGCCCACGCCAAGGACGCTAGCCCCAGGGCGATAGCGAGATAAGGAAATGCCTTGCGGAGGAAGGGCATAGGGGGCGGTCCGGCTATTCGTAGGATGGGACTCCAGTCCCGTCCGTTCGGGCTCGGACGGGACTGGAGTCCCATCCTACAGAATTTCTGTGCTGGAAGTTATGTTACGGCCCGGCTGTTGGCATCGCAACCAGTGCCCGACACGGCTCCCTGTTCGCCTTTTTTTCAGCAAATTCCGCCCTGGAGAGTATTCCCAAAGGAGCCCCCCGCGGCTTACAATGACGAGGGTAATGAAGGAGGGGCCTGTTCGAGGATTTACCAAGAGCCACGTTCTGTGGTGCTCGAACCGACCAATGGGTTAGTGACTTGTCTCTCAGATTTCATCCGGCGCAGCGCAATCGGGCGGATTTCTGCTAGCCGCATGAAAACAACCTGAAGGTCGGTCAGCGCATGTCCTCTGACAGGATTTTCTGAGCCTTTATTCAAAGGTTCTCCAAGAGGAAATTATGGTTACTTTGCTTGCTCCCAAGATGTTCGCGCACAATTCAAACAGTGATTCCGCAGATGGCCCGGCTCAGGTACCCGCGAATGACGAGCCTCGTCTCGCGCAGCTTTCCACCGCCACCACCCGCGATCTGGTGCAGCTCTTCAAGCTGCTTGGGGACGACACCCGGGTTCGGGTGCTGCACTACCTGACGCAGCGGGAGGAACTGAACGTTCGCACGCTCTGCAAATTGCTCGGGCAAAGCCAGCCGGCCGTCAGCCATCACCTGGCCCTGCTGCGCGAGGACGGGATCATCGCCTGCCGTCGCGAGGGGAAGCACAACTTCTACCACATCGTCCCCAAACGGGCGCAGGCCTGCCTGGATCTGCTTTTCGGTGCCAGCAATGGCGAAACCAAGAAAGTCCGGATTGAGGATGCCCTGCTGACGTACGGACGTGACAGCGAGTAAGCCGAACGACCGCTAGGCAACTTTGCGCAGCACCAGGCTGGTGTTGCTGCCGCCGAAGCCGAAGGAATTGGAAACGACCACTTGCACGTCAGCCTCAATGCTGTGCAGCGGAACGTGGCAAAGTTCGTGCTCGGGGTCGTGCAGGTTGAGAGTCGGCGGAATGGCCCGGTGGTGAATCGCGGTCACTCCCGCCAATGCCTCAATCGAAGCCGCTGCGCTCAGGAGGTGGCCGGTGATGCTCTTGGTCGAACTGACCGGCGTGGTGGCACAGTGCGAACCGAAGACGGACTGCAGCGCTCGGGCCTCGCAGGAGTCGCCGACGGGCGTTCCCGGCGCATGAGCGTTGATGTAACTGACGTTTTCCGGCAAAACCTGGGCATCGGCCAGCGCGCCCTGGATCGCTGTGACCGCCGGCTGAGGGTCGCTACTGGGAATGATCATGTGGTGGGCATCGCTGGAAGCGCCAAAGCCGGCGACCTCCGCCAGCGGATCGGCTCCCCGCCGACGGGCAATGTGGTCCGCTTCGAGCACGAATGCCACGGCGCCTTCCCCCATCACAAAGCCGTCGCGTCCGCGGTCGAAAGGGCGGGAAGCCTGGCTCACGTCGTCGATCCTGCGCGACAATGCCCGCAGGTTATGAAAATTTGCGCGGCAGACCGGTGTGACAATCTCCACTCCGCCGGCAATGCAGACATCGACAATTCCCTGCTGAATCCAACTGCGCGCCAGGTTTAAGGAATAATTGCCACTGGCACAGGCTGCGGCGATGGTGGTGGCCGGTCCCTGCAACCCCAAGCGCTCCTGGGTGAGGCTCAAGAGGCTCTGCTGCTCTCCCGCGGTGTAAAGAATGTCGCCGCCGGAGGTTGTATTCATTTCCCAGTGGTGCAGCCATTCTGCCCCCACGCCGAGCACCAGACCGATGCGAACATTTTCCGCAGCCTCGGACCATCCCGAATTCGCGAGTGCTTCCGAGCAGCACCAAAGCGCAGCTTGCTGCACGCGAGGTAAACGGCGAAATGCTTCCTCCGTCCAACCCTTGGGAACGGATATGACGGGAAGCAGACAACCGGGCGAACGAAATTCACCGTTCGGATTTTGATCGACCACGACCTGAACGGCTGACCGCCCCTCCAGCAAGTTGCGGCTAAAGGTGGAAAAATCGAAACCGAGGGAGGTCGCCACCCCTGTACCGGTAATCCAAACGCGAGGCTTGTCCATGAGCATCTTTCCGTTGTTCACGCGGCCCGAAGTTTTCTTGCGGCAAATGGCACGAGGCGTATTTCAGCCGACGCACCCCAATTCATCTGCCACCGACAACTTCGCGAAAGGTGGGACTGCTCGACTTCAAGCATTTGATTCACGACGTGAGCGGCAGTCATACTCGTTGAATCGCCGGCGAGGCGTGGAGCGGAACCCTGCAGTTGCAATTGAATCGTGCTCTGGCTGGCTGATGCCTGACCCTGCTGCAATGCGAGAGCGAAGGCTTGGCAAATCGGCTCGTTCGTGCATTGTCCTTCGCGATCAGGCAGCGGCTCGGGATCCCAGGCGGTGCAAACCAGCCAGCAATTCGCGGTTGCGCCCGATTCCAGAAGCGTCGCCGCCGTGAGCAGGGCATCGTCCAGCGAATTTGGGCCTCCACCAACTCCCAAATTGGGGCCGTGGCAGCCGAGCAGGACACTGATCGCCCCGGAAACACTGTGCAGTGAATGTTGAGGTATCAAGTGGGGGGAGATGCCCGGCGCGCCTGTCCGCAGGAATCGACTAAAGGCATGGGCACCTTGCACGCGTCCCAAAAACTGCGGCGCCGCGATGACGGCACAATCGGCAAGCGACTGCACATCGATGCCATTCTGCTCGATGGTGCTATCGAGCGCCCGCACGGCCATGATGGTCTGTTCGTCGGAATATTTGAAAAAATGCCCCGGCGTATCAGCAGCCGCCCAGCGGGGAATACTCTTGCGAAGTGCGGCGATTTCTGTTGCCGAGCAGCGGGCATATCCCCAGCCCTGGATTCCAAATTCCAACTCGCGAAGAGCGGCTGATGGCCGTTGGTTGTCCTTAACCGCTGGATTGTTCATGGAGGTTCCTAAGTTTGCCCAACTCAATGGCTAGGCGGCTGCGGCGGAAGGCTTCGAACTGAGTTTGGCCTGCAACAGGCTGAGCAGGTCCCCCAGAGTATTTACGTGCTCAAAGTCTTGCGAATCAATGGAGATTCCCAGGGTCCGTTCTGCCTGCAGGGCCATACTGAGGAGATCGACGGAGTCGAGCTTTAGATCGGTACGGAGGTTGACGTCGTCCGTTAGATTGTCGGTTTCGATCCAGGACTCCTGCTTCAAAATGTCCAGCAGCGTCTTACGAAGGACTTCACGATCCATGGCGGTAACCTTTCCATTGCGGGAAAAAGCCTCATTAGTTCGGGGCAAGATAGTCCAAATCCATCCACCAGCCAAGGTTAATTTCGCAGCGTCCAGCGAGTACTCGGCGGAGCGCGCACCCTGAATTTGGGGAGTGGTGGCATCCGGCGAGAATCCAGGCCAAAGTGGCAGGGCTAGCAATGGGGTTCGCATTGTTGGCGTGGCCGCCTGCCGGTATAATCACGTTCACTCGTTGGCAAGCAAAGAGAGGTCGCGAGTAAGTTCATAAATCATCGCTCGGAGAAGGATTTCCCATTCATGCGCGTTGGAATTGGGCACGATACGCACCGGCTCACGACAGGGGGGCCGCTGAGGATGGGGGGGATCGACATCCCCCATGATCATCATCTGGTGGGGCATTCTGATGCCGATGTGCTGCTGCACGCCATTACCGATGCTCTCTTGGGTGCTGCTTCGCTGGGGGATATCGGCGAGCTTTTTCCCGATACGGATCCGGCCAACCGGGGACGGAGTTCCGTGCAAATGCTGCAGGCCGCTCTGGAGAAAGTGATTCAGGCCGGCTTTCGGCTGGTGAATATTGACTGCATCATCTTTGCCGAACGCCCCAAACTCACTCCGCACAAGCTGGTGATGCGCGACCGCATTGCCGAGATTTTGAAAATCCCCCCCGGCCGCGTCGGCATCAAGGCCAAGACCGGTGAGCAAGTCGGCATCGTCGGCCGCGAAGAAGCCATCGTCGCCCAGTGCGTTTGCCTGCTGGAAGAAACTGCCCGCTCGTAGTAACCGGCTGAAGCCGGTTACTACCAACAATTCGTCATTCGCCATTCGGACTTCGTCATTTATCTCCCATGATCCGCGTCTACAACACTCTGACCCGCGACAAAGAACCCTTTCAGACCGTCGTCCCTGGCAAGGTCGGCATCTACCTCTGCGGCCCGACGGTTTACAAGGAAAGCCACATCGGCCACATGGTCGGGCCTGTCATCTTTGACACCATCAAGCGGTTCCTCACCTACAGCGGCTATGAAGTGACGTGGGTGGTGAACATCACCGACGTGGACGACAAGCTCATCGGCCAGCAGCACGAGCGGGGCATCCCGATGAGCGAGATCGCCGAGGAAATGACGATCGACTATCTCAACAACTTGCGGGCGCTCGGCGTCGACCAGATCGATCACATGCCCAAGGCAACCGAACACATGGCGGGAATCATCGACTTCACGAAATCGCTGATCGATAAGGGCTTTGCTTACGCCAGCGGCGGCGATGTTTTCTTCGACGTCACCAAGGATCCTAGCTACGGCAAACTCAGCAACCGCAACGCTGAGGAGCAGCAGGGGGAAGGTGGCGGGGCGGCTTCGAAGAAACGGAACAGCGGGGACTTTGCCCTCTGGAAGAGCGCCAAGCCGGGGGAGCCCGCTTGGGATAGCCCCTGGGGAAAAGGGCGGCCCGGGTGGCATATCGAATGTTCGGCCATGAGCAAGGCGATTCTCGGCGAGACTTTTGACATCCACGGCGGCGGCCTCGACCTGATGTTCCCGCATCATGAAAACGAACTGGCCCAAAGCCAGTGCTGTCACGGCAAACCCATGGTGAAATACTGGCTGCACAACGGCCTGCTGCGGAAGGGGGAATCGAGCGGCAAAATCGGCGGCCGCAGCGACCGCGAAGCGGCACCGGCGGAAGCCGGGGGCAAGCTCAGCCGTAGCGGCGGCGCGGGGGGACTGGCGGACGAAATCGCTCGGCTGACCGGCGAGCGGATTCGCTTCTTCCTGCTGCGGACCCATTACCGCAGCACGGTGATTTTTGGCGAGGACGGCTTGGAGGAAGCAGCGAAGTCCCTCGAATCGTTTTACGGCTTCTTCGAGCGGTTCCACAAAATCACCAAGCAGCGGTACTTCAATCTGGCTGCACCCAAAACGCGGACGGAAGGTGACGCCGCCAAGAGCGATGAGCCGCTGCTCAAGACCGTGCAGCAGCTCCGGGCCAATTTCCTGGAAAAGATGGATGACGACTTCAACACCGGCGGGGCCATCGCCGAATTGTTTGACTTCATCCGCGAGCTCAACAAATTCGCCAACGAACACAACCTCGACCGGTTTGCGGAGCTGAAACCCGAGGTATACAAACAGGCCTTTGCCGATCCGCACGTGAAGACGTTGGTCAAGGCGACTACCGTCCTTCGCGAGCTCACCTTGATGCTCGGTCTCTTTATATCCACACCCGCTCGGCGGAGCGGCGGGGACGGCCTAACCCCCAAACTGATGGACCTCTTCATCGCCTTGCGAGCCGAGGCTCGAGCGAAGAAGGATTTCGCCACCGGGGACCGGATTCGTAATGGCCTGACCGAAATTGGTGTGACCCTGGAAGACAAAAAGGGCGTCACCGAGTGGAAGGTCGGAGGCTCGTCATGAGCGAGCCCCAGCAACGCGTGCTGGGAATCGATCCTGGCCTGAATATCACCGGCTATGCGGTCGTGGAGAAGGTCGGCGGCAAGATAAAACTGGTCGAGGCGGGAGTTGTTCGGGGAAGGTCCCGCGGCGATATGCCGGCTAGGCTGAAGGAAGTGTTTGACGGTGTCACCGACGTGATTGAGTCCCTAAAGCCGACGGACTTGGCGATCGAAGAGCTGTATTCGCACTACGAACGCCCCAAGACGTCCATTTTGATGGGTCATGCCCGAGGCGTCATCTGCCTGGCGGCTCAGCAAGCCGGCCTTGCCATCCGCAGCTACGCGGCGACGCAAATCAAGCTATTGCTCACCGGAAACGGCCGGGCACCCAAGAGCCAGGTGCAGCGGGCCATCTGCCGCGAATTCGGCCTCGCCGCGCCGCCGGAACCACCCGATGTGGCCGATGCGATGGCGATCGCCCTCTGTCATCATTACCTCAGCAACAAAACATCGCAGGCCAGCCTCACCCACTAACTCGATCTTTCACTAGCCCGACGCGCAAGCGAGGGACGAGTCGCTCTCCCTCGCTTGCGCGTCGGGCTAGTGTCGAAATTCCCCATGATCACCAAAATCACCGGCAAACTGCTTCGCCTGGCGGAAGATTCCGCCACGCTGACCATCGAGCCGTTTGAATACGATGTCTCGATTCCGGAGTACACCCGCCGCCAGCTTCAGTCGCAACTGGGGGATGTGGTGAGTCTGCACACAATTCACTACATGGAGGGAGACCCTTCTCGCGGCCGCGTAACGCCGAAGCTCGTCGGGTTCATTTCTGAAGTAGAGCGGGAGTTTTTCGAGATGTTCTGCTCGGTCGACGGCGTCGGACCGAAAAAGGCGCTCCGCGCGATGGGGCGGCCCGTGCAAGATATTTCTGTGATGATCGAGGAGCAGGACGCCAAGGGACTCTCCTCGCTTCCCGGCGTCGGAGCCGCCACCGCCGAGAGGATCATCGCCAAGCTGCGGCGCAAAATGAGCAAGTTCGCCCTGCTGGTCGCGGCCAAACAAGAGTACTCAGCCGAGGTCAAGCGCGACGTGGTCGAAGAGACCTACTCCGCACTTCTCACCCTGGGCCACTCGTCCCCCGACGCCCGCCGTCTGCTCGACGAGGTGCTCAAAACGAAGAAGAAATACAGCGACGTGGAAGCACTCCTCGCTGCCATTTATCAGCAGAGCCATGGGAAGGGTAATCAGGCCGGACAATGAGCGAATGCTGACACTAAATCGGAATTCTAAAATCTCAAATCCCAAACAATATTAAATCAGAGAAAATTAAATTCGGAAATGAAGAGTTTCCTGACTTCCTTACTTCCCGAATCGTTTTTGTTTGAGATTTGAGATTTCCAATTTTGCCTTCCCTCTGCTTACCGCGCACCTGGCAGCGAACTGGCGTTGGCCGAACTCTGGGCATTCCGCTCGCTCTGCATGTGACCGCTGAGCATGCCGCGAGATTGCAATTGCAGATTGCGGGTTGCCCGACCGGCAAATCGGCTGGCGGGCATGGTATTGGTGGAAGTCGATCCCGAAGCTTGCTTCACGTCGCCAAAACCGGGCGAGGCGTCGGACTGCTTACCCCCTTCAATGTACGGCACATAGCGTACGCCGTTCTTGGCCAAAGCGGGGGGACTATTCTTTTGCTCTTCCGGTGGCAGGCGGTCAAATTCCTCAAAGGACGCCAGGGCCTCGCGAGCCGCCTTGTAGTTGGGATCGATGGTGAGGGCCTGCTGAAAGCAGCCCTTGGCTTCTTCTGGCAGTTCCTGCGAAGCAAACACAAAGGCCATGTTATAGAAGGCGTCGGCTTCCGACCCCGTCTTGGAAAACTGCTCGAAGGCATCGTCGTATCGCTTTTGATGCCCCAGTACGAGCCCCAAATTATTGCGATAGCGAGAACTCTTGGAATCCAGGGTCGTGGCCTTTACCAAGGCGGACTCCGCGCTATCCAGCCGCCCCTGCTGCATGTAGCAAAAGCCCAAGTCGTTCAGTATTTCCGGGTTGCGAGGCTGCTGTTGCAAGGCGACCAGAAAGCACTGCTCGGCATCGGCGTGTTTTCCCTGTTTGTCGAGCAGTACACCGAGAGCATGAGCCGCTTCGGGACTTTCCGGATTCTGCTGCAAAATTCCTTCGTAAACTTTGCGAGCCTTATCGGGCTTGCCGTTGATTTCGAAAGACTTGCCGCGAGAAATCTCCGCACTGAGAGCGTCGTTTTTCGGACTCTGTTTCGGAGGCGACTTGGTCCCGGCCTTCTTTTCCGACGACGCAATGGTGGCATCCGGTGAGGGAAGTCCAGAAGAAGCGGCTGAGGTGTTCCACGGCACCCAACTCGGCCGCTCAGGCAATTGCGAGCAGCCGGATTGAAGGATGACTAGGGCGAGTACGGCTGCGGCAAGGATGCTGGTTCGCATGGTGTCCTTCTTGGCTGAAAGTAGCCAGCACACTCCGTGTGCTGGCATGTCTGCTCAAGGAGTGAGCTGACTATTACCGACTATCGATACGCTCCGCCCGTTCCGCCAAATCGCCGGCCGGCACCGCCGCCGAATCCGCCCCCGATGATATTGAAGTAGGATTGCTCCCCTTCAATTCCGGTGATGCCTTCAGGAAAGGCGTTTGACAGAACCACGCGCTCGTCCGCATTCGTAACACCCATGCGATTAAGCTGCTCCACCACGGTCTTGCGGCGTGCTTCTTCGACGAGGCTCTTCTGGTGATTGCTGGCGGCATTGTGGGTTCGCGGGAATTGCTCGATGATCACCGGAAACGGCACATGCTCCAGCCGTAGCGCCACTTGCTCCAGTTTCTTCTTGGCGAGCGGGCTAAGCTGGGCGGTCTCTTGCCGTTCGGTCCCTTCGCCCGTTGTCATCCGTTTGAACTCATGGTCATAGAAGATGAAGTCGGCGGCTTCGGCGTTGGTCTGCTGGGTTTCCCAGAAGGAGTCGGTGGCCTGGCCGACGG
>CAYUJE010000179.1:11930-13407 GCA_964444865.1 uncultured Pirellulaceae bacterium | reverse complement strand
GGCGGAGGGGGCTGCGGCGGGAGGGTGGGGGGGGGTTGAGGGGGCGGGCGATGCAATACCTGGGAGTGAAAATTCTGAGGAAAATGCGTGGGGAGCAAAACCCTGCCGCGCCCGCTGGCAAATACTTGTCTAAACAACTATTGTCTTGACATGTATTTGCCCGATCGGTTAGATTGAGGCGTGCTACGAACGTCCCCTTAGCGAACACCGAGGACCCGCATGCCCCAAGATCCCCGCGTTATCGTCATCGGCGGCGGCCCCGGCGGCTCCACCGTTTCCACTCTCATCGCCCAGCAGGGGCACCAGGTGCGGCTCTTTGAGCGGGAGCATTTTCCCCGCTTTCATATCGGCGAATCGCTCATCCCGGAAACGTACTGGGTTCTCCAGCGGCTCAACATGCTCCCCAAGATGAAGGGCAGCCACTTCATCAAGAAATACAGCGTGCAGTTTGTCGGCCAATCGGGCCGGCTGAGCGAGCCGTTCTATTTCGTGGACCATAAGCCGCACGAATGTTCGCAGACGTGGCAGGTGCGGCGGAGCGAGTTCGACCATTTGATGTTGCAAAACGCCCGCGAGCACGGGGTCGATGTGCAGGAAGGGGTCCGCGTCCTGGAAGTCCTGTTCGACGGCAGCCGGGCGACCGGCGTCCGCATCCAGCGGGAGGACGGCCAGGAAGAGACCGTTCACGCGGAGGTCGTGGTCGATGCCAGCGGCCAAAGCTCCATGATTCAAAGCCGTCTCAACCTGCGCGAATGGGATCCCGTGCTGAGGAAGGGAGCCTGCTGGACCTATTGGGAAGGGGCCTATCGCGACACGGACCGCGATGAGGGGGCAACCGTCGTTCTGCAAATCCAAGGGAAGCAGGGCTGGTTCTGGTATATCCCCCTGCACGACAACATCGTCAGCGTCGGCGTCGTGGCCGGTTACGACTACCTCTTCAAGAATCGGCAGGACAAGGATTTCGAAGCCATCTACTTCGAAGAAGTCGAACGCTGCCCCGCCGTCAAGCAGCGAATCGCTCCGGCCAAACGGGCCAGCCAATTCTTCGCCGCCAAGGAATACTCTTATCGGGCCAAACAAGCGGCCGGTGACGGCTGGGTTCTCGTTGGCGATGCATTTGGATTTCTGGATCCGCTGTATTCTTCTGGCGTCCTCCTGGCCCTCAAGTCCGGTCAAATGGCAGCGGACGCCGTTTGCGAAGGGCTCGCGAGCGGCAACACCACGGGCGAGCAGCTCGGCAAGTGGGAGCCGGAGTTTGTGAAAGGGATGGAGCGGATGCGGCGGCTGGTGGTCGAATTCTACGAAGGCTTCAGCTTCGGCCGGTTCGTCAAGCATTATCCGCAGCACAAGGGCCTGCTAACCGATCTGCTGATCGGCGACTTGTTCGACGACCATGTGGATATCGTCTTCCCGCTTATCGATGCGCTCAAGCAGATGCCGGCGGCTGACAAAGTGGGGTAGGCTTCCAGCCTGCCCA
>CAYUJE010000179.1:0-11830 GCA_964444865.1 uncultured Pirellulaceae bacterium | reverse complement strand
GCGCTGCAGATTCGCAGTGGCGAAGAACCGGATATTGAGCTTTCCACACCGGACGAAACCATCATCACCTTGTGGCCCCTGTATGCGGGACTCATCACCACAACTGCCATTTCCTGGGGAGTGTTTTGGTGGACGCGGCGGCAGGGGTCGGGAGGTGTTTCACGCCCCACCAACATGGAACCTCGAACGACACTGCCGCGAAACTCCTCCTGAACCCGTTCACGTCGATCCACCACCCAAACGGGGTCAGGAAAAGTTTTCGCGGTCCTGCTGGTTCGACTATCATGGCGTCAACGCCGCGAAAACCCTTCCCGACCCCTTCACCACCTTGGACGCTCACTCTATGAACTGGCTCTTCGACCGACCGGTCTATGTCGCGATTCTGGGGGTTCTGCTCTGCGTCCCTATTGCCATCCTGTGGGTGACGAGCGGCCGCAAGGAGATGCTGTACGCCTTGGCCGCGGCTTTCGCTTTGTTTGTGGCGCTGCTCATTACCGAGCGGATGGTCGTCACCGACCGCGAGGCTCTGGAGGCAACGGTGGTGCAAATTGCCCGCGATGTGCAGGCCAACAACCATCAGGCCGTGCAGGGGCACATCTACTCCGGCTCGCCACAACTCAAACAAAAGGTGCAGGCCGAATTGCCGAATTACAAGTTCATCGAATGTCGCATCACCTCGCAGCCGGAGATCGAAGTCAACACCAAGGACGAACCTCGCTCCGCCAAAGTTTCCTTCCTGGCCGCGGCTGCGGGGGATTTCAAGTACGAAGGGATGAGCGCTAGTGCCAGCAAGGAAGCTCCGATCCGCCGCCACATCATTCTGCACATGCGCAAGGAAGCGGACGGAAACTGGAAAGTGGAAGATTATGAGCATAAAGAAATCACCGATGCGTTCTTCAACAAGAAAGTGGAGTGACGTGGCGAATGTTCTCTTTCAGATTGACCCCGCGCGGAGCATCGGTACAATTCAGTCTTGGCGGAACAGTCCCCCACTTGATGCTGCACCTTGATATTCTTCGTTTGGCTGTTCCCCACTAACTTGGTTCCCAGGGTCCGATAGCAGACGCGCCTTCGCAGGAGGGCAGCAGGGTCAATGCTTGTTCGCAGCGCAGCAGATCGAGTCGAAATCCAGGCGCCCGCCAAGCTCAATCTCTTTCTCGAAATTCTGGCCAAACGGCCCGACGGCTTTCACGAGATTGAAACGCTGATGAGCCCGATTGGGCTGTACGATTCGCTCTCGTTCCTCGCGACGGAGTCGGCGGAGATTCGGCTCGACGCCGGATGGGCGGCAGGATTGGCTTTAGGCGATTCGACCGAAATCGAGGCGCTCGGCGACCTTCCGCCGCCCGAAAAGAACATCGTCTATAAGGCCGCCGCCTTGTTGCAGCAACGCAGTGGCTGCGGGCGCGGGGCGGAAATTCGCCTGATCAAGCGGATTCCTTCGGCGGCTGGGCTGGGGGGAGCTTCCAGCGATGCGGCTGCCGTGCTCGTGGCGGCAAACATCGCCTGGGAACTGGACTTTAGCCGTGAACGCCTGGCGGAACTCGCCGCGGAACTCGGCAGCGACATTCCCTTTTTTCTCGGGAACGGCAGCGCGATTTGCCGCGGGCGAGGGGAACGTATTGAAGAAGTGGGACCGATTCACTTGCACGTCGTGGTGGTTCGGCCGCCGGTCGGGCTTTCCACGCCGCAGGTTTACAAACATTGCCGGCCCGCTGGCACACCGGGCTGCGTTCACGCGTTACAATCCGGCCTGCGACGTGGCAATTGGCAGGAAATCCAATCCGCCCTGGTCAATCGCCTGGAAGAGCCGGCCGCGCAGCTCACCCCATGGATTGGCCGGTTGCGAAAGGAATTCGAAAACGCCGGCTGCATCGCCCAGCAGATGAGCGGCAGCGGCTCCAGTTATTTTGGCATCTGTGAAAATGCTCGGCACGCCCGGCGCGTGGCGAGTCGACTGCGAAGCAAGAATTTGGGAATAGTGATCGCAACGACGACGACTGGTTAGGAAACAAGAGAAGTAGGGTGCATAAGCGCAGCGCCATGCACGCGCAATGGAACTTGACACGAGAGTGCCGTCTTCTTGGAAGCAAGGCTCACTCACGCGTGCATTTCGCTTTGCTCATGCACCCTACCACCTCGCACGTTCAGGAATGAGCGTGGCACCCAAGGGAGTAGCGCCATGGAGATTACCGAGGTTCGCATCAAATTGATGGAGGATTCGGACGACCGCCTGCAAGGCTTTTGTTCGGTCACCTTTGACGACAGTTTTGTGGTCCGCGATTTAAAAATCATTGAAGGGACCAGCGGCCCCTTCGTGGCCATGCCCAGCCGCAAGCTCACCGGCCACTGCCACAGTTGCGGCAGCAAGAATCATCTCAAGGCGGGCTACTGCAACCAGTGCGGCTCGCGGCAGCGGGAAGCCCCCATGCTGCGGGATTCCGAGGGGCGGGCCAAGCTCTACGCCGATATTGCCCATCCCATTAACTCGGCCTGCCGTGAAATGATTCAAAGCCGAGTCATCGCCGAGTATCGCACCGAATTGGAACGTTCCAAACAACCCGGTTACATGAGCCGGTACGACGACGATTACGATGACGACATCGACCCAGTCGCTTACACCGAAGAGCGCCGCGGCACTCCCGCCGGCATGCCGGCAGGTTCACATGTCGAGCCTGCTCAGCGAGAGGTCCCCGCGCCTCACATTCCCACGCCGCAGATTTCTTCACCGTCGCAGCCGCAATCGAACGTGCAGCAGTTTCCCTCGCGGCCAGAGTCCGCCATCCCGGGGCCGCATATTCCCCCCGCAGTCACGAGGGAGCCAGCTCGCGGCGATTCGAAGCGAGAGAGTTCTCCTGCTCCTTCTTCGCCATCGCCACCACCTCCAGCAGCCCCGCCCAAGGGGAAGGGATTTGGCGACGGAATTTTCTAAGGTTGCATGTCGGACTAGTGATATTCACTCCCCCGGCGTCGCCAGCGGCGTGACCATCTGGTCGGGGGCGAAGAGGTCGTCGTACTGCGTCACTGCCAACCGCACCAACAGAATGCGGCGATAGGTGGTGCCGCTGTCGGTTTCGGTGAAGAAACTGCTGCCGACCCCCTTCACTTCGGGCGTGCCGGCAAGCATCAGCACATGCCCCGGCGCGAGGATCGCCGAGAGTCGCAATTTATCGAGCACCACTCGGTCCTGCCCCAATTGCGGCTGGACGGCTCCGTCGCGGCCGATGAACTGCGTTTTCATTTCGCCGTGCTCCACTTCCGGCGTGAGCTCAATCTTGGCCCGCCCATCTCCTTGCGGATAGGTCTTGAGTCCGAACAGGCACTGGGCCTGGGAAAGGGGGAACCCGCGGACGCAGGAATCTTCCATGACGAGCAGCGGGAGCGATTCCAGTTTTTTGGTGACGAGGATTTTTGCTCGCTGCGCCGTGCGGCACTGAATGCGGCGAGGTGCCCGATCGAGTTCAGGATCGGCCAGCGAGTCTTCGCCCCGTTCCACCGCTCCTGGCTGGCTGTCGTCGAGTGCTTCCTTGAGCTTGGGAGGAAGCTGCATTCCCACAATGCCGCAGCGCAAGCCGTTAGCCGACATTTGCCGGCGCAAATCGGTGGGAAAATGCTGCTCATCCACTTCGGACCAAATGCTGTTGTAGGCCGCCTCATCCGCCAGTGGAACGCGCACGAACGCCACCTCCAGCACCACGCAGTTGGCCGGCAGCGGCGGAGCCGGCAGCGAGGAGGTTTCGGCCTTCGGCGACGTATTCAGCAGCGCGCACCCCGAGCCGAGCCACCCGCAGGCTGCCAGCAGAATCGGTAAGTGATAGCGAAGTTGCACGGAAAGGAAGTGGATTCCACGTGATCAAGTTCACAAGCAGCCCGCCTAGAGGGCTGCGCGGGGCCAGCGCGCAGTGCCGCCCCAAGTGGCCGAAGAGTAGGAAACCACGGCACGGGGGTCAATGGAGAATTAGCCCGCTGCCGCCCGCTGATTTTCGTTGGGGACGTCGTGGTCACCGGGTTGATCGGGAAATCGCGAGGACTGCAGCAGTTTTTCCCACCAGCGCGCGGGGCGGAGACGTGGGTCGCTGGTCAATACACTCCGCTGTTTGCCTCGGCGGGTGCGGACGATAAGCGAGTCAGCTTGAACTTCCAAGACGACCCAAAACTTTTTGACCCGGTAAGAATACCCTTCGCCGTTGACCTCAGGCTGCACGGCTTCGGCCCGTGGGCCAGGGTGGGGACCATATTTTTCCGCGACATAAATGACGCGGTCGCCGGGTTGATACATCGCTCCAATCCTTGTCGCCTGCTGCGGCCCCGCGCTGCCATGCCGGAGCCTGAAACCGCAAATTCAAGGCCACTCAACCCCTTATCATACAGATACAGCCCAAATTATCAATAGAAATTGCCAGAAGGTGTTCAAATGTATTCACCAACCGATGCTATCAGGGGGAGAGTACGGAGAGAGCCATCCACCTATTTTTCAGTTCCCTTCGCCGGCTTGCAGTAGGAGAGCGTCAGCAGGGCAAACCCGGTGGCCAGGTTGGCATCCCCTTCCAGCCATTGCTTTTCGGGGTTGGCCCAGGAACCGTCTTCCCGCTGGCGCTTGGCGAGTTCGGCAATCAATTCGCTGCGCCAGTTGTGCTTGCCCCCCTTTTCATCGGGAAATTCGTCTTGGCCCATTGCGTCCAGGGCTTTGGCGAAGGTGTGGTAATAGTAGTAAACCCCTCGCTGACCCATCCCCGGGTTCTCTTCCACGCTATAGTTCTTGCCAAGCCACTTGAGCGCCGCCTTCACCCGTTTGTCATCCGGGCCGACGCCGGCGTAGAGCATGCTTTTGAGCCCGGCATAGGTCATTGCCCCATAACTCCGGAGGCCGCCATCGGCCGTATCACCAGCCGGGCTGTCGCCGCCGGCAGCGGGGGTATAGAAGAAGCCGCCGTCGGGGTTCTTGAGTGCCTGCGGGGCAATCGTCAGTTCGGTTTCCAAGTTCTGGCAGCGGGAGACGAAGAGCAAAGCCCGTTGAATCGCTTCACTGTCGGCTTTGTTGCCGGTCGCCTTGAGGGCATCAACCAGGAAAGCCGTGTTGGAAAGGTCTGGCCGCGACTTGCCGCCGTACCCCGCCCCGCCGTAGTTAACATCCTTCTTGTCTTTCCCTTCTCCCTCGTCCCACTGCTCCCCTTTGATGTACGCGTCCGCCTGTTTCAGGACTTTGTCGTAGCGTCCGTCTTTGTTGGCTTCCTTGAAGCAAAGGACGGCAAGACAAGTCTCATAATTCGGCAGCTTGCTCCCCACCTTGCTGATGCCCCCATCTTCCCGGACAAAGCCTTCCAGATACTTCAGGCTCTTGGCGACAACCGGATCATCGGGAGACCGCCCCTGCCGCAAAATGGCGGTGGTAATCAGTGCCGTCACCCCTGGCCCCGCTTGGGCACTGTAGGAGCCGTCCGGAGCCTGCCCCTTGGTCTTCAGGTAATCGATTCCCTTAGTCACCATCTGCTCGTAAGCCTTGGGGTCCAGCTTCGCTGGCTCTTCGGCTTGCAACGTGGCGGCAGCAATGGCGGTGAGGACGCAACTGAGAAGGAGGAGCTTTTTCATGAGGGGCATTGGAAAGGGAGAAAGATAGGGGACGGAGTTATTCTAGCAATAATTGGGCCGGATTGCGCAATTCTATTTGGAGGATTGGCAAAATGATGGATGGCAAAATGATAAGAAAGGAGGTGGAGAAGGAAGTGGGAATACTGTTCAGTCAATTCCGAAGGATCCAATTTCTGCCTCCTATCATTCTGCCATCCATCATTTTGCCTATCGCCTTTTGCCTTGGAAGCGAGCGGCAGTTTTTTCACCATTCGCGGCCAGTTTGTCGCCAGCCACTGCGTGGCGTTATGATGATGGTCCTATGAATTCGACTCTCCTCGCCGTCGATATCGGCAACTCCTCCACCAAACTCGGCTGGTTCGGCGATTCGTCCTTGGGCAGCGGCAAACTACCGGTCCCTTTGCTAGTGCGCGACTGCGCAACCGCTCAGCCATTGCCGAAAACGGTCGCGGATGAACTGCCTGCAGAGGGAGTCATGTGGCGAGTGGCCAGCGTTCATCGCGAGGGGGCAAGGTTGTTGGAGGACTGGGTGCGGGCACATCGGCCGGGAGATGATTTCCAAATCCTCACCTACCGCGATCTGCCGCTGGAAGTCCGGGTCGAATTCCCCGAGCGCGTCGGCCTCGACCGCCTGGCCGCGGCAGTGGCGGGAAAGTTTTTGGCACATCGCCGCCCTGCCATCGTGGTCGACGCCGGCACTGCCATTACTGTCGATCTCGTCAGTGCCGATGGTGCATTCGAAGGGGGAGTCATCCTCCCCGGCTTTCGGTTGACCGCGCAAGCCCTCGCTGCGGGAACGAACCAATTGCCCCTCGCCACTTTCACCGGCCAGGACCAACCGCCGCCGGTTGTTGGCAAGAACACCGACGGAGCCATCCGCAGCGGCCTCTTCTGGGGCGCGGTCGGCGCGGTGCGGGAAGTGATCGAGCGGATGTCCGCCGGTCTTTCTCAGCAGCCCCACATCTTCGTCACCGGCGGCGACCTCCGCCATCTCGCCCCACTCGTCAGCCCCCATTCGCAGTTCGTGCCGAACATGGTGCTAAGCGGGATTGCGCTTGCGACAGGTGAGCGGGGGGCGTCAGCCCCCTGATACTTCAGTCGAATCTCATGAGTCAACAATCGACCATCAAACGACCGCGGACGAAGCTCTGGCAATTCTCCCTTGCCAATCTGCTGGTCGCGATAACGCTGATTGCTGTCACCTGCGGCGCATTCCGGTTCGATATTATCCTCGGTGTTGGCATTCTGCACTTATCCGTCGCCATAGTGATCGCCGCCGTCCGAACCCGAGCGGCGGTGGGGCATCAAGAGGAACTTTGGGACGCATTGGACCTTCCTCATTTTGTGCGGCGGAGCGAAGCAATTAACTTTTGCATCACTTCTTTTGGTGTCGCACTGGTTGCACTATTCTTATTTCATGTAGGTTTCTGGATCGCGATCACTTTGATCGTCATAGCCATTGGTTTCGTACAACGCTTGATATTCCCTTACTCTGTCTGGATTATGGTGGCAATTGTTTTAGGTTCGGGGCTCCTCTTGTCAGCTTGGTGGCTCAGATTGACATGGCCAAGGCCATACTTTACGCGAGCAGCGTCGCCATCCTCCCCCTCAGCCGAAGCCGGCTGATGTTCTGCGACAATCGTACCGCAACGAAACTTTTTCCAGTCATGCAAGGAAATCGGAGACAGGCCGAAGTAGAGGCTGTAAGCAACTTCCGGGGTGATGTTGCCAGAACAGGCCCGAGGCGCATCAGTCAGGAATATGCGATTTCATTTCTAAATTCGGCTCTATTCCGATGATGATGTCCTCTCGAATGATGACGCGAAGGAACGAGTCTTTGTGACAATGATCGCATTCCATGTAACCGTCGCCTTCCGCATTGCCATCTTCCGGTCTCCCGCCATCACGCGGTTGCTGGTGCGGCACCCACGGGTATCGATCTCCAAGACGAAGTTCCTGCATCTGCGCGGTATTGCCCAGGTGCACCTCCACCTCGACCTTGTCGATGATGCCGCACCGGGGACAAGCAATCGTGCCATGCACTTTGTTATAGGTACCCATGGTGCACACGCGAGTGGAAAAAGGCTGACGAATACGCTAACCCGGTTGCCGCGAGCGAGCTTCGATTTCCAGAACCCGTAATCGGCAACTCGGGTTCAGCGTTTTTTGGGGCCCTTCTTTTTGTTCTTGCGTCGTACGCGATACTGCGCCAAGAGCTGATGATCGGTTGCCAGCAGGAGAAGGGCCTTGAGTAAGGTTGATAACGCCGCCAAATTGGAGGCACGCATACAGCATAGAGAACTCTCGCTGTTGTAACGAAGTGCTTTTGCAGCGGCAGGATGATTGACGGACACGTAATTCCGTACTGCGTCTTCGATATCGTAGGCAGTGGTGACGATGTCTTGCTCCAAGTCTTGGCTCGAATCGAAGCAGTCAAACTGATCAAGATACAGCAGCCAAGACCCATCTTGCCTCGTCACGCGGGGCGCGAAAACGGCAGGCTGAGCATCCTCAGTTTCGGTAGCGGTATTGGGGGCTGGGGGCATATTTCCAACCAAGGTGTCGATGCAGGACTGAATGTATTTGTGCAAGGCGCTTCCGAGTTTGACGGGATGCTTTTCTTCAGCCGCCGAACGTGCAGCCTCAAGCGCATTGTCATTCTTGAAAGTTATTTGGATGTGTCGCTCGTCGACGCTATTACGCCAGAAGCTCTCCGGCATCTGCACAGAACATGCGAGAATTGCTTGAAAGTCATCTTCTGCATTAGCAAGAAACTTTTTTGCAAGCTTGGCTGGAAACAAGCGTTTGACACGATCAAACCACGCCCGAAAGGTTGAACGCCACTCTTCCACTTCTTGGCGATGAATGTGACCGCAGACTTTTTCGCCTTCGCCCTCACACAGCTTGCGTAAAGCGTGGATTGCTCCCGGCGCGTATTCGTCTGCCTTTCGGCTATGTGCCAGGTGAGGGATGGAAGAGCGGACTTTCCAAACAGCACCAAGAATTGCAGCGCTGAAGGTGATCGACGCATTCTCGTTTCCGTGGAGGTCGCTGGAGTAGATGCTCGCCATGAATGTTGGATCTGGTAGGGGTATGCACTCAAAATCGGCCGCTGCCCACGACCGACGTTCGATTGTAGAGGCAATCAGCTACATTTTGTTATGCGTTTTGACCCCGCTGGATCGCCTCGATCAGGGGCCGCCAATAGTCGGCTTCGCCGCCGCACAGGCAACGGACATTGATGTCCTCACTGAAGCTGTGCGGCCCCCATCCTTCGTCAACTTGCGACGGGCATGTGAAGTGCTCAAAAACCGTTTCCAGCCGGTGCCGCGAACCAGGGTTGGCGCATAGCCCCCAGTCCGAGTTGAACGGAGCGAAGAAGGTGCAACCGCCGCACTGCCTGCCTTCTTGGTAGGCCCTCAGACACTGTGGCTCGGATGGCCATTGAGCCTCGTACAAGGCTTGCGACGCAGGGTCGGACCAGTCGTCGATGACGATCAAATTCCGGTTTCCCATCTTGAGCGACCTCCGACTTCCAAACAGGTAATCGACGCCGAAGTACGGCGGAGTTTTGTTGCCATCCTCTCGGATTGCCGCCTTCAGCTTACCGCTCCTCATTCGGCGACTCAATGCGCACCGCAAGTCTTTGTTTGTGCTTCTCGGGTAGGAGGCGAGAAGCGTCCCCTCGGCCAATTGGGGCTGAGTTGATATTCTTAAAGAGGTTCAATTTCAAAAGGAATTTCCGATGTCCGTGACTGCCGACGCCGTATTGCAACTCGCCAAAGTCCTCAAAGGCTTCGCGCCGCGTGAGGAAATCTCACTCGCCGATTACCTCAAGGCCATTCCGCGGCTGGAGTCGCTGGCGGATGTTCTCTCGGGCACAACCGTGCTGGTCCGCGGGGATGTGGATGCCAAGCCGGGAGAAAACGTCGGCGATGGGGACATTCGGCTGCGGAGCATGAAGGAGACGCTGGATTTCGGCCGGCAGAAAGGGTGGAAGCAGGTCCTGTTCGGCCATCGCGGGCGGAAAGAGAAGGACAAAGCCATCGGTTCACTCGACAAGGTTGCCAAACGCCTGGGGGAAATCCTCGGCTGCGACGTTCCGGTCATCATTGATTGGCTGGACGCAGAAACCGGTACGGTGAAGGACCATGCCGCGGCAAAGATCAAAAATGCCGCGCCCGGCAGCGTGCTGATGCTGGAAAATGTGCGGGCCTATGACCTGGAAACGGTTCTGTGGAAGGCGAAGGAAGAAGCCCTGCCCGCACTCGCCCCCAATCTGGCTGCAATGGCCAATTCACTCGCGGAAAAAATCGGTAGCGTCTATGTGAACGAGGCCCTTTCCGCCGGCAGCTTGGATGCTTCCAGCACTATCGTCCCGCTGGCGATGCAGCGGGTCGCTCTCGGCAAGTACATCGCCCGCGAATTCGAACAGCCGATGATGGTATGCCTGAAGGCGAAACTGGTTGTCTTCAGCGGCATCAAGATCGACAAGCTGGACGACCTGGAGGCGATGATCGCCCGGGGCACCATCAGCACCATTTTTAGCGCCGGCTCACTCGCCATGTCTCTGCGGAAGGCGGCAGCTCTACTCGAAGGGAAGGAATATTGTCTGGGGGTCGCCGAAGATCCGGCTCACAAAGACAAGGCTTACTACATTCCCCCGGAGCGCGTGGAGCAGGCCAAGCGAATGCTCGCGGCGGGCAAGCAGCATGGAATTGAGTTTGTTCTGCCGATTGATTCGGTCCTAGCCGATGGTTCCGTTGCCGCCGTGCTCAAGCCGACCGACCAGCAGTTTGATGTGGGGCCGAAGACGTCCGCCCTCTTCGCCGCCAAGATCGGCGAATTCATCGAGAAGTCCAAAGCCGACCCAAAGAATGCCGTCGCTTTCCATAACGGCGTCTTCGGCATGTTCGAGGATCCCAAGTTCGAGAGCGGCACGAAGGCTTTCATCAGCCAACTCAAGCGGCTCAAAGATGCCGGTCATCCGGTTTATGTCGGCGGGGGCGAAGGTGGGACTGCCCTGGAGAAATACGGTCAGCCGGACTGGATCACCCATTGCTTCACGGCAGGAGGAACGGTGCTCAACGCGCTTGGCAGTGAACCGGTGCCGTATTTGGTGGCGCTGAGGGAAGCCGCAAAGTAGTCCGCTCACTCCGTGAGCGGACAGTCTGCACACGGAGTGTGCAGACTACTATACGGCACATCCCGCTCGCATCTTCCCACACTCGGCAATCAGGTCATCCAGGGCCACGCGGATATCCAGCGGCGTGCCGTTGCCGACCGCCACCCGCTCCAGCCGGGCGGCGAAGGGGGTCAGGTCGTCATAACCGTGCATCTCCCCTGATTCCTTCAATTGATGAGCCAATCGACCCAACACCTGGCGGTTCCCCTTTTCCGCGGATTGGGCCAGTTCGGCGATCACGCTGGGAAGCTCGGTGAGGAAGTCCGACGCTGGAGTGTCCGCGGAAGAGGTGCTTCGGCTGCGGCTCTGGAAAGTAGTCGTCATATAAGTGTCCTTACCGGAGAACGTGAGGGACGTTCTCCTGGGAATAATGTCCGCTCTTTATATCTTACGCGGCAAAACGGGGGAAAGAGCGAAAAGTCGACCGGCAATTGCATTGCTTTGCCGTAAGGCTGCCTTACAACACGCGGCGGCGGTTCATCTTGCCAGACCGCTTTCCACTCTTCGCTTCTTCGCTTTCCGTTGCTCTGCCTTGTTTTCCGTGGAAACCAACGTATCGGCCATTCCCGAAGGCCGCGCTTATGGAAAAGGCCGTGCTAGCGTCAAAACCTGCGTGCTAGCCATCCTTTGTGCAACCGGCCCGGCAATTCAGGAAATTCGCGGGAACTCTGCGGACAAGTCAAGAGTGGAAAACTGGGGGGACGATAGCACACCTAGCTTCAGCATTGTTGCTGGAGGTCGCTGAACGTCAGCGTCTCGGCCTGCCGCACCTACGAGAACATCGCGGGGCCGGCGGTTCCGGCGACAGGTTGTTTCCGTTTCCGTCTCCGTGTGTTCCGTTTCAAGGAGTTTGCAATGAATCGCGTTATCGTGGCGGCTTTGGCTGCCGGTCTGTTGTGTATCGCCTCTTCCGTCAATGCTGCTGGCCTGTTCGGCGGCGGCAGCTCGTGTGGCTGCGATGCAGCCCCCACCTGCTGCGCCCCGAAGACCTGCGCCCCCAAGTGCTGCCGTGAGCCCCGGTGCTGCAAGGAACGTTGCCACAAGGAACGTTGCTGC
>CAYUJE010000178.1:0-13458 GCA_964444865.1 uncultured Pirellulaceae bacterium | reverse complement strand
CCTGGGGGGCCTTGGCAGGCGAGATTTGGCTTTGCCGGATACCCAGGTTCATTGCCCTCATGATTTGGCTGTTCGCTTTGGAATTTCTGGGGGAGCGACTCGTCTTGGGGTCCATTTCAAGCACTCTCGTCGAAGAACAATTGGCGTACAAGATGATTCTTGTGTTCGCGCCTGTCGTCGTCATTTTCACCGCCGGAATCTTTGGCTCGCGAAGATTCTTCCCCACTGAATCTCCACGCCACGCGAGGAATTGGCAGTTCAGCATCTTCGGACTGATGCGCATCACAGCAGAATTGGCGGTTCTGTTGGCAGTTGCGAAATTAGTTCTCCCACGACGTTTTGAGTTCGGAGAGTTTTCCTCGGCGTTCGAGACCTTTCGAGTGGAAGAACTCATTCCGGCGATGGTGAGTGCTTCCGTTCTTCCCGTTGCCTTCTTCGGATTGGAGAGGTCGCGAACCTGGTGGAGTTACGGGGCGATGGGACTTTACCTAGTCGCTTTGGCGCTGACCTTGGCGTCGGCACAGCTTTTCATTTCGTGGTCATCGATTGTTTTCACTTCGTTGTCATCGAATGGCCTCCTGCAAATTCGGTAATTGATTGGTGGCCCGAACTCAGTCGACTGTTTGCAGAGTATTTCTTCGCCCACGTCTCCGCTGCCGCCACAATCCTCTTCACCCTCTACCTCCTCCGCTGCATCGGCTACGACTTTCGCCGACGGGACGAATTGCCTCGGCCAGGCGGTCGCAGCGCATCGAATTCCCGTAACTCGGCTGCTTCCGCATCCGCGTAACCGGGCGGAAATGGATTGCCAGCGAGACCCGCTGACTTTTCATTCTCCGCGTCAGAAAAATCCGCGGCTGCGTTCTGTTTCAACTCGCGAAACCAGACATCACTGTCAACGAACTTCGCCCCGCGCTGTCGCGCCGAACGCTGCACCGCGTGATCACTGGAAACAACCGTCAGATGTCTCGGGTCCGATTCCAATTGGATGAGTTCGGCAATCAGGTCGTCGGCCGACTGCTTGCGCGGGGCGAATCGGACCACCATTTCCGCATGCACCAGTTGTGACGGCAATCCCGGCGGTGCCGACGCGGCATCGAACACAATGGTCGTCTTTCGGCGGAGCGGCTGCCGCAGCTTGTTCTCCAGAAATTGAAGCAGGGCCAGCCGGGAACGCTCGAGGGTGGGAGGTCCCTCGACGGGACCAAAGAGGCCGGATACATGCAGCAAGTTATAGCCGTCCACAAGCAGTAACATCCGCTTCTCCTGCTACCATTCTCCCAAAAGTGGTGAGGGGGGCAAGGCTTGCAAAGACAGATCGAAATTGCACGCACTTGCTGGCTGAATCTCGCTAACTTTTGAAGTTGCGATTTTCTTTCCCAAATTGCAAATCCGAGCTAAAGTTTCCTTGTCGGTTGGCCGAAGAGCCGCGAATTCTCGCGGGGCGCTATCTTGGAGATTCGCCAGGTTCGGACACTAGCCGGCACCTCCCCAGATTTGCACAACCATTTGACAACGCATCTGAGAGGAACTTCGGGGGCCAACCGATGATGAATTGCCAGGAACTTGCCAGCCGGATCGAACGTCTTCAGCCGGGTGCCGATGCCCGCGATGTGGCTCGGCTTTGTTTGTTGCTTACGAACTCGACGGAAAACTACGACGAGTTGTCTGACGACCGCACCCTGACCAACATGTGGCGGGAGATGGGGCTCCGTTTGCAAGCCGCGACCGACCAGCATGCCGCCATGACGGACGACCTGGAAGCGCTCGCCCGCACCGACCCACAAAAGTTTACCCCCCAGCAAATCTGGGTCCTTATCCGGGCCATCAAGGTCCAAAGCCAAATCCTGCAGCTCTACGTCGGTGAGCCGGCGATGGAAGTTTAGCCCCTCTTTGGAAGAAGGACGGGGTAAGGGGCTAGCGACCTCCGCTGCAAGCATCGCCGTCAGCTACCCAGCAATCGATGCATTTTTTGCAAATCGCTGACCCGTTGAATGCTCCGCAACCAATTCGCCACGGGGCTGAACAGAAACAGCAGGATCAGCATACGCTTCTGGTCCCTTTGCAGAACGCTATCGCCAGCCTTGTCCCATTCGCAGTCCGCCAGGTGCAAACGCTTCAGGAGCGGTATCACTCAACCCAGGTACTTGACCTCCTGATATCCCGCTCTCGAATCTCCTGCTCACGAGCCATCTTCGCTCTGCCAAAACGAAAGACGATGCTACCTTCTACCGCACTGCGCAAATGGCGTGCCGAACAGGATTGCTCCCGACCCCCTTTGGCAGCGCACCAGCAAACCGTTAAAACTGCCGCATGTCTCATTCGCATGTTGCCATTCTCGGCGGAGGAATTGTCGGCCTGGCGACCGCCTATAATCTGGCGCAGCAGCAACCCGGGCTCTCCATCCGCATTCTCGAAAAGGAGCAGGATGTGGGGGCCCATCAAACCGGCCACAATTCCGGCGTGCTCCATTCCGGCATCTACTATAAACCGGGTTCCTTGAAAGCGGCTAACTGCCGGCTCGGCAAGCAGGCGATGGAGCGGTTCTGTCTGGAACATGGCGTTCCCTATGACATCTGCGGCAAAGTGATTGTCGCCGTCGATGAACGGGAACTGCCGACGCTGGAGCGAATCTATGAGCGCGGCCAGCAGAATGGCGTTCGTTGTGAAATCATCGGTCATGAGCGGCTCAAGGAGTTAGAGCCCTACTCGGCGGGCGTGAAGGCGATTCATGTGCCCGAAGCAGGAATCGTGAGTTACCGCGCCGTTTGCCGAAAAATGGCGGAACTTGTTCAGCAGCGTGATGGCGATGTCCGCACGGGGGCTCGAGTTGTCGGCATTCGGCACGAAGAGCGGCTGATTTCCATCCAGACTACAGCCGGCGACTTCACAGCCGACTACGTGGTGAACTGCACCGGCCTCTTTGCCGACCGGGTCGCCAAATTGACAGGCCGGAAGACTCCCGAGAAAGTGATTCCGTTCCGCGGGGAGTATTTTGAGCTTCGTCCCGAGTCGCAGTATCTTTGCAAGAACCTGATCTATCCGGTCCCCGATCCCAGCTTTCCGTTTCTCGGCGTCCACTTCACCCGCATGATTGGCGGGGGAGTGGAATGCGGACCCAATGCCGTGCTCGCGTTTGCCCGCGAAGGTTACAAGAAGACCGACATCAATTTCCGCGATCTGGCGGAAACGCTCACCTACGGCGGCTTCTTAAAGCTGGCCGCCCGGCATTGGCGGATGGGAGCCGGCGAAATGTGGCGGTCACTCTCCAAGCGGGCCTTTGTCCGCGCTCTCTCCCGCCTGATGCCACTCATTCAAGACGCGGATCTCGTCCCGCATCGTGCCGGCGTAAGGGCTCAAGCCATCTCACCCGCCGGCAACCTGATCGACGACTTCCTCATCGACGCCCAGCACCGCGTCGTCAACGTCCTCAACGCCCCCTCCCCAGCCGCGACTTCGTCATTAAACGTGGGGAAGCTGGTCTCCGAGCAACTGGCGATTGTAATGCGGTAACGGCCAAGTCACACTTCCACGAATGTAAAGGACACGCGGCTTTCAAGCAGAGCCGTACCGCCACCGCAAAGAGCAAGGTGTTTCGCGCGGTTCCAGAAAACCCTTGCGTATCGTAATTCTGGGAAATACTATGAAACCCAAAATAGGGGTGGAAATCCCTTGCAACTGAGTAGTCGAGTCATAAATTGCCGAGGCAGCTTTTATTCCTATTCTTCGAGACTTGAGTGGGAAACCATCTCTCAACCCTATTGAAGATAAAAGGAATGATGATGTCGTGGGGCCAAAAATGATTGACCCCTCATCCTCTTCTGCCCCCCATTCGTTGCTCGAAAAGGTGAAGCAGCGAAATGAATCTGCCTGGCGGCAACTCAGCCAGATTTTTGCCCCGGGGGTGTATCGCTGGTGCCGCAACGCGGGGCTGCAGCCGTCCGATGCGGCGGATGTGGTCCAAGAAGTATTTCTCGCCGTCTCCGAAAACATCGACAGTTTTCGCCGCGATCGGCCGGGAGACACGTTTCGGGGTTGGCTGTGGACCATTTTTCGGTCCAAACTGAATGACCATTTTCGCCGCCGCAGGATGAAGCCCCCTGAGGATGGCGGTGTGGATCCGATTACCATTCCGGAACCTGATCCCGACTCCACGTCGATGGACGCAACTGATCTCGATGCTGCCGCGCTGGTGAGGCGGGCACTCAAGATCATTGAAAAGGATTTTAGCCAGCGGACCTGGCAAGCCTTTTGGCGGTCCGCGGTGCTGGAACAGCGGACCAGCGATGTGGCGCAAGACTTGAAAATCACTGCCGCGGCTGTGTGCATGTGCCGTTCTCGGGTTCTGCAACGGCTGCGTGAGACGCTCGTGGATCTCGATATCCTGCCACCCGAGCAATTGTCCTAAAGGGGTGGGGCGTATCGCTTTACGCACCTCGCACCGTTTTCGCGTGAATAGTTTGCGTTTTACTGTGTGCGAGAACAGGGAGGCGGTTTTGTTCCAGACTCAATTGGCGTTTGCCCAGTCTTGCTTGCTGCGCGCCAAAGGATTTGCCGTCTTGGGGAAGAGGTTGAAATGATGGAGACCATGCCGGTTTCGACCTCGTCTTCCTTGCTAGAACAAGTGCGCCAACGGAACGACTCCGCCTGGCGAAAGCTCAGCCAGATTTTTGCACCGGAAGTCTATCGCTGGTGCCGCAACGCGGGGCTCCAGTCGTCCGATGCCGCCGATGTTGTCCAAGAGGTATTTCTGGCTGTTTCCGAGAACATCGACGGCTTTCGACACGACCGTCCCGGCGACACCTTCCGGGGCTGGCTCTGGACCATCTATCGGTCCAAGCGGAATGACCATTTTCGCCGCCATAACATGAAACCGCCTGAAGATGGCAATGTAGATCCAATGACCATTGCGGGAAGTAACCTCGGTTCCGCTTCGAATCAGTCCGCCGATTCCGAAGCCGCTGCCGTGGTGCGGCGGGCACTCAAAATCATTGAGAAGGACTTCAGCCAACGGACCTGGCAATCCTTTTGGCGGTCTGCCGTGCTGGAAGAGCGGACCACCACTATTGCCCAAGACCTTGGGATCACCGCTGCTGCTGTCTGCATGTGCCGTGCCCGTGTCCTGCAGCGATTGCGAGAAACCTTGGCGGACCTTGGAATCTTTCCGAATGAGTAACCGCCCTAAAGGGCTGATGCAACTGGTCCTATCTTTTCAGCCCTTTTTCGCGTGAATGAATTTCGTTGAACTATGTGTGGAAGGACCTTTCTACAGGAGAGCCTGAATGCGATCCCTTCCGTGTTTTATGCAATTTCACCTGGCTTGAGGTAGCTGCCGTGAATTCCTGTATTCTTCCCGATCAACTCCAGAATTACCTTGGGGGACGCGTTTCGCAAGCGACGTCCGACATGGTAGTGTCTCACCTCAAGGCCTGCGCGAATTGCCGGGCACTTCTATCGCGGCTCACCCCTCAGCCCGTAGCCATTCTTCAGGCGG
Source organism: uncultured Pirellulaceae bacterium (assembly GCA_964444865.1). Lineage (GTDB taxonomy): Bacteria > Planctomycetota > Planctomycetia > Pirellulales > Pirellulaceae > SXOA01. The sequence goes on along the minus strand of CAYUJE010000178.1, from coordinate 7,964 downwards.
CTCATACGTTGCCCGGTGATTCGAAGGAATTTGAGCCAGAGTTGTTGAGCGTCCTCTCCATCATTGGGGAGTTTCGTTCGGTGTCCGGAGTCGGTTCGGCGAGCACTTCCAGCACACAGACTTCGGACTCGCTAGTCGTCTGGGACGGCCTAGTCCTGGGGAATTATCAAATTCATCAGAAGCTGGGAGAAGGGGGAATGGGGACCGTCTACCTCGCCACGCATCTGCGTCTGAACAAGACGGTCGCGCTGAAATTCTTGAGGGCGGACCGGGCTCGAAATCCACAAGCGATTGCCCGGTTTGAGAAGGAGTGGCTGGCGGTGGGGCCACTCAATCATCCGCATATCGTGCGGGCGACCGATGCGGGGGAATTGGCCGGAAAGTATTTTCTGGCCATGGAGTTCATCGGGGGCGATGATTTGGGCCGGCTCGTTCAAGCCAACGGACGGCTGCAGGTGCCGTTGGCCTGCGAACTGATTCGGCAGGCGGCCCTGGGCCTGCAGCATGCGCACGATCACGGTCTTGTCCATCGTGATGTCAAGCCTTCTAACTTGATGCTTTCGCCAGAAGGACAGGTAAAGGTTCTCGACCTGGGACTCGCGCAACTACAGATCAAATCCGATGATACTTCCGAGCTGACGAGGGAAGGGCAGCTTGTGGGAACCTGGCTGTACATGGCCCCTGAACAACTCTTGGGCAGCAGCGAAGTGGATTCGCGATCCGACGTATTCAGTCTGGGAGTGACATTTTACAGCCTACTAAATGGAGGGCTATCCCTTTCGCCGGGCCAGAGAGCGGTACAGTTACCCTCCATCAACTCGCAGCGAGATGATGTCCCCTCGGATGTGCAGTTGCTTCTGGAAAAGATGCTCTCGCCCCGTCCGGAAGATCGGATTCAAACCATGACGGACGTGGCGAGTACCTTGGAGCCACATTCCTCAGGAGAGTTCGCGGTCGAGATCGCAAGAAAGTTCGGAAAGTCCAATGCTTCCAATAGGGTTCCGACGGGGGACGCTAACACGCAGGAGCCATCCAGAACCCCAAAAGATCCGGTGGTGATTTCCCCTTCGCCTCCTCAGCCACCTCCACCATCTCCTCCTCCACCGCCACCGCCACGACCATACCCCTGGCTGAAGCCGGCCGTGGCAATAGGGGGAGGGATTGCAGCGCTTCTTCTCTTGGGGGTTTGGGCAGGGCTTGGATTTCCGGGACTTCGAGGGAATGGGGGTGGAGAAGTTGTATCGGAAGTTCCTGGGCATCCGAACGATACTCCTCCGAATGACATTCCTGCCGAAACTCCAGTGTTGGGAAGTCTTGACCTAAGGCCGACTGACGAAACGGGAAAGAAGCTTCCAGACGGAATGCCTTTCGAGGTTTCCCCAGTCAACGAGCCAGGAGCGCCGTTTCGACTTACCGTCGGTTTGCATCAGCTTCCAATCGGGAAGTGGACGATTCACTGCGACGACCCGAATGTCCTGATCGTGCCGGACGTATTCAACGTCGCTCAAGGGGGCGCATCGTTGGTAAGAGCCCAGCAACTGCCAGCGGTTTCTTGGCTCTATCCTCGTCTTCCAGAAAAGGCAGGGGAATTTGTCGCCGGAACCGGCACAATCTGGATGCGAGGTATGCCCGTGGGCGACAGACTTTCCTATCGAGTAAACCTGATGATGCTAGGCTTGGAGCCGGGAACGAAAGAGCGCTGGATGAAGGTGGAGGTAACCACCATGTCAGCGACCGAGGACTACAAAGAGACAGGTTGGCTGCTCGTTCACAGCGAGGCGGGAAGCGGCCAACTGAAGGTCACCCGCGGATGGGTGGAAGGCACTAGCGATAGGATCGCAAGCTGGCTGGAATATCTGTATCCTCTCGAGAAGTCTGGCAAATTGACGGTAGCGTTCGATCGCGCCAAAGATGGCCTGGACAAGCGAGCGAAGGAGCTACATTGCATGTTGCCGGAGGCGCGCGTCAGCGTTCACGATGTTCTAGTCCTTTTGTTCGACGCGGCAGATGTTCGAAGTGCTTTCGGGGTTGTCGGATTGTTGCGTTCCCAACTGGCCAAGGAAAGTGATCGAAAAGTGCCAACGCATGAGTTGGTGCCTGGCATCCAGGGAACTGACTTGTATTGTTCGGTCCATCGTTCAGATAAGCCAGAACAGGAATACGCCTTTATCCGCCATGAAAGTGTGCCGTTCAGTATCGTGCAAATCGATGTGAATGTGCCGAAAATGTTTATCGGCGGCTTCAAATATACCGGTCATGGACTGGCGACCGATCAAATTTCTCTCCCCGAGGGACTGGCAAAGGCTGAGGCAGATTTCGAGGCACTGAAACCTGATGTGGTGCGGTTCGACGAAGCGACCATCCCCAAGGAAGCGGGTGCCAAAGCAACGTATTTTGTCGGAGTTAGCCTGGGCGGGGGAGTGGAGCAGCACTTTATTGTTGAAGTTCGAACCGTGGATGTTGCGAAGGTAGGAGACGCAAGCCGCTGGCTGGAAGTTGTGGTGAACTCCACGACGCCAGGGCACGAGTTCAAGGAAGAGGCGCTACTTCATGTTGTGGATGAACGGAATAGCGGTGGAAGGTTTGCTGTCAAAGAAGGAGCCAAAGAGGGAGAAGGAGAAGGCTGGATTCGATGTCGAGGTGAAGTCCTTTCCTTTGAAACAAGCGGTGATCGTTTGCCGCTTGAAGTTAGTCTGATGAAGCTGGGAAAGAGACCGCCGCTTGCGGGTCTACTCACACTTAACGACGTTTTGACGCTACTTTTCGCGGCGGACCTGAGCTCGTCGAAGCCGATCGAGAATTTGCGAACGTCCGTTGCCGCAAAACTGCCGAAACGCTCTGGTATGGAACTCGAAGACATCGAAGTACGCGAAGCCGGTAAAATGCTGGGCGAAGTCTATTCGATTTCAGATATTTACAGGTTTACCCGCAGCCGAAAGTTGCCGTTTAGCTTCAATACGGTTTCCTTCAAAACGCCCGGGTTTGTACTAACTTCCGAATTGAAAGCGTACAAAAAGGAAGGGGCGCCTAGTCTGCTGAACATTTCTCGCGAGGCGCTCTTTGCCGCCGCGCTGGAAACCGACGCACGTCTAAAGTCGGTGGAGGCAGTATCCGATCCAGAGAATTGGCATGAGTGGGTGTCAACGGATGCCGGAAAGTCTTTCCGGGAATGGGCAGAATTCCGCGGCGAGGTTGGCGACAAGGATGTGCTTCTGTGGTGCCAGCGCGAGTCTGGAAAGATACTGGAGCGGCGAATTTCGTTGAGTTCCTTGCGGGCAGAGGATCAAGACTGGGTTCGGCAAGGCCGCACCTGGCACGCTGCCAAAAGCGGTTCCACGCTTCGAGCAACGTATGTAAGAAAGACCGGCGACTTAGGCACGCCCGATGCCAGGGTCTGGCTCAGTCAAGAGGGTGGCAAAGCGTTTGAAGTTATTGGGAGAATTGACGCGCTCTCCGAGGCAGACAGGGATTGGATCATTTATCTGGAAGATTATCGGAAGAAGAATAAATAAATTGGGCGAGACAAATCGTCGATGCTTTTCACGAACACTCCATGCGGTTAACGATTCGGAAATGCTGCGCCACTTGGCACCGGCCATAGTTCCCCATCAATTCCCCCCGAACCCCATGCGACTTCCCGCTCTCCTTCGGGTATCGTGGAACGTGGTCTTCAAGCGGGCCGGACGGCCGCCGGCTGCGAAAGTGGCGGGAGGAAAGTCCGGGCTCCATAGGAGAGGGTGACCGATAACATCGGCCGACCGCAAGGTCCGGGAAAGTGCAACAGAAAGGAAACCGCCGTGCGACACCTTGAGCCCCCGTCGGCTTGTCGCGCGGTAAGGGTGAAACGGTGCGGTAAGAGCGCACCAGCAGCGGGGTAACTCGCTGGCTTGGCAAACCCCACCCGGAGCAAGGCCAAACAGAGAGGAGCGTCGGCTGGATCCTCGGATCCGACCGGCGCGCGGAGCGATCCGTGCCGCCATCACTCTCGGGTAGGCTGCTCGACGCGCCGGGTAACCGGCGCGCTAGAAAAATGGCCGTCCCCCGCGCCAGCTTTGGCTGGCTTGGGGACAGAACCCGGCTTACAGGCCCGCTTGAAGACCAATTTTCATTTGTGGCCGACACACTCCCTGTGCCGGCATGTCCGCTGACGGAGTGAGCGAACTGCTACGCCGCTTCCTCTGCCCCTTCTTCATCCATCGCTTGCAACAGCTTGCTGATGCAGAGTTGATTGATGCTGGTCTTGTGGTCGTGGGCTTCAGCTTTGAGAAATTCGTGCAAGCTGGCAGGGAGGCGAACGGTAATGACCCGGGTCACTTCCTGGCCGTCGGCCTGAGCAGCCGCTGGCTTGTCTCGCAGCCGTTTCACCATTTTCTGGATATCGGCGTACTCGGCGGTCTTCTCAAAGGCCGTGTATTCCTCAGCGGTGGGATAGAGGCGACGGGCCAAGCCGTTCACCCCCAGAATCTCCCGGAAGAAAACAACCCAATCCTTTGTCTTGCCATAGGTCTCGTTGGCAACGCGGCAGACCATCTGGCAGCGTTCCTCCGTGCTCAGAACGGGTGCGGGGGCGGTCGTTTCGGTCGTGGGGGCGATAGCAGTATCTTCCATGTCTGGATTCCTTCCCGATTTCCTCGGATAACAGTTATTTCTGCGGCACCGGCGGCCGCAAACTCGCAGGAAGGATAGAACCGCAGGCAAGGCCAGCACCGATGTGCTTGCACTGCTTGCACTTACGCGATTCGCTGCCGGCTTGCGGTTTTTTGCAGCAGTTCTGCCAAAGAATTCAGCAAGAGGCTCTCTGCACAAGAATTGTGCAGCGACCAAAGTTGCATTTCCCAAGTGTCCACTAAGTTGCAATCCTCAAAATCGACAAGGTTTCACATTGGGTAAAGCACATTTGCCATGGAGCGGATTAACTTGCTCCTCAAAAAGATTTAGTCGGCCATGTTGGCCAACTTGCCCCCTCAATTCAATTGACCTCAGCGAACGCCGGGATTTCCGTTTACAATACCCTTCGCGTCGGCTGTCGGCGCGAAGGAGGAAGACTATGTCGCCCCGCAGCAAAATCATCCCATTCCTGGCCGTGCTGGTACTGCTCTTCGCCCCCTTGCTTCCCATGGCAAGCGGAGAGGTAACCCTGCCGTCAGAGCCGATCGGAACCGCGGACGTTCAGAGGTTAATCGCCCAACTCGGCGATGCCAAATTTGCCGCCCGGAAGTCAGCGGCGGATCAGCTCGCGAAGATTGGCCTTCCTGCCTACCAGGCCCTAGAGGATGCGACCCACGACGGCGACCGGGAAATTCGTTACCGGGCCGAAAAGCTTCTCTCCCTGATCCGCCAGAACGACCTCAACCGCCGGCTCACGATCTTTCTCGCTTCGCTCGACAGCCCCGAAGATCGCACTCTCCCTTCCTGGTCGCGCTTCAAAGCCGCCTTCGGCAATTCTGCCACCACACGCAGCCTGTTTGTGGAGATGCAGAGGGCCGAAGGAGAACTTCTGGCTCAACTTCATAACGAACCTCGCCAGGCCACGGAACTCTTGGGAAAGAAGACGCTGGAGTACGCGTCTGATCTCAATCGCTTGAGCCGGGAAAAGGGATCCCTGCCGCTCGGCCAGATTGCGGCTGTTCTCTTCGTCGCCGGCGAGCCGGATGTCAAGCCGTCCTCGAATACCGTTGCCCTGCTGCTGCAATTCGGCACTCAGCCAGTCATTCGCGAACTTGCACCCCTTACTAATACCACCGACAAGGAGACGACGGAGAAGGTGACGGCAGTTCGAAAGCTCTTGGGTACCGTTATCACTCGGGCCGAAGGTGTGGCCACGCAACAGGCGGTGCAATTAGCCGCCAACTATGACCTGAAGGAAGGGCTTGCCCCCGCGCTCAAGATGCTGGAGGCCCCTGGCCGCATCCGATTCACCATCCAGCAGTCGATGCTACTGGTGGTGAAGTATGGGGACGAAACTCATCTTCCCGCGCTCGAAAAGCTGTTCACGGACAACACGCTCCTTTCCACCTCCAGTTCCGGAGGGGTCCGCCGTGAAATTCAGGTGCGTGATTCCGCGCTCGCCGCCGCCGTCCTCATGACCAAACAGCAATTGAAGGACTACTTCAGCCTTCCCAGCAATCTCAACCTCCAGCAGGGGCAAGGGACTGGCATCCAGTCCACCGCATATCTCATGGCAGGCTTCCCCAACGATGAGTTGCGTTTGAAGTCCTTCAAGCAGTGGGAAATCTTCAAAGAGAAAAAAGCCGCCGAGCCAAAAAAGTAGCCTCTGCTAGCGGCCCGTCCCTCGCCGCCAGAACATCTTGACGCGCCCGCCGTTCTTTAGGACTATCTCCCGCCGTCCGCAACGGCCGATGAAGAGTGAAGCCGCGTTCGTTTTTCCCAGGTGCCCGATGTTTCGTCCCCGTTTCGCATTGCTCTTGGTCGCCGCCGCACTCGTCTGTATTTCTACCGGCTGTCGATCGATGGGATATGGCGATCGGGGAACGCTCTTTGGCGGTCTTGTTGGCGCGGGAACAGGTGCCGCCATCGGTTCCAACAGTGGCCATCCCGTGGAAGGTGCTCTCATTGGCACGGCCATCGGAGCAATTACCGGAAGCGCGGTCGGCGATAGCATGGATGCGGAAGTCGCCCGCAATCGCGCCGAAGTGGAAGCCCGCATGGGCCGCCAGATGGCAGCCGCAGTATCGCCGGAAGATGTCGTCGCCATGTCCCAGGCAGGTCTCAGTGACGACGTGATCGCCACGCACATCCGCGCTCATGGCGTCACCCGTCCGCCGCAGGTGAACGATTTAATTACCTTGCGAAATCAGGGTGTTAGTGACAACGTGCTCAAGGCGATGCAGTCGTCACCCGGCCCGCAGGTCATGCAAGCGAGCGCCCAGGGGCCGCCACCGGTCATCATCCAGGAACGGGTCTACGCTCCCCCGCCGTACTATGGGCCGTATTGGGGTCCCCCTGGCCCCTGGCTTGGCTATCGTTACGGCAGTTCCTGCGGACCGGGTCACCGTCACCGCCACTCCGGCTACAGCTTCGGCCTTTCGTTCTAAAGTAGTCCGCTCACTCCGTGAGCGCTGTGTTCCATGAAACACGGGCTGCCACACGGAGTGTGACGGCTACTCTGATCTTGGATTACAATAGCTGCGCTCTTTCCGCGTCTATTTTTCCGGGATTCCTCCATGCGTCTTTTCGTCCTCTTTTTCTGCTTTGCAACTTGGGGCATTTTCTTTGGCGAGGCAAACATCCGGGCTGCCGACGAAAGTGAGGCACTGGGAATCCAAGCCCCCGAAGGCTTTGAAGTTTCCCTCTTCGCGGGAGACGACTTGGCTCACGACATTTATTCGATGACGATCGACAGCCACGGCCGCATCGTCGTCGCGGGTGCGGGATACGTCAAAATCCTGCACGACGACAACAAGGACGGCAAGGCGGACCGGGCGACTCTGTTTTCCAGCAAACCGGCCAGCGGCGCGCATGGAATGGTCTTCGTCGGCAACGACCTGATTTGCACCGGCGACAACAGCCTGATGAGATTGCGTGATAGTAATGGGGACGGCGTCGCCGACGGGGAGCCGGAGATTTGGGCCAAGCTCAAGAGTTCCGAGCACGGTGCCAACGGTGTCGTCCAAGGCCCCGACGGCTGGATTTACGTCGCCTGCGGCAACGACGCCGGTGTATCAGCCGCCCATGCCACGCTCCCGACGTCGCCGGTTAAAAAACCCGAAGCCGGGGCCATCCTCCGCTTCTCTCCCGATGGCAAGCACTCCGAAATCTTCGCCCACGGCTTTCGCAATATCTACGACCTCGACTTCAACGCCTTCGGCCAGCTCTTCACCGTCGATAGCGACGGCGAGCGGGACCATCACCTCCCCTGGTACGCCCCCACCCGCCTTTTTGATGTCGGCGAAGGAATGCACCACGGCTGGGTTCTGCAAGGGCACCAGCGAAGCTGGAACCGG
>CAYUJE010000177.1:0-13502 GCA_964444865.1 uncultured Pirellulaceae bacterium | reverse complement strand
TCCCATTTCAAGAATATAACGCTTTGGCCAGCGGCGCGCGGAGGGGGAAAATTGATAAGCAGCCGGAGAGCTTGGAAATTTCGATCTAAGTTGCGACATTATCGAATGTTTTCACGTTAAGAACTTTTGCGGCTACTTGCCGATGGCGGCAAGATAACGCTACATTGTGACGATTTGGCAGCGAAACCGGGTGAGAATCGGCCCTCGCCAATTCGGAAAGTCTGGCGATATTTCTTACAATTAGGTAAGGAATTCCAAGATGCGCAAGGTGGGGTAGTTGACAATGCTTGCGGCGCGGGTAAAACTTATTAGAGGGTTCGTGAAAAATATCACAAAGTCGCTTTCGCGAGATTATTTGCGGCGCAAACCTATGGCTGTCTTGGAGTTAGGCGATACAAATCGCCGGGCGGCTTCTTATGGCTAAAAAACTTTCTGTGGCGGAAATTCTGGCGGCTGCTCGAGCCGAGAAGGCTGGCGGTACCCCCGCGCCTGCTGCCGAAGCACCCCCGGCCTCGCCTGAAACCGACTCAACCGAGGCGTCCACTCCTGCTCCCGCCCCCGCTGGGCCCAAGAAACCTGCCGGTCAAATGAGCATGGCGGAAATCCTGGCTGCCGCGCGCGCTGGAAAAGCTGCCGGCGCTGCTCCCGCGGCCAAGGAGCCAGCCAAGGCGGCCGCGCCGGCAAAACCTGCCCCCGCAAAGGCCGCCGCCAAGCCCGCCGCTGAAACGAAGCCCGCAGCAGCTGCCGCTCCCGCCGTGAAGGACACCGCCAGTATCCTGGCCGCTGCCCGCAAAGGTGCCAAGCCTGGCCCCGTCAGCAAGGCAGAAGCTGCCGCCAAAGGTCAGCCAGTCGAAGGCAAAAAGAAGCTCGAAGTTCCACCCATGCCGGTCAAGCCGGACTACGCTCGGCCGCCAGTTCCCGCCCCAGCCGCGGCAACTCGCCGTTCCTTTATGGCGGCAGCTTTCGGCTTTGCGTTCGGGTCTTCCATGGCGGTAGGATTTTCGTCTTTGGCCATTACCCATTTGATGTGGGTGCTCGGACTCGCCCGGTTCATGTTTCCTAACATTTTGATCGAACCCCCCACGCGATTTAAAGTTGGATTTCCCGATTCCTTCTCGCCGGGACAGGTCGAAACCAAGTTCATTCCGCAATTTGGCGTTTGGATCGTTCGCTATGACTACGAGGGGCAGTCCATGATTTATGCCCTTAAATCGGTCTGTACCCACCTCGGTTGCACGCCGAATTGGCTGGAAGCGGAGCAGAAATTCAAATGTCCCTGCCATGGCAGCGGTTTCTATAAGGACGGCATCAATTTCGAAGGTCCCGCGCCCCGTCCTTTGGAGCGTTATGCGGTCAGCCTCGCTGACGACGGCCAGCTTCTTGTTGACAAAAGCCGAACCTTTAACCAGGAACTCGGCCAGTGGAAAGACGCTGCCTCCTATGTGCCGGTTTAGTTGATTGGTTTTCCCCGCCCGCGCAAATCGAATAACACCCAGACGCCCGACAGACTAGTTGCCATGGCTTCCCTGAGCGAAATCATCCGCGAGTCGCAAATTTGGAAGAGCATCTTCCGGCATCCCATGCCGGTGGACCGCCGCAATCGCGTGGTGGTGATGCTCACCAACTTCTTTCTGCATCTGCATCCCGTTTCCATTAAGAAGCAGGGCATCGCCCTGAGTTTTACCTGGTGCATGGGTGGAGTGACGTTCTTTCTCTTCTTGGTGGAAACGATCACCGGCGTGCTCTTGATGTTCTATTATCGCCCTACCTTGGAATGGGCGTTTAACGACATCTTGGCGCTCCGCGATGTGACCTCCATGGGCATTCTCCGCGAAATTCATCGCTGGGGAGCTCATGCCATGGTGATTACCGTTTGGCTGCATATGTACCGGGTGTTTCTCACGGGAAGCTACAAGCCACCCCGCGAATTCAACTGGGTCATCGGCGTGATTCTGTTGCTGCTGACTCTGCTCCTCTCGTTTACGGGGTACCTGCTCCCTTGGGATCAGTTGGCGATTTGGGCGATTACGGTCGGTTCCAATATGGCCCGTGCAACCCCGTTCCTGGGTTATGAAGGCCCGGGCAATCAGCTTTTGAATATCGACGGCATTGACATGATTACCAACGCTTCCGACGCCCGGTTTGGTTTGCTGGGCGCTCGGTTCGTCGGCGAAGAAACGCTTAATCGTTTTTACGTTCTGCACTGCGTGGCAATTCCCCTGGCAGCAGCGATGCTCATGGCGATCCATTTTTGGCGCGTCCGCAAGGATGGCGGCATTAGCGGACCTTTGTAACGGACTCGGCTCGCCTAAACACGAACTCACATGCACGGTCACGTACCCTACGAAACTTTTCTCCACCAGATAGCGGGCTTTCTTGGCTCGTATTATCTGTTCCTGGCGGTGATGAATGCCGTCGCTGCCCTGGTCATCTGGCAGTCGGGCCGTGACAAGGTCTTGTTCCGTCTGCCGGTGGCGGGTTTTCCGATTACGGCCTCGATTGGCTGGCTCTTGGTTTCGATGATGTTCACCATCCTTGCGCCCATTGCCTTCAGCGGCCAGAAGGACTGGATGGAAATCATCTCCTTGCCGCAAATGCTCCGTAGCGGCGTCAATCGGGCCATGAATCCCACGATTTACTCGGTGGGCTCCATGGTTTTTCTGCTGATCTTGTTTTTCCTGCGTCGCTATGTGGTAAAGCCCCCAGTGGCCTGGGCGCTCTTGAACCTCTCCGCGTTGCTCATGGGGATGTCCCTGACGGACCAGAATTTTGCGGCTATTGTGACCAAGCCAGACAATGTTCCCATTGTTGGGTTGGTGTTCCTGCTCGGCTTTTTCACCTGGCTTAGTGCCTATCAAGCGGTGCAGAACGACGATCGGCTCAAGCAAGGACTGGGGCCGCTGGAAAAATTGGACGATGAAAAGGTTCTGGTGTGGCCGGACCTGGTTTATACCGAGCTCATCTGCATGGTCGCCCTGACGGCGTTCCTCATCGTCTGGGCCATCAGCTTGCAGGCACCGCTCGAAGAGCCGGCCAGCGCGGTGAAGACTCCCAACCCGTCTAAAGCGCCTTGGTATTTCCTCGGTCTGCAGGAAATGCTCGTCTACTATGACCCGTGGATGGCGGGTGTGGTTTTGCCGAGCATGGTGATTGTGGGATTAATGGCCATTCCCTACATCGACTTTAATAAGACCGGAAACGGCTACTACACCATCGACCAGCGGAAGTTTGCGTACCTTACGTTTCAGTTTGGGTTCCTGGTGCTCTGGGTGACGCTCATTGTCATGGGCACATTCTTGCGCGGTCCTAACTGGAACTTTTTCGGCCCCTATGAAATTTGGGACGCCCACAAGGTCGAAGCCCTGAACAACCGGGATCTCTCCGAATTCTTTTGGATTGACATGCCGGACCTCCTGAATCTCGGCTGGAGCCGTCCCAAAGCGCCCGAAGGCTCGTCCGATTTGACCAAGATCGGCTATGCAATTTACCGCGAATTGCCGGGAATCCTCTTGGTCATCGGATACCTAGCCATATTGCCCCCCATGCTCGTGGTCGTAAGCAAGTTTTTCCGCGACTTATTCATTCGGATGGGTTTTATCCGTTACATGGTTCTGGCGAATCTGCTCCTGATGATGCTCCTGCTGCCGCTGAAAATGCTCGGCCGCTGGACTGTCAACTTGAAGTACGTCATCTCCATGCCCGAATACCTGTTGAACTTTTGACGAATTCCCGTTGGTGTTTTTTCACTGCGTTTTATTTCAGTTGAATGGAAGGGTCGGCTGCCGCAAGGCGCCGCTAGAGTAAAGAAGCCTGGCATGCCCGCAACGGAATCTACCTGGCGTAACCAAGCGTTGCTCCACCGAATCTTCGCCGTGAGTGGCGTCTTGCTCACGCTCGTCACCGTCTGGATGTTCTACAAAGATCATTCGCGCAGCTGGAAGGCTATTCAGCCTAAGGCGCTGGCGGTCGACCAGAAGATGACGCAATGGCGAGAAGAGCAAGTTAAGGCGACCTCCACCTACCAGGCCCATACGAAATTTGAGGAGGAACTGCGGCAGGCCGAAACCGCCGGAATCGATACTAATTTGATTGCCAGGTTCACCGCTTCCCTCAAGGAGGACGCAGATTATCGAGAAACCACGGTTTCCTTGGGTCGGCTGGAAAGTGACGTCGAGAAGTTAAATGACCTCCATGCCGAAGCTGAGGAACCGCGAAAGGCGGCGGAAGTGGCCGCCAAGGCGGCGGAAAAGGATCCTTCCGACCAGGCGCTGGTGACCGCTGCCAGGGATGCGCTTCAGGCTTCGGAAAAGAAGGATTCGGCTGTTCGTGCGCAGCGCGCGAGAGTCATTTCCCGGCTGAAGTCCTTTGCCGACAACGCCAGGATTCGGGAAGACAAGCTGCTCAACGAACGCAAGGTGCGCAATGGCAAGATTGATGCTGCCAAAGCCAATGTCGATATCGCGATTCGGGATCAAAAGTCGGATGCCGAAATCAAGCGGGTGCAAGCTGAAGTGGATCGGCTGATTGACGAGCCAGAGTATGGCTACGCGCAATTGAACAAGGATTACCAACAGGCATCTTCCCATCGCAAACAGCTGGATGACATTATCAAGGATATTACCGCCGCCGAAGACGCCGCGAAGAAATCCGCCGAAGTTGCTCAGGCCGATCTCGTCCGGTTGCAAACGGCATTCAAAGACAAGCGAGAAACCTACGTGAATTGGTATGGCTGGGTGCCCCTTCCCGGCAAACAGTTTCTCAACTTCCCCATCATCGATGCTTTTGGCAGTACCCGAAAAATCGACAACTTGTGGTCCAAGGATCTGGAAATTGGCTACGGCTCCTTTAGCAATGTCCGCCGCTTTGATCGTTGCACGACCTGTCATCAGTCGATGCAAAAATCTCTCCCCGGTGAAGCGACATCCCCCGCTTATGTCAAGGAACAGGTGTTTGAACTTGTCATCTATCCGCCCAAGGCGGAAGACTTGCCCAAAACGGACTCGGAAGTGGATGTTTTGCCGGCTGAGAAGCTGCTCGGAGTTCGATTTGCCAATGCCGGATTGCTCAAAGACGACGATATCACCGTCAAGTTCGTGCGCCCCAGGTCTCCCGCGGCTCGAGCATTAATCACAAGTTCCGATTCTTCGATCGACGAGCCCAAGGAAGTGCCCGGAGCCTCGATCCGCGAATCCGCCGCCGCCTACGTGAGCGAGCCAAGCATGGAAGAGGCCCTCTTCCCAAGACGCCCCGGCCTGATGGTTGGCGACGTGATTGAAAAGTTGAATGGCGATGACATTATCGGCGGCCTGCGCAGCCCGGAACGTGTGGCCGCGATGCTGGCGGACCTTGTCCCCGAGGGCAAGCCGATTCGCCTCCAGGTGCGCCGCGGTCTGCCAAGCCCCTATACCTCGCACCCGCGCCTGGACCTGTACATCAGCGATTCCAGCCCGCACCGCATGGCCACCTTTGCTTGCACGATTTGCCATGAAGGACAGGGAAGCGCGACGGATTTCAAATGGGCATCTCACACCCCCAACACGCAAGACCAGGCCGAAAAGTGGACGCACGAGCAAGGCTGGTTTGACAATCCGCACTGGATTTTTCCGATGTACGCCAAACGCTTTGCGGAGAGTACTTGCCTCAAGTGCCACCACGAAGTTGTGGATCTTGAGCCCAGCGAAAAGTTCCCGATTGCTCCTGCCCCCAAGGTGACGCATGGTTACCAACTGATTCGCAAATATGGCTGCTTTGGTTGCCACGAAGTGAATGGTTTTGATGGGCCAGCCAAGCGTGTTGGTCCGGACTTGCGCCTCGAACCGAATTACTTTGCTGTCGCGCAAGAGTTGACACGTGGATTGGCCAGTCAGGAAAAGAAGTTTGACGAACTGCTGAAGCGGGAGCTGGGAAAAAAGCTGGATGACCGCACTGTGGCGGAGATTCAAAAGGAGTACCAGGCCGCCGTCGGTGAACGAATCAAGTTCGAAAAGCAAAAGGTCGATCTGGCGACGTCCACAGATCCAGACAAGGACGACAAGCTTGCCAAGGCAGCCGAAGGCTCCACCAAAGCCGATAACGAGGCCAAGGCGTTGGCACTGACTCTTGACCCGGTTCGCAAGTCGCTATCTGTCCTAAACGCCCATCGCGACCGGTTGATCCGCGTTCGCGAATTGTGCGAGCTTCTGACCGCGCACCCAGAAAATATAGGAGTTCGCAACGAACTGCGTGGCATTTTGGAAGAGGATTCGGCCGACAAAGACGGCCCATTTGGCCAGACCTTAACGCCTGAAGAGCATAAGTTAGCAGGGATGCTGAAGGACGTCGAAGTGCCGGGGACTCTGCGCAAGGTGGGACCCTCTTTGCGTTACGTTGGCCAGAAACTCGACCAGGCGTTCCTTTATGACTGGATCAATAACCCCAAGAATTTCCGGGAAACAACCCGGATGCCAGCCTTTTTTAATTTGCACGACCATCTCCAGGATCCTGAGGATGAGCACTCCCTCCATATTGCCCAGAAGCTGGAACCGATTGAGATTCGCGGCATTATGGCCTTCCTGAATGAATACAAGCAGACTTTCGATCCCATCAAGCCACCGACTGGTTTGGATGCTGGGACACCGGAAGAACAGTTGGCAAGAGGCAAGTTTCAGTTCGAGACGAGGGGCTGCCTGGCATGCCACACGCACGCTGACTTCCCGGAGGTGAGCAAGTTCCGCAAGCCCGAGGACATTGTGCAGGGGCCGGATCTCTCGAATATTGGCTTGAAATTCGCCGCGGACCGTAATCCCCAAGGCAAGTCCTGGCTCTATAGCTGGATTAAGGACCCCACGCGTTATCACGCCCGTACCGTGATGCCGAATTTGTTCCTGAATCCTGAGTTGCATCCTAAATCCGCTACCCAGGATCCCAAGAATCCGGAACCGGATCGGTATTTCGACCCGGCTGCCGACATCGTCGAATTCCTCCTTGCCGCGCCAGCAGCCGCTGAAGAGGGGACCCAAGCAGCGAGGGATTTGAGTTGGAAGCCTGTTCCCGAAGCGACGAAAACCTTGACGGACATTCAAGGCGTCGCCGATCTTAATGAGTTGGTCCTCGAGTACCTCAAGGACGCGTTTCCCGCAGATGCGGATACCTACTTGTCAAAGGGAATTCCCGCCGAATTAGAGTCGGAGTTAAAGGGAGCCGAAAAGGAATTGGTCGTCCGAGGCAGTGCGGACCTGCTCCAGCAAAAACTTCGCTACATCGGCCGCAAGACCATTTCAAAATACGGCTGCTACGGCTGTCACGATATTCCCAAATTCGAAGATGCCAAGCCCATCGGCACCGGTCTGGCCGACTGGGGTCGCAAAGATCCCAGCAAGCTGGCTTTTGAGCATATTGCCGAGTACATGGAGCGCCGCCATGGCCATGCGGCAGCGGGTGCCCATGGCAAGCATGACGCACATGCCAAACCTGGCGAAGCGGAAAACGATGCCACGGGCGGGCATGATCATGCTGCCGCACTCCTTGCGACGGAAGCCGCCGAGACGGATGAGTTTTTTCATCATCAGCTCGAGGCGGGCAATCGCATCGGGTTTATCTATCAGAAGCTCCAAGAACCCCGGAGTTATGATTACAAAAAGACACATAACAAGCGGTATAACGAACGATTGCGAATGCCGCAATTTCCGTTCACCGCGGAGCAGCGGGAAGCGGTAATTACCTTTGTGCTGGGCCTCGTCGCCGAGCCGCCTCGCGAGAAATATCTCTATAAGCCCTCCGCCAAAGATGCGGCGTTAATCGCGGGCAAGAAGGTGCTCGAGAAATACAACTGCGGTGGTTGTCACGTGCTGGAGACGGAAAAGTGGAAAATCAGCTATTCGCCCGGCGATTTTGGTAAGCAGGGGACGAATGCAACCTATCCCTTCCTCTCCCCTCATTTCAGCCCGACAGATCTGACTACTCAGGCGAAGCCTGATGGCCGCAATGAACTGCACTCCGTCTTAAGCGGCATGCCGGCTTATTCTCCTGATGGTCTACCCCGAGTCGTCGATGAAGCCGACGACAGTGCCGTGACCAACGAGGACGCGTACGATCCCAAGGCAATCAAAATTGGATTGGATCTCTACCGTCCGTCCATTATTGACGGCGGCTCCTACATGACGGGGCAAAACCCCCTGTCGATTCCGAATCGCGTCATCGACGAAAGGTATCCCGCCACAGGTGGCGTGCTGGCCCGCTACTTAATACCTCGGGTTACTCAGTACGAAAAACAATTCAACCCCAACGCTTCCGGCGCGGAAGCTTTTGGCTGGGTTCCTCCGCCGCTGGTTGGAGAAGGGGCCAAGGTCAATCCAAATTGGCTCCACGAATTCCTCTTGGAGCCTTATCCGATTCGGCCCGCGGTCTTTCTCCGGATGCCGAAGTTCAATATGACTTCGGGAGAAGCAACGGATCTGGTCAACTATTTCTCAGCGCGCGACAACGCCAAGTATCCCTATGAACTGACGGAGTCGCGGCAGGATACTCAGCTCGTCCGCAAAGAACAGGAATATCGCAACGCGGCTCCGGCCGCGGAGGTAGCTCCGGGGCGCAGCCTGAGGTTTGACGACGCGATGCGAATCGTCACCAACAGCAACTACTGCGTGAAGTGCCACGCGGTTGCCGATTTTGTGCCCCAAGGCAACGCGCGAGCTCTGGCTCCCAACTTGGGCGAAGTGTATCGGCGATTGCGGCCCGAATATACGCGCGATTGGATTGCCAATCCCAAGATGATCCTGCCGTATACGTCCATGCCGGTAAATATTCCTTATGACGCATCGGCTCCGCATCACGGTGGCATCAGTCAGGACCTCTTCCGCGGCAGCGCCGAAGAACAACTGGACGGATTGGTGGATTTGTTGACGAATTTTGATCTGTATGCAAAGTCCAACACCAACGTGAAGTCTTTGGTCCCACCGTCACCAGGTGCTGCAGCCAATCCCAAAGAGGAGAAAGTGAAGGAAGAAAAGTAGCTTTCGAACAGTGTTTTCCGCTGCTTTGTCTTTCCCTTTCTTGAATGCCGCATGGTCCATTTTTTTCCTCACCCCTATACTTAAAGTACTCACCACCTCGCCGCTCAACAGGAATTCTGACGGCTCATCATTTCCCGACCCCTCCAAGATTGCAGGTCGTCGGGTGCAGGAGAATCACGATGAAATTTTCACTGTTTCTGTCAGTTGCTTTGCTCTCCATCGCTTCGATCGGTTTTGGCCAAGACTGGGGAACCCTCAAGGCCAAATTCATTCTCGAAGGCAACGCTCCCACGGCAGACAAGCTCAATATCAATAAAGACATCGAGGTTTGCAGCAAGCATAAGCTAGTGGATGAAACCTACAAGATTGATGCCAAAACCGGTGCGATACAAAACGTTGTGATTTTCCTCTCGCCAAAGCCAGGCTCCCCCAAGCCAAAGATTCATCCCGACTACGAAAAGGCGACCGAGGACGTAGTGCTGGACAACCACAATTGCCATTTCGTTCCGCATATTGTCATCCTTCGCACCGGGCAGAAGTTGGTTATCAAGAATTCTGATCCCGTGGGCCACAACACCAAGGCGGATTTTTTCAATAACACTTCCTTTAATGATTTGATTCCAGCTGGGGGCAGCATTGCCAAATCGTTTACCAAGGCGGAGAGCGCTTTCATGCCCGCTTCCTGTAGCATCCACCCTTGGATGTCCGCACGCATCCTCGTTCGCGAAGATCCATATGCTGCCGCGAGCAATGAAAAAGGGGAGTTAACCATTGAGAACATCCCCGCCGGCAAATGGACATTTACTGTTTGGCACGAAGGCTGTGGATTCGTGACCAGCGCCAAGCAAGGCGGAAAGACCGTGGAGTGGAAGAAAGGTAAGCTCGACTTTGAGATCAAGAAGGGCAGTAACGATTTGGGCGAGGTGAAGATCCCCGTCAGTGTCCTAACCAAAGCCAAGTAAGGCACGCATCGTTTGCCGAAAGGGCTGCGCAATGAATTTCTGGTTCCGTTTTCCAATGCTGATGACCGTACTCCTTCTGGTTCCTGCCATGGGCTGCGGGCGAAATTCGGGAATCGCGGCATGGCCGGACAAGGATGAGGTTGTGCGGCTGCGAGAGTCTTTTGGGGCAGGAGCGGCTACCAAGACTGAAGTGGCGGTGGCGGCTGAACCGACGGGCTTTGCCACCATCACGGGCACTTTCATTTTGGAAGGTACTGCGCCAGCGCGAAGCAGCTTAACCATCAATAAGGATATGGATGTCTGCATGCCGGGAGGCAGCCCCGTCCTGGGGGAAAAACTGGTTGTCGATTCCAAAGGTGGCATCAAAGATGTTGTCATCTATTGCATCACGAAGATGCCGGCTGGCGATCCCAAATGGGAAAACGCGGAGTATCTGGCCGCCAAGGATTCGAAGGTAGTTTTTGACCAAAAGGCCTGCGTTTTCTTGACGCATCTGGTGGCTGTACGAACGGGCCAGACCGTGATTCTGAAAAACAGTGATCCGATTGGTCACAATACGAATATTGTCGCTAAGGGGAAAGCGCTTAGTGCCAACATCACCATTGCCAGCAATGACAGTTCCGAATATCCCGTGAGTGGCGAGTCCTCCGAACCCTTTGATGTATCCTGCAGCATTCACCCTTGGATGTCGGCCAAGATGATCACACGCGACAATCCTTACTTTGCGGTAACGAAAGCCGACGGAACCTTTGAGATTAAGAATGTGCCCGCCGGCGTTCCCTTGGAGTTTAAGGTCTGGCAGGAGTCTGCCAAGTTTATTCAGAACGTTAAGTTGAATGGAACGGCCGCCAAATGGCCCAAGGGAAAGTTGACGCTCAAGGACAAGGATGTTTTGAATCCGGGTGAAACCCGCAAGCTGGATGTGACCGTGGATGTGTCCGCTTTTAAGAACTAGTTGGTCAAACCTGTTGGCGACGGCATTTGCATACTATGAAAGAGATCATGACCTTTTGTCGGAACGGGCGGCTTTGCGTGGCGGCGTTATGCCTCATGGCAGCCGGCTGTGGTTCGCCTGATGCCAAGTTTGTTCGCTACAGCACGTTTGCCCGAGTGGCGGAAAAGGCGGCTGGTTACGAAAAGCAAGGATTTACCGAGCAGCAGAAACAAGACGTCGACAATATTCTCGCAGCACTGTACGGCTCGCCTGATTCGCCCACGCTTCCCGCGCTCCCGAATGCCGACATCACCAAAGTCGTTGATCTTTCCAAACTCAAACTGTCAGCCGGTCCCGTCGGCAGCGATGAAGCGGGCCGTCCACGTGGTCTCTATCGCGAGCATTGTGCGCATTGTCACGGCATCACGGGGGACGGAAACGGCCCGACGGCAACCTTTCTCAACCCCTATCCACGCGATTACCGCGCTGGACTGTTTAAGTTCAAATCAACTCCAATCGGGCGTCGTCCCCTGCACGAAGACCTGAAGAAGATTCTCATTGACGGCATTCCCGGCACGGCCATGCCTTCTTTCCGCCTTCTTTCGGATCAGGAAATCGAATCTCTGGTGGACTATGTGAAGTACCTTTCCATTCGAGGTGAAACCGAGCGGCAGTTGTACAACAGCCTTGGCGAATTGGACGAAAAGGAACTGCTCAGCAAGCCGCCCATGGAAGCGGTTAAGAAGGAACTTGCCGAAGCGAATGGAGGCAAGGAGCCGACTCCCAAGGCGATTGAAGAAAAAGTGGCGGAACTCAGCCAATCAAAAAACGAAGCCATTAAGAGCTTTGCCGATGACGTCGTCCAGAAATGGCTTGATTCCGTTGATTTGATGTCACAGGATACGGCCAAGGTCTCCAGCCGCAATGATGCGATGAAGGCACTTCGTGACGAACTTGTCGCTGCGGGAACGGAAGAGAAAAAGCTCAATGACGAAGTACTGCTGAAGGAGTCGCAATTGCGGGGCCGCAAGCTCTTCTATGGTCCGATTGCAAACTGCTTTTCCTGCCATGGCCCAACGGCTTTAGGAGATGGCCAACTTGGAGATTATGACGGCTGGACATTGGAGTTGATCACCAAGACTCCCACGCCGGAAATCATCAGTGACTTTGAAGCACGCGGCATGCCTAAGCCCCGCAACATACGTCCGCGCAACCTGCGTCAGGGTGTTTATCGCGGCGGCGCTCGTCCTCTGGACGTGTATTGGCGAATTCGCAACGGCATCGAAGGATCGCCTATGCCCGGAAACGACAAACTCAAACCGGAAGAAGTCTGGCATCTGGTCAACTATGTTCAGTCGCTCCCTTATGAGCACATCAGCAACCCGGCGGATGCCGTGCCGGAAAATCGCCGCGAGCGGAATTGATTGAAATTGAAATTGAAAGCGGAACGCTGAAAGAGCGACGAGGAGAAATACTGTGGGACGGTTCTGGAGTCTGTTATTCCTGTTGGTGCCAATCCTTGGCGTGGGCGTCTTCGCCTGGGCGATGGCCGACTTGCCGCCGATGAAGGGACATTGGCTGCCGGAAAACATTAACCCACAGGGCAAGGTGATCGATGACCTGTTCATGTTCATTTTGTATCTCACGGGTGCGATTTTCATTGTGACCGGGGTCATCCTGTTTTGGTTCCTGTGGAAGTACGACGCCAGCCGGAATGCGGAACCTGTGAAATACATGCACGGCAGCCATACTTTGGAAGTAGTCTGGTCCATCATCCCCGCTGCCACGCTGCTCTTTATTGCCATTTATCAGATGAATGCCTGGGCCGACGCCAAGATGCGCCGCCCGACGCTCCCGGGCCCCGACGGGAAAGTGGGAACCGCGGATGATGTGCTCATGGCACCGCTCGCGGAAGTGACCGGCCGACAATTTGAATGGCGGATTCGTTACGCCGGAAAGGATGGTGTTGTCGGCACTCCCGATGACATCCTCATGGTGAATGACCTCCACGTGCCGGCCAATGAGGAGATTGTTCTTCGTATCAAAAGCCAGGATGTGCTGCACAGTTTCTTCCTACCCAACCTCCGTCTCAAGCAGGATGTGGTTCCGGGAATGAAGCAGCACGTTTGGTTCAAAGCCAATCGCACAGGTGTTTTCGACATTGTTTGCGCGGAACTCTGCGGCTGGGGGCATTATAAGATGCGCGGCCGATTGACCGTTGAAAGCCGGGATGATTTCAATCGCTGGCTGGATTTGCAGTCGAGGGAACAGAATCGCGCGGAGTTTACCCCGACCACGGGAGAGGCCGAATGAGCACGACTACATTGGATACGCACGACACGCACGCTCACGGGCACGCCGAAGGGATGTCGGTCGGTACGTTTATTCGCACTTACGTATTTTCGCTAGACCATAAGATCATCGGCTTGCAGTTCCTATTTTCCACGCTTCTGTGGTTTCTGGTCGGCGGGCTGTTGGCGCTTGGCATTCGCTGGCAACTGGCCTGGCCCTGGACCGATATGCCGGTGATTGGCCGCATGTTGTTCTCCGCGGAGGGAGGACAGATTTCTCCGGAGTTCTACACCACGCTCTTCACGATGCACGCCACGGTCATGA
>CAYUJE010000176.1:7243-13530 GCA_964444865.1 uncultured Pirellulaceae bacterium | reverse complement strand
CGGAGGTCGGCGTATTGTTTGACGAAGCGGGGGACGTAGCCGCTGGTGAGGCCGAGGAGGTCGTTGACGACGAGGACCTGGCCGTCGCACCCCCCCCCTGCCCCGATGCCGATGGTGGGGATGGTGAGTTCCTGCGTAATCTGAGCCGCCAGGGCTGCGGGAATGCATTCCAAAAGCAGGCCGAAGGCCCCGGCTTGTTGGGCGGCGCGGGCGTCGTGGAGCAGTTTTTCGGCATCTCGCTGAACTTTGTAGCCCCCCATCGTGTGGACGCTTTGCGGGCGGAGGCCGACGTGGGCCATCACGGGAATGCCGGCGGCGACGAGGCCGGAAATCACGTCCGCCTGGTCGGCTCCCCCTTCGAGCTTGACTGCCTGGCAGCGGGTTTGTTTCAGGATGCGGCCGGCGCTTTCGATGGCGCTGGGGACCCCGAGGTGGTTGGTGGGGAACGGCATATCGACGATGACCAGCGCGTGCTCGACCGCCCGGCCGACCATCTCGGCGTGGTAGATCATTTCATCGAGCGTGACGGGAAGCGTGGTTTCGTGCCCCTGCACCACCATGCTCATGCTGTCCCCGACCAGGATGCAGTCCACCCCCGCGCCGTCGAGCAGAGCCGCCATGCCGTAGTCATAGGCGGTGAGCATGGAGATTTTTTTGCCGGCCTGCTTCAAAGCGACAAATTCCGGGACGGTCAGGCGGTGGGGAGGAGGGGACATGTAAGAATGCAGATTGTGGATTTCAGATTTGGGAATTCGGATTTTGATTCACCAAGGCCTGCCGCGGCCGCCGCCGCCGATTTGTTGCAGGGCCAGGTAACTGCTGTAGGCCATCGAGCCGAAGAGCATGGCCATCAACAAGTTTTGGAGGATGAGCCCGCCGACGACCGCCACGATCGCTCCGGTGAAAACACTGAGCCATAGGGAGCGAGCGAGGCCGCGCCACGGATCTTTGGCCACCATCACCGCCTGGGCGATTTGGCCGCCATCGAGCGGAAAGACCGGCAGCAGGTTGAGGAGCCCCCACATGATGTTGAACTGAAGCAGCAGGTGGAACATCACCATCAGATTGTAATTCTGAGCAATTTCTTCGAGGTCATCTCCCAAAATGGGCACAGGCATTGGGATAAGACCCGGTGACGTGACGATGCGTCCCCCCATCGCATACAAAACCGCCACGACGATCGCCGCCAGCACAAATCCCGCCGCCGGGCCGGCTGCGGAAATCAGCACCTGCTCGTAAGTCGTGCGGCTGCCGCGGGAGCGAAAGCCGCCGAACGAGGAGCCGTTCCCCTCGATCGCCAGGCCCCCCATGATATACAGCACGATATGAGACTCTCGCCCAAAACGCCGCATCATGAGCGAATGGCCGAGCTCATGCACCAGAATGGAAACGAAGGCGACGCAGATGGCAATCAAGACAACAATCGGCTGCTCGACATTAAAACCCAAAATCAATCCCAATAGCCAGAACAGCGGATGCACGCGCACCGGGAAGCCGAGCACCTTAAAGTGCAGGTCGTAAGCCGTTGGTCCCGGTTCTGCAAGTAACACAGCAATTCTTCCCTACTTCTTAATCTTAATCTTACTCTCTTCTGCTGCCGGGCAGGCTGGAAGCCTACCCCACTTAGCCTTCAATCAGCAGGCCGCCGAATTTCCGGTCTCGCGCCGCGAAGTCCCGGATGGCCTGATGCAAGTTCTCAATCTCAAACTCCGGCCAGCAGCGGTCGGTGACCCACAGTTCCGCATAACTGATCTGCCAGAGCAGAAAATTGCTGATCCGCATTTCGCCTGCCGTTCGAATCAGCAAATCGGGATCGACCATGCCGGCTGTGTAGAGCCTGGACTCTAGTTGTGATTCATCAATCTCAGCCGGCTCGAGTTCCCCAGCTTGAACGTCCGCCGCCAGGCTCTTGACCGCATCGATGATCTCGCCACGAGCCCCATAGTTAATCGCCAGGCAGAGCCGCGTGCCGGTGTTGGTGCTGCTCATGCGGACGGTTTTGTCCATCTCGGCCAGCGTGGAATCGGGAATTCCCTCCCGCCGGCCGATGACGCTGACCCGGACGTTCTGTTTCATGATCGTGGTCCGTTCCTCGATCATGTACTGTTCCAGCAGGTGCATCAAAAAATCAATTTCCGGCTGCGGGCGCTTCCTGTTTTCGCTGGACAGACAATAGAGCGTTAGTTGTTCCAGTCCCAGTCGGGCCGCTTCCTCCACCGTGCGGCGGACGCTGGCCACGCCGCGGCGATGCCCTTCAATCCGGGGCAGATTGCGGCGCTGGGCCCAGCGGCCATTCCCATCCATGATGATGGCAATGTGCCGGGGGCGGCGATCCGGAGGAATATCCGCCAGGTCGGGGGTCATGGAGGGGGGTGTCACGGCGGTGTATGATGCACAAAGTCCCGTGGCGGCCGGGTTTAGCACCCGTCGTTCGCCTCGCTTTCTCATTCTACTATACCAAAGGCTTTTGCTTTCTGACCGCGACTACCCAAGAATTGCCCCCTCAGGGCGAATTCCAAGCGGTTGAAATTCCCCTTCCATTTCTGGAGTCCTCTCATGCTTCGGCGATTCTACTTGTTGACCCTTCCCCTCGTCCTGATGGGCACCGCCGCTTTTGGGCAGGTCACTTTGGTTCACAAGTTCACCGAAGGGGAGACTTACAAAGTGAAGACCACGGTGAAAGCCGACCAAAAGCTGACCATTGCCGGGCAGGATGGAGGAACAACATCGAACACCAGCCTGGAACTGAAAATGAGTGCTGGCAAACGGGATGCCGATGGCAAGCTTCCCCTGACGATGGAAACGAATATCTTGTCGTCGGAGATTGGGCTCCCCATGGGCATCAAGATCAAATTCGACAGCAAGAATCCCGATGCCAAGGACGAAGGTGGGAATGAGGTTACGGATCTCATTCGCGAAAAGATCAAAGCCAACGCCAAGTTGTCCACCACCATCATCCTGGGAAAGGACAATCAAGTTCTGGAAGTGCAAGGAATCAAGCCTGGCAGTGACGTGAATCCCGACGACATCAAGGAGGAATTCGCCGAGCAAGCCAAGACCTTCCCCAACAAGCCGTTGAAGAAAGGGGATACCTGGGAACGGGAAGCCAAAGTCAACTTGGGACAGGGGCAGTTTTTCACGGTCAAACGCAAATACACCTATGAAGGGGAAACGACCAAGAGCACCGTGAATTCCACGCGGAAAGTGCACAAGATCACCGCCGTGGATACGGAGGCAAAGTTTTCGATCAAGGAAGGGGGTGCCTTGCCGTTCAAAGTCACCAAGAGTGAGTTGAAGGTGGATGAGTCGAAGAACACGATTCTATTCGACCTGGAAGCCGGGCGTTCCATTGAGTCGACTTCCACTTTGCGCGTGAGCGGCAAGATTGGCCTTGCCTTCAACAACATGCCCATCGATGGTGATTTGGACTTGACGATGAAATCGCAGGTTGAGGAAGTCAACTAGTCCGCCGGCGGAAAAATGCCGCCTGGCGAGCGTCTTAGGAGATGACCTTCTGGCGTGGTTCAGCATCTCCAGGACTCGTCACGCTTGTTTATTGGGGGGAAATCGCGTGCAGCACGAACAGCCGGCCAAATCCACCTTGATTCCCCGCTTCAGCTTGAAGTGGCTGCTTGGTTTTACGGTGGTGGCGGCGGTATTATCGTTAGTTCTGGCCCAGGCCCGTTTTGGACAGCCGTGGGCGATCGGAGTTGTGATCGCCTTGGAAAGTTTGGCCCTGGTGTTTTTCACCTATGCCTGGTTTTTCGCGGTGGCCTGGGTGTTTTCCTTCTTTCGTCGCAGCATTGCCGGGAGACCGCGGGGGTCTTCTCCGTTCGCTAGTGCCGGCCCACCGGCGCAGCTAGTTCCGCCCAGTCAGCCCGATTAGCCGCACCTGATTTCCTCCGCCGGAGTTTGCCCCATGATCCAGCACATTACGAATCGGTTCAGGAAGGTCCGCTGGGCGCTGCTGATTTTGTTGGCGAGCGGCTTTATGGCTGCTCAGGCCTTCGCGCAATCGCAGCAGACGGTGCATCTACCAAATCTGGGCGTGAAGAACCGGTGTGGTCTGACCCTGGATCTCGATTTCCGCAGCGCGGAATCCAACGGCTATCGTCCGATTAAGGTGAAGTTCACCAATTTTCCCCCCACGGCCAACACCTACGATCGGCAGGTGCGCGTCACGCTCAAAATGTTGGGCGGCAGGTCAGCTTTTGGTCAAGCGTCGGTATCCCAAGTGGTGGAAATCCCCGAAGGGGCAACCAGTGGCGAAGCGGTCATTTCCATGCCGAGCGACGGCCAAGGCTATTACATGGGGCTGGAGGTTCGTGAAGGAGGCCAGCGGCTGGCCGAACTTTGCACGACGTATCTGCCCCTCAATGCTCGCGGCGGGTGGGGCAGCGGCGACGAGGCGTTTCCTTCGCTGCTCTTCATCAGTTCCGCCGTACCCGACCGGGCAACGCGCGACAGACTGCTGGCCGAGAATCAGGCCCAGATTCCCGAAACAGCCGCCACCTATGACCTTCCCGATGTGCGGAATCTGGCGGCCGGCACGCGGGACCGCAACGCCAGTGTTAGTCGAGCCTATGGAAAAATCTCGGATCGTTCGCAGCTGGCACTGTTCGAAAACTACACCAGCATGGATCTGTTTCCTCCCAGCGAGCTCCCCGATCGCTGGATTGACCTGAGCACTTACAGCATCCTCTTTATCTCCCGCGACGATTTGAAATTGCTGGCCAAGGATTTTCCCCAGCGCAAGGAAGCCCTGCAGCAATGGCTCGCCCACGGAACGGTACTCGTCGTCTACGACGCCGGGGAAGAATTCGAGCATCTGCAAGAGATTGAAAAACTGCTGGAACTCCCCCCTCTGCCGGACGCGAAGAAAAAGGGGGTTTTGTATCGCAACTGGATGACGGTTCTCGATTCGGACAATCACCGGATCAAGCAATATGGCAGTTCGTCTCAGAACTACCGGAATGCTGTTGGATTGCCCCTGGGCCTTCCCGTTCCGGCAATGGCCGCCGCCGAAAATACGAAGGAGCCTTCCGCCGACACATCCCAGCAGGCTGCAAACAAGAATTCGCAAACTCCCTTTTTTGTTTCCCGCCCGGCCCAACTGGGCTGGTTGATTGCCGTCTCGTCGAAAAATCCGTTTCCGGGAGAAGTGGACGAGTGGGAAAAACTGCTCGCATCCATTCCCGGTCAGCGGGAAAGCTGGACGTTCCGGCATGGCATGAGTCTCCGCGGCAGCAATGACGGCTTTTGGAATTGGCACATCGCGGGAGTCGGGGCCGCTCCGGTCTTTTCGTTCATTCTCCTGGCAACCATGTTTGCCATCGCCATTGGGCCCCTGAATTATCTGTTTTTGGGGCGGATTCGCCGCCTTTCCTTGCTGCTGTTCACCGTTCCTTTGGGTGCGCTTCTCGTTACGCTGAGCCTCTTTTTCTATGCCTTGGTGACGGATGGCCTCGGGGTTCGCTCGCGGGTCCGCAGCTACACATTGCTGGATCAGCGCTCGGGGCAGATGGTTTCCTGGTCGCGGCAAACCTATTTTGCGTCCGTCGCCCCGTCGCGCGGACTCAAATATCCCGCCGACACGTTGGTGTTCCCGCTGCTGCTCAAGCAGAACGACATGGGAGGTACCTCCCGGGCCATCGATTGGGAGCCGGATGGCCAGCGGCTGAAGTCGGGATTTCTGTCGTCGCGATCCCTGTCGCAGTTTATGGTTGTCCGTTCGGCGAAGAGCGATACCCGTTTGGAAGTCGTCGAGCAGAAATCGGCTCCCCTCCTGCAAGTACGCAACACGCTGGGAACCAAAGTCGCGCTGCTCGTTCTGCGCGACAGCCAAGGCAACTTTTTCGCGGCCGACAATCTTCCTCAGGATGCCACTGCCGAGCCCGCCCCCACCAAGGCCGAAGACGCCCGCACTGCCCTGGCCAGACTCATCAAGCAGCAAGAGCCAGGTTACCCCGAAGGGTATGACCCGACCATTTCCGGCAATGGCCTCACCAGAATGTTCCGGGGTGCTTTTCCCGGTGGCGGAAATTTCAGCCCGGTGCACACGTCGGTCAGCTTGATGGAAAAGAATCTCAGCGAAATTGCCGCCCCTCGTGCCGATCTCCTGGAGCCAGGGACCTATCTGGCCATTGTCGATGTTTCTCCCGACGTCCCGATGGGGGTTCCCGTGTCCAAACAGAAAGATAGCCTGCATGTCATTCGCGGAAGATGGTGAGGGGACAAATTCGAGTTCCGAATTCCGAATGACGAATTCCGAATGACGAATTTCGAAT
>CAYUJE010000176.1:0-7143 GCA_964444865.1 uncultured Pirellulaceae bacterium | reverse complement strand
GACAAATTCGAGTTCCGAATTCCGAATGACGAATTCCGAATGACGAATTTCGAATTTCGAAGGTAAGCCCCAGCCCGCAAGTTTTCCCCAAACCCTAATTCGCCATTCGCCATTCGAAATTCGCCATTCAAAACTCAAATTTCCTCCTCCCCATGCTCCCTTCCCACCCCATGATCGAACTTCGCCGGCTGCACCGGTTCTTCGGAACCACGCGGGCGGTGCATGACGTTTCGTTCGAGGTGCCGCGGGGGGAAGTTTTTGGCTTTATCGGGCCCAACGGCGCGGGCAAGACAACCAGCATGCGCATCCTGGCGACGCTGGAACTCCCTACTTACGGCGACGCCTATATCGACGGCTTCTCCTGCATCAACGATCCCGACCGCGTCCGCCGGCGGCTCGGATTCATGCCCGATTATTTCGGCACCTATGCCGACGTCAATTGCTACGAATACCTCGATTTTTTCGCCCGCTCTTACGGACTTGTCGGCCGGCAGCGGCACCAGGCTCTCAAGCATACGATGGGCTTCACCCGGCTCGACGAGCTGGCTCACAAGCCGATCCGCGGCCTTTCCAAAGGGATGAAGCAGCGGCTTTGCCTGGGACGGGCCATGATTCACGACCCCGCGGTCCTGATTCTCGACGAGCCAGCCAACGGCCTCGACCCCCGAGCCCGCATCGAACTTCGCGAAATGATCCGCGCCCTCGCGGCTGACGGCAAAACGGTGCTCGTCAGCTCGCACATTCTCACCGAACTGGCGGAAATGTGCGACCGCGTGGGGATCATCGAGCGGGGCCAACTCCTGGCCGTCGGCACCGTGGAAGAAATTCAGCGCGAACAGCAGCCGCATCGCGAGGTGAAAGTGCGCGTCCTGGGGGGAGCGGAGGTCGTTCGTGAGTGGCTGACGGCCCGTTCCGACATCACGCATGTGACCGTCAACGGCGAAGAACTCAAGTTTTCCCATCCGGGCAACCGCGATAACGAGGTGCAACTCCTCAAGGAAATGATTCTCGCCAACTTTCGCATCGCGGAATTCGCCAGCCACAGCCAGTCGCTGGAAGATGTCTTCATGTCCGTCACCCGAGGAGTCGTGCAATGACGATGGCCCAGCCAGGCGGCCCGACCACCGGCACCACTCCCCTCCCCTCCCCCGCGGAACCGAGTGATGATTCCGCTGCGCCTGGTGCGGCGGAAGGCTGGCGCGAGAAACTGATCCGTTGGGGGCTTCGTTTTGAAGCGGTTCTCGACGTTCTCGGCGATCGGGTCAACCCGATTTTGGTGAAAGAAGCCCGCCAATCGATGAAGAGCAAGCAGTTCAGCGTCACCTTTTCGCTGCTGCTCATTTTGAGCTGGGTTTGGACCGCGATTTTCGTCGCTTTCACGGTCCCGGATATCTTCTACGAATCTTGGGGTCAGTGGCTGCTCTTGGGCTACATCATTATTCTCTCGATTCCCCTGTTTATCGTCGTTCCCTTTGCCGCGTTTCGTTCTCTCGCCGCGGAGACGGAAGATGGCACTTTTGAACTCCTCTCCATCACCTCCCTTTCCGCCCGGCAAATTCTGCTCGGCAAGCTGGGAAGCGCCATCCTGCAAATGATGGTCTATTACTCGGCTATTGCACCCAGCATCGCCTTCACCTACCTCCTCAAGGGTGTGGACATTGTCAGCATCGGTCTGCTGTTGTTGCACACCTTTGTGCTTTCGGTGGTGCTGTCCATCCTGGGGCTGTTGGCGGCCACGATTACCCGCTCGCGGCATTGGCAGGTGCTGATTTCGGTGGTGCTGATTGCGGGGTTGCTGTTTGCGACCTTTGTCGCGGACTATGCCTTCATTGGTCTTTCGATCGTGGGCATTCCTTTTGACCAGCCCGAATTCTGGGTCAGCAATCTGGCCCTGCTCAATTTCTGGGGGGCGTTTGGGGCCCTGTTTCTGATTATCGCGGCCGGGCAAATCACGTTTGCCAGCGAAAACCGCTCCACTCCCATCCGCTGGATGCTCCTGCTTATTCAGGCCATGTGGATTGGCTGGATGATCTTTTTCTGGCGGTGGACCGACGAGTCGTATTGTGAAGTATCGATGTGGGTCATGGTCTATATCGGGGCCATTTTTTGGGCCATCGCCGGCGCACTGCTGACGGGAGAAAACGCCCAGCTTTCACCCCGGGCCAAGCGAAATCTACCCCAAACGCTCTCCGGCCGCATCCTGCTCACCTGGTTCAATCCCGGCTCGGCCAGCGGCTACACGTTTGCCATGCTCAATCTGGCGATGATTGTGGGGACTCAGATTCTGTGTTTCGCCAACATCGCCTTCTTCTCGTCGCTCCCTTTTGAAAATCTGCCTGGCCCGCTGCGTGACGTGCGAAACTCGCTGCTCATTACCCGCCCGTTTCCCTCGGATTCGTCCTGGTTCTGGGCTTCGATCGCGGTCTGGGGATATGTGGCCGCCTATTTGGGCATCATTCGCTTGTTCGTAGCACTGGTCCGCCGCTATGTGCCGCTGAATATGTTCGCCATCTTTCTGCTGCAAGTCGTCGTCGCCCTGATGGGGGCTCTGCTGCCGTTCCTGTTCCTGACGATTCAAACCATCGGCGACCCTTCCGGCTGGTACTATTCCGAATATCAAATCCCCAACTGGTTCTGGACCATGTATGAGTTGACCTGGCCCACCACGCGCGTCTCCGTCTCCTGGATCATTCCCGCGACGATCTTTGCTGTCGGGGCATTCGTCTTCCTGCTCAACCTCTACGACGCCGCCCACGAAGCCGAACAAGTCCGCACCCTGGCTCCCAACCGCGTCCTGCAAGACGACGCCGCCCTGCAACCGGCCGCACCGAGGAAAAAGAAGAATCCTTGGGACGAGGAGTAATTCTCGTACAGGATCCAGGCTACTGCGAAGTTCATGATTCGCATTTTGACTACCTGGTCGACCGCGCTACTTCGTAGTTTTCTCAGCGAGGGCCTTGAGCAAAGCGTCGATGTGAGCCTGGGTCTCGTGTTCCGGCCAGGTCGCGTCGTAGACGGTCGTAGCGCTGCTCTTTTCGATGCGGAAGGCCTGCACATGCCGCTCAGGGCCGTGGTCGATCATGATGAGGCACGCTGCCTGGGGAATCGTGTCGCGGACATGTTTGATGGAGTGTGGGCCGTGGAAGGAGAATTGGCGGGAGTGGACCACTTCAAAACTTGCCCTTGATGCGCTCATGATCGCCGACGCGTCGTCACGGCCGAGGGTGCTGATCACGAGCACCGGACGAGGCTTCGGCGCAGGACGCTTTGTCAGCGACGTTTCCACCGCTTTGATCGCCTCGGTATCAGCGATGACAATCCCCTCGTAGGGATCGACGAGATTCGCATAGACCGACGTTACGGACGCATACAGTTTTTTTTCCGACAAAAATAACACGCAGCGCGGACGATCATCAATCACGAGATCCATGATCCGCTTATCGAAACCATCTTGCGGAAGCGATACGTAATATTTTCCTCCGGACGACATACGCGGTCGGCCTTTGATCATCCGCTCGATCTCGAAGGTCGATTCGGAAATGATCTTTCCAATCGCCACCGCATCGGCCTTTTGTGTCCACTGATCGATTGTTTTCGCGTCGAGCGCGGCGCGCCAGGTCTGACCACGCCCCGCCCGTTCCTTGGCCGCTACCACTTGTTCGGCGGCATATTTACGGCGGTACTCGTCCAACGCCCTGAGCGTATCGATGGCTTTTTGCCGGGCCTTCTCGTTGTACGGAATGCGTACGAACGCAAACAAGCCATATTTCACGTCCTTGTCTGCACCTTTCGCCGGAGCGGACGCCATGCCGCCTAAGATAAATTTCTCCCCCACTTTGGGCCCTTTCAGCGGCGCGACATTCCAGCGCTTCAATTCCGGCAGGTTTTCGTCCCCATAATCGATGCCGTGAAACGGAGGATTCCAGAAGGCCGGCGAGCGTTCGACTTTGGCATTCCCGCGCAGCACTTCATGCACCTGCAGCCACACCCGCGGCGGCTGGGAATTGGTGGCTCCGCGATCCTCCACGCGGGTGATCGTGGCGACGAAAACATCACCGGCGTCGAGTGCCTGGTAAGGTTGCCCGGCAAAAACGGACGCCGCCGGACCGAATACAACCAGCCAACTGATCAGGAAAGATAGGCGTACCATACCTGATTAGACGATTCGGGAGTCGCTTTGGTTTTCTCGCGGCAGTGAGCTGGTCTAAAGTGTACTGCTGCGAGAAAGGTCATCCAACCATAGCCAGGTTTTTTCAGCACGCTAGCCTCGAATGTCGTCTGTTTCCGGTACTGGCACGCCAGCCAGGTAAAGGGGGCTTGGACTCTAGAAATCCTTGCCCTTTCCAAAAAGTGATGAAGCCGACATTCTGGAAACTAAGATTGCTCTTCACCCCATGATGGGTGAGAATTGAAGGGGTATGAAGCAACCGCGGGTTGCGTTTTGTCATGGCAAGAGGCGGTCATGAGCCAGCAAGTTTTAACTCCGGAAATCGATTCGCCCGAGCTTGAAGAGCCGGTTCCGCCCCCGGTGATTGTGCCCCCGCCCGTCGCGGCAGCAGTTCCGCTGCCGGTGGCAGAGGCGGCGGCTCCTCCCCTCGCGCTTTGGCTTTATCAATTGCCTCTCCGCCCGCTCCGCGCCACTCCCAGTTGGCTGGTGAGCATGATAGGGCATCTGGTGCTTCTGCTGCTCTTGACCTGCTGGACGCTCGTCCCGCCTCCGCAGCCGGAAGTTGTGTCGCTGGTGAGCACGGTTTTTGAAGACCTGCCGACGCTCACGGAGCCGGTCGCCATCGTGGAACTCAAGGATATGCCGCAGGTGAATTTGGAAAGTGTCGGTGGCGAAGAGATGCTCAGCACCACGGTCGGCGACCCTTCGCAGGTCACGGCCAGCGCTGTGAGCGTAAGTGCAGCCGACGTGGAAACGTCCGCCGTCGGCGACGTGGGAGATATCTTCGGCAGTGAGCGGCAGGGGATGACGACCGTGGCCGGCGGAAAAATGGGCGCGGAGTTTTTCGGCGTGAAGGCGCAGGGGCGGCGGTTTATGTTCATCGTCGATAGCTCCAACAGCATGCGCGGGGCCAAGTTTGGCGATGCCAAGCGGGAACTGCTCTACGCCATTCAAAAACTTTCCAAGGACCAGTTTTTCTACGTCATCTTCTTTGACCGCGACGCTGCCCGCATGACCTTGGCCCCCAGCACCGAGCCGGAAGTCAATTGCGTGGCCGCCACGCGGGAAAACGTGGGCAAATTTGAAAAATGGATGAACTCCATCCAAAACGAACTGCGAACGGATCCGTACGACGCCGTCAAGTTCTCCGTGGATTTACTGCCGGATGCGATTTACATTCTCTCCGACGGCCGCTTCACCGATCGGGGACGCACGATTCGCTTCCTGCAAGCGAACAATTTCATTGAGGATCCGGTCACCGGCAAAGCCCCCAAAGTGGTCATCCACACCGTTGGCTTTCATGGCAAGGAAGGGGAGGAGACGCTGCAGTCCATCGCCAAGACCTATGGCGGCACCTATCGCTTCGTCCCCAGCCCGCTGGGAGAGAAGAAGAACATGAAGATGGCGAAGAAGTAGGGAAGTGCTTCAGGGCTCCTCAGTGTTTCAAGAGGAACAAATACTAGCCCGACGCGCAAGCGAGGGAATTTGACGTTGCACCGGTGCAATACGCATTTCCCTCGCTTGCGCGTCGGGCTAGTGTTTCAATAGGGCCGGAGGGATTCGAACCCCCACCTTTCCGCTTAAAAGGCGGATACGCTGCCGTTACGCCACAGCCCCCGGGGAGAATTCCGAAATTCGAATGGCGAATGACGAATTGGTCTTTACATTCGCCATTCGCCATTCGTCATTCGAATTTCGTCATTCCCCCCAGTGGGTCGGGAGGCGCTCGAATCCTCCTCTCCTGGTTTTCAGCCAGGCGCTACACCGTCTCAGCTACCGACCCCAGTGAATTGCAGATTGCCGATTGTGGATTTCAGAACCTACGAGAAACGAAAAGGCCCGCTGGTTGGGACAGCGGGCCTTGGTTTGCTGAAGGAGCAGGCCAAGTGATTCGGCTGTCACAAGCGCAGGGCAAAGACGTGCTGCTGCGCAAAACGCGCGGCAGCCAAAGTAAAGCGTTTGTAGCGGGACAGCCGGAGCATGGTGATTTCAGGGTTTCGTGGAATCGGGCAGCGAGCGAATGGCTTCACTTGTCCCATGTCTAGCAGACACGCCGTACGGGAATTGGTTCGCGCGCTTTCGAGTCGTGCCTGGCGCGGTAACCAGCAGATGCTCCCCCCAGCCGGATTATTCCCACAAAGGTGCGGCAAGCGGGTAATTATCTCGCGAATTACTGATTTTTCCGAACTTGACTCCGCAGGGAGGACGAAACTAAAGTTGAGATAGAAGAACAGTGATGGGATTCTTCAGTCGCCCGCGGCTGATAGACCCTGCGAGGCAACCCGGTTTGCCACCTGCCTTGCAGTCGGCCTCTCCGCCAACGGTGAAGGTCGATTTACAGGGAGCGGCAGCCATGATCAGTTCCGACAATTCCAATCTCTCCCGTTTCTTTACGGGGCTCTGCGAGAACGTTTTTGAATCGCGCCTCGGCATCGCGGACCCCCAGCTCGTGGACTACGTCAGCGACCTGATGATTCGCTTCGTCCGCTTCGACACCCTCACCCGCGTCCGCAGCCCCAGCGGCGTGCCGATGCAGGAAGTGGTCGATATGCTGACCGAAGCCGAAAGCCGCGTCGGCATCGCCCGGCGGGATGTCCATCGGCACATCGGCGACGTCACCCTTTTTTGGACCGGCGTTTATCCGGAAGCTCTGCCCAGCTTGAAGAAAGTCTCCCACAAGGACTTCTTCGTCAATTACTGCGAACAAGGAAAGCGGGCCTACTACATTGCTAGCACCATCCAGACCGACCGCCAGGAGGACGCTGCCAGCGACGTCCTGGAAAGGCTCAGCCACGATTTCGAAATGTGCGCCTACGGCCTCGGCGAAGTCCGCCGCGAATGGGAGCGGCGGGACGAAGAAGGGGACGGCTCCCGGCCGCTGATTATTAAGTAGTTCCCGAAATCTCCCCGCGCTGACGCTTGGGGCTCGCTGACTCCCCGCGAGCCCCAAGCGTCAGCGCGGGGAGTCTTAGGCT
>CAYUJE010000175.1:0-13547 GCA_964444865.1 uncultured Pirellulaceae bacterium | reverse complement strand
ATGAAGCTCATCGGCATTGGCATCGAGAAGCCGCCGGTGAAGATGGCCAGCTATGTCGATAAGGCGAGCGCGGCTCAGGTTTCTGCCAACGCCATGCAGCGGTGGTTCTTTGTGCCGAATTATGAATGCGTCCGCGTGAGCGATGACGAACTGGCGATGGAGTTGGTCGGTGACGGAGTGAAACTCGTCGGCGAAAACGAACTCGTCAACGCGGACGGTACCCGGGCCAACAACGCCAAGGGAAGCAAAGCGAGCGAGCTGTTCTGCCAGGGATTCACCGAAAAGTATCCGCAGATCGCCAGCAAAGTCGCCGTCTATGCCCAGATGCGGAACCTGATTGATTTGAGCATCGCCGCTGCTTATATCCAGCAGCAGGACATGTACGGCAAGTCGGGTTGGAAGATGGAATTCTTCGGCAACGAGAGTGCCTGCCCTGTGCAGACTTGCGAAACGCCCAAGACCGTCGAGACCGCCTGCACCGCGGTTTGGAAGGGTTCCACCCTGATGACGCCGGTTGGCGGTGGCGTGAAGATCGAAACGCTGAAGGCACTCGAAAAGAACGCCCTCCTCAAGGACGAGAAGGGAACCGTTCAAGCCGCCCACGAAAAGGTAAGTCTGAAGAATCTGGCCAAGAGCCAGTGGTGGTGGGATTAGTGGTTTGAGTAGGAAATCGATTTGCTTAAATCAAGGCGAGAGGCAGTGTGCTTCTCGCCTTTTTTCGTGCGCTGAGTTGCGTACCCCAAGTGCCGAGACAAACGGTGAGGGGATAGGGGAACGATTCGTATAGTTGCCCAAACATTCCTTTACTTATTCCCTCCCGAAAGATTATGTCTCGCCTTGTTCCTTCTACTGAACTTCAATCATCAAGCGACAAACTACCTCGCCGAGCCAAAGTCGGCTGTCTGGGTGTTGATGGGAATTCTATCTAAAACGGGTAACTTTTGCCGGTAACTAACGGCTATTCAGTTTCCGCCGCCGGCTTATCCCGCCGGAAGACCGCCACGACATCTTCCACGGGGACCACATAGAGGGCGTTGTCGGCTTCGAAGTCGACGGGGATGGCGTTTTTGGGGTGGAAGAGGATTTTGTCGTATTGCTTGAGAGGGACGTCCTCGTCGTTTTCGATTTGGGCCGAGATGGCCACAATGCGGCCGGTGATGGTGGGGATTTCGGACTGGTCAGGGAGGGCGATGCCCCCCTTGGTCTGACGCTTGGGCTCATCCTTGCGGACCAGCACGCGGGCCCCAATCGGTTCGACGTATTCAAAGGTCTTGGCGGCGGTCTTAGCCATGATGCTGCAAATCAGTAGTTCGTGACGGAAAGTGGGTAGTATCATCAAGTTACAAGCAGGGATTCACGGAGGCAAGGGTGAAAACGTGGCAGCTGAATAGACTAGCACCAGCCCAATTCGCAAGCGAGGAAGTAATGCATGGCTAAGGAAGGAAACCCTCCTAAACGGAGAAACGCGGTTCTCCCTCGCTTGCGCCGGGCTAGTGTCGGACTTGGCACGTGCCACCCAAAACAGGCCGAATTCATCAAAAAATCCTCGTCGTTACCCTTGTCAGCGAAAGGGTTTTTGGCAGAATAAGGAGTTTCCCAAATTGGCCGGGAAATCGACCTGCTCACCCACGCAATACCGCGTGGGCGTGCCACCCATATTTGCAATCGAATCATTTCATGGCTGAAACACTGAACGTCAAAGTCCGCGGGGAAATTGGGACGTCCCGGATGCGTCGCCTCCGCGACACGGGTTCCATCCCCGCCATTCTCTATGGCCACGGCTTGGCGAACGTCAATCTCGCGGTCGTCCACAAGGAGCTGATGGCAGCCGTCAAGCATGGCGGCAAACTGGTTGCTCTCAAAGGAGATGTCAGCGAAAGCGCCCTGATCCGCTCCGTGCAGTGGGACACCTACAGCAAAAACATCATCCATCTCGACCTGATGCGGGTGGACCTGACCGAAATGGTGAATACCACGGTCCGGCTGGAACTGAAGGGAACCCCCGCCGGTGCCACCGAGGGGGGCGTGCTGCAGTTCATTACGCACGAGATCGAGATTGAATGCCCGGCAGCGTCGATTCCGGACAAGATCGTGGTCAGCGTTCTGGAACTCAAGCTCGACGAGGCGATTCACGTCTCCGATGTCAAGTTGCCCGACGGTGCCAAATTGATCACCCACGGCGAAGACGTCGTGGTGCAATGCGTCACACCGCGAGCCGAAGAAGAAGCTCCTGCCGCGGGTGCCGATGGGGCCACCGGCGTCGAGCCCGAATTGATCAAGAAGGAAAAGACGGACGAGGAAGAGGAAGAGGAGAAGAAAAAGTAATTTCCTCGCAAATCCAGATCTGCTGTGTCCCAAGCTCTGCTTGGGACACCAAGTCTCGAAGCTCCGCTTCGCGAATTGGCAAGCAGAACTTGCCAGACGTGCGTTCCCAAGCAGAGCTTGGGAACGAGTGGGATTTGCGATTTGAGATTTGAGATGGGTATGAAGTTAGTCGTGGGACTGGGAAATCCTGGCACGCAGTACGCTGGAACGCGGCATAACGTCGGGTTTGAAGTGCTGCGAGCCTTGAGTGCCAAATACGGCAAGTCCACACCACGAGCCCGATTCCAAGGAGAATCGGTGGAAGGGCAGATTGGGGACGAGAAGGTTTTGCTTCTCACCCCGCTGACCTTTATGAACCTGAGTGGCGGCAGTGTGCTGGCCGCCCGGGATTTTTACAAGATTGAGAATGAAGACCTGCTGATTATCTGCGACGATTTCGCCCTGCCGCTGGCCAAACTGCGGTTTCGGGCGAAAGGGTCCAGCGGAGGTCAAAAGGGATTGGAAGATGTGATCCGCCGCCTGGGGACTGATGAATTTCCCCGCCTGCGGATTGGAATTGGGTCCCCGCTGCCGGGGCGAGACGTGACGGGCTTTGTGCTCGGCAAGTTTACGAAAGAAGAACAACCGGAAATCCAAACTGCGTTAACCCTCGCGACTGAGGCGGCTGCCGCCTGGACGAAAGTGGGAACGCAGCAGTGCATGAATCAATACAACGCATCGTAAAGTACTCCTCACGCTCCGCGTGAGGCCCATCATCGCACCGTGCGGTGAGTACTTTCCCGCGACATCGAAGGAGATTGCCTTGGCTCAGAACGTATACGAAAACCTGGTGATTCTGGACTCCAACAAGTACGCCCAGAATCCGGCTGAAGTCGGGGCTCAAATCCCCAACCTGGTCGCCAAATTCGGCGGCGAAGTCCTCGTCAGCCGTCTGTGGAATGAACAGAAGCTGGCCTATCCGATCGACGGCCACAAGAAGGGGACCTACTGGCTCACCTACTTCCGGATCGACAGCCTCAAGCTCATCGAGTTCAGCCGGGAAATCCGGATCAACGAAACCATCGTGCGGGACATGACCCTGAAGGTGGATCCCCGTCTGGTCGACGCCCTGGTCGAACACGCCAAGGGTGGCGGCAAAAGCCGAGCCGCGGAAGTGGTGATTCCCCCGGTCGATGAACCGGATGCTCCGGATGCGGTTGACGACGATGTGGAACTGGGGAATTAGTTTGTAGCCCGCACATTCCGTGTGTGGGAAACGGCTGGCACACGGAGTGTGCCGGCTACTAACAAGAATTTTTTGCCGGCAACTTGAAACCAGGAAAACGATTTGATAAGCTGTACAGGAGTGGTGACTTTTGTTCACTTTACTTCCTGTTCTTCGCCGAGGACAACATTATGGCCAGCTTTAACCGAGTAATCCTGATGGGCAATTTGACCCGCGACGTCGAGTTGAAATACACCGGCACCCAGTTGGCGGTGACGGATGTTACCGTGGCGGTCAACGACAAACGAAAAAATCAGCAGGGCGAGTGGATCGAGGAAGTGACTTTCGTGGACGTCACCTTATGGGGCCGGACCGCGGAAGTCGCTGCCGAGTATCTCAGCAAAGGCTCGCCCGTTTTGATTGAAGGTCGGCTGAAGCTCGACCGCTGGGAAAAGGATGGCCAGAAGCATAGTAAACTCCGAGTTGTCGGCGAGGCCATGCGAATGGTCGGCGGCAAGGGAGGCGGCGGTGGCGGACGGTCCAGCGGCGGCGGTAACTACGATGAAAACGAATACAGCGGCGGTGGTGATCATGAATCATCCGGCCCACCTCCCGCCCGCAGTAGCGCCCCCTCCAGGGCACCTCAAGCCACTCAGCCCCCGCCCGACGAAATACCGTTTTAACCAAGTGGGGTAGGCTTCCAGCCTGCCCAGAAAATACTAACCCTACCCGCGAGGCGAGGGATCGCATCACTAACCCGAAGCGCGAGCGAGGGACAGGAAACAATCAGATGGCTACCAAATCCAAACACACGCATTTCAAGGCTCTCCCCAAAGGTCCCACCGGGGGCGTGCAACTGCTCCTCATCCAGTCTGTCGATCACCTCGGCAAACAGGGAGACGTGGTCCAGGTGAAGCGGGGCTACGCCCTCAATTACCTGTTGCCGCAAGGGCTCGCCACGGTCGCCACCGACCACCATCGCCGGATGGTGGAAAAGCACCGGAGCAAACTGCAGGAAATCGAAAAGGCCCGGCTCAAGTCCCTCCGCGACCTGTCGGAATCGATCGCCAAGCAGAGCATCACCATCGAGGCCAATGCCAACGACGAAGGGCATCTCTACGGCAGCGTTGGTGCGAGCGAAATCGTCTCCGCCCTCAAGGCCGCCCACTTCAACATCACCAGCGACCAGGTGCGGCTGGAAGGCCCCCTCAAGGAACTCGGCCTCTACACGGTCAAGATCCACCTCCACGCCGACATCAATGCCGAGCTGAAGGTCTGGGTCGTCCCCACCGTCGTGACCGAAGCCCCAGCCGAGAAAAAGGAAGCCGAAGCGAAGCCGGCCGGCAAAGAGAAAGCCGAAAAGAAGTAGGGTGCATGAGCGTTAGCGAAATGCACGCGTAATACGCACTGCCGACAGGTTTTCAACGATCACCGAACCAGCCCGCGAATCCCATCGCGGGCTTTTTTATGCCTTGGGATGACGAGCCGATTCGGAAGAAATGGCAAGAAAATGGATGGCAAGAAGATAAAGCGAAGGAATTCGGTCAAGTTGGAATCCACGTCTTCATTTTCTTGCCATCCATTTTCCTGCCATTCCAAATCGGCAGTGTGAATCGCGTATAATCGCGATTGGTCGTGACGTTTCGTATAGGAGAAACCATGGTCGACAAAGAAGCACGAGCCGAACTCCGCATCGCGCTTCGTCGGCTGGTGACGGGGCGGATGACGAACGACGACTTCGATGAAGTCTACGGCTTACACTGGAACTCCCAGGATCACGCCATTGCCTCAATTGCCGAATTCGGCTGGAGCTTGTACAGCGATTCTTCCACGTATCGCCTAAAAGGGTATTACGCGGTGTCTCCAGAAGTTCGCAGTTTCGCGTCACGTAGCATTCTATTTCTGTACACAGACCAGGAATATGGCTGGCCAGAATGGCCGGAAGATCCCGTCGCCAGATGTCTTACTCTACTTTTTCCATTGACCGTAGCATTGGGGCTGATTCTTTGCCTTCTGGCGTGGCTTGGAAACGTCCCTCAGGCCACGATCACGTTAGGCGTGATTTTGCCGCTGGGACTACTATTGTTATTGACCTGGCTCGGATTGAAGTTACGAATCCATCAGGATTCTGCCACGCGAATCAAGCAAATGGAAGGATTCGGCGACTACCACAACTGCTGGCCGTTTCTGCGTCAAAATGATTTAGAAGTGGCAAAAAAGACGGTCCAGTTCTTTGGTCCTGCCTGTACCACTGCCGCGTAACTGAAAGGAATCTCTAATGTCCACAACCACGACCCGCCGCACGGATGGCAAGCGGCCATTGCTTCCCACCACGGATATTCTCGACCGCCAGCCGCCGTTTGATTTGCAGGCGGAAATTGGGGTGCTCGGCAGCATCGTGCTTTTGCCTGATGTGCTCGACGACGTAGTGATGATCGTCCGCCCGGACGATTTTTACGACGATGCGCATCGCAAGCTCTACAAGCACATGTGCGAGCTGCACGAGTCGAGCAAAAAGATCGACCCCACGCTTCTCATCGACCGGCTGAAGGCGGCGGGTGATTTTGAATCGATCGGCGGCAGTGCGTACCTTTCCAAAATCATCAACTCGGTCCCGAACGCCGCCCACGCCACATACTATTCCGATATCGTCCGCGAGAAATCGACGCTCCGCTCGCTGATCACCGCCAGCACCGAAATCCTCCGCGATTCCTACGACGAAACGCAGGAGGCCAAGCATCTGCTGGGGCAGGCGGAGCAAAAGATTTTCTCCATCCTCGATAACCGTTCCGATAGCGCCGTCAAATCCATCAAGGACGTGCTGCACACCGCCATCGACCGCCTGGAAGCCCGGCTGGAAGGGCGGCACACCAGCGGCGGCGTCGATACCGGCTATGCCGATCTCGATAATCAAACCTCCGGACTGCACAACAGCGAACTGGTCATCCTGGCCGCCCGCCCCAGTATGGGCAAAACGGCCTTCGCCATGAACATTGCCGAGAACGTCGCCCTGCAGCAAAAAAAGCCGGTGCTGTTCGTCAGCCTGGAAATGTCGGCAATTGAGCTGGCGGACCGGCTCCTCTGTTCGGTCGCCAAGGTCAACGGCCACCGGATGCGCAACGGCACCATCTCGCAGGACGACCGCCTCAAGCTGGTGGAGAAAGCCGCGGTCCTCTCCGAAACGCCGCTGTACGTCGACGATTCGCCGGCCCGCACCGTCACGGAAATCGCCGCTGCCGCCCGCCGCATCAAGCGCCGCCAGGGGGAGCTTGGCCTGGTGGTAATCGACTACCTGCAGCTCATCGAGCCAGATAACCCCAAGGACGCCCGGCAGGAACAGGTCGCTAAAATCGCCCGCCGGCTAAAGATTCTGGCCCGCGAACTCAAGGTCCCCGTCCTCTGTCTGGCACAGCTTAACCGCCAGACGGAACAGGGAAAGGAAAACATTCCGCGGCTGTCGCACCTCCGCGAATCGGGGGCCATCGAGCAGGACGCCGACGTGGTGATGTTCGTTCACCGCGAGGAATACTATCGCCACGGCGATGACAAGAAGGAGTATGAAGGCAAAGCCCAGATCATCGTCGCCAAGCAGCGTAATGGCCCCGTCGGCGACGTCAACCTGCTCTGGTTCAAGGAATTCACCCGTTTCGAAAACGCTGCCCCCGAGCGGTACGGCGAATTCGACCAATACAGCGGCGGAGGACAAACTTTCCAGTAGGAAACGAAAAGTGGAAATCAGAAAACTCAAATCTCAAACAAATGGGAATGCAGAATTGGGAAGCCTCGAAACAGTTTCCTGATTCTTGATTTCCAATTCTCATTTGTTTGAGATTTGAGATTTAAAATTTACGTTTTCCTTTCGTCCGGCTCTTGGCAACGAACGATGAACGAAGTCATCGCTTACAACAGCCCGCACCCCTGCTCCTACCTGCCGGAGCGTACGGCCCTGCTGCCGCTCCGCTTTCAGAAGCAGCAGGTGACGCCCCAAGAACTCGATGCCTGCCTCGCGGCCGGCGACCGCCGGACGGGACGGTTCCTCTATCGCACTCATTGCCCCGCCTGCCAAGCCTGCGAGCCGATTCGGCTAGACATGGATCTCTTCCGGCCCAATGAGACGCAAAGGCGGGAGTGGCGGAAGGGAAACGAGTTGCTCGAAGTGCGAATCGGCCGGCCCATCGTGAATGAGCAGCGAGTGCGACTGTTCAATTTGCACCAGCGGGTCCGTCGCTTGAAAGAGAGCGACGAAGATCTGGTTGATATAACCGGCTATCAGCAATTTCTCACCTCCAGTTGCTGCGAGACGCTGGAATTCGCCTATTATCACCAAGGAGCCCTAATCGCCGTAGCAATTGCCGACGTCGGCGAGACTGCATTATCCGCCGTCTACTGCTACTACGACCCACACTTCCGCGGCGTCAGCCTCGGCACCTACTCCGTCCTGTGCCAAGCCGACTACTGCCGCCAGGCGGGCCACCGCTATCTTTACCTCGGCTTCTACATTGCCCAGTCACCGCACATGTCTTACAAGGCAAGATTCCATCCCCACCAGAGGCTCGTCAGCGGCGCATGGTCGGATTTCGGGTAGGAACCCCACGGTACGATTGGGAACGTGATAGAGGTACGCCTTGAGAAGAGTCACGAGGGGCTTGGGAAGGGAACAGGGGGTTAGTATTCCGCCATTACCTCGTTGCCGTTGATGGTGCTCATGGCGCGCAGGTCCTGGGAGTCCATATGTTCCGGCAAGAAGCGGACTTCGCCGGTGCTGAGGAGGACGTTAACCCCGCGCCTATGATTCCCCCCTAATTCCGAACCGATTTGCCAGCCCTGCATCACATCGGTCAGGTCGTTGGGCTCAGTCCAAAGAATCCTGGTGGCATTGGCTTCCACCACATAGATCGTCTGCCGATGGTCGTCGTTAATGTCCTTGCGGCTGACGGTGGTGGTGCCGGGGAAGGCGGTTCCCTTGCCGACAATGACGAGGTAACTGGTTTCATTCTCGCTGCCGGGGTTTTCCGGCTCGTCCGCGGGGCAGCGAAAGACGGCGGGAATTTTGTCGGCGAGAAGTCTGTTTTGAGGAGAGTCCCAGGACTCCTTGAGGTTGTATTCGTCGTAGAGGGCCCTCTCTTCCGGACCCAGAAACGGCAGAATCAGCACGCGCCAGCTATGCAGGCGATTGCCGTCTTTGTCTTCGACAAAGGCCGGCGGAAGCGAGCCGTATTTCTGCTCGTAGCTCAGGAGGGCGACGCCAATTGTTCGCAGGTTGGCGGCACATTGGCGGCGGTGGGAGTTAGCTCGTGAATATTCTAACACCGGCCGGAACAGAATGGCGAGAAGTGCAAGGACCGCCACGGTCGTTCCGACCCCCAAGAGCGTGAGAAACAGGAATCGTTGGCGAGGATTTACCTGCGGCATCCCCGGATAGGCCGAAGCCGGAGTCGCAGCTGCCGCGGCAGCTGCCGGCCGCGGTGAGGCGAATCGTGGCACAACAATCGTCCGCCCGCAGCCGATGCACGGTCCGCTGTGGCCGGCGAACTCGTCTTCGACGAGCGTCATCTCACCACAGTGGGGGCAGGCGAAGGGGAGAGGCATGGGGAAGGCAGATTCCGAAAATCGAATTCCGAATGGCGAATGGGAGAAGTTATTGAGCAGCGGAAAAATCTTTAA
Organism: uncultured Pirellulaceae bacterium; assembly: GCA_964444865.1. GTDB lineage: Bacteria > Planctomycetota > Planctomycetia > Pirellulales > Pirellulaceae > SXOA01. Next base: position 4,354 of record CAYUJE010000175.1, on the reverse strand, counting down.
CGAGTTGAACGTATTGGCGGGCGAGGCTTTCGATCTTCTTCAAGTCCCCCGCGGCGACGACCTTGGGGTCGACGAGCGAACTGCCGATGCCCAAGGCGCAAGCTCCGCAGCGGAGGAATTCGGTAGCCGTTTCGAGGTTAACGCCGCCGGTAGGCATGAGACGGACATGCGGCAAAGGGCCATGCAGAGCTTTCAGATACTTAGGGCCGGTAATCTCCGAGGGGAAAATCTTTACGATGTCTGCCCCGGCTTGCCAGGCGGTAACGACTTCCGTCGGCGTCAGGGCGCCGGGCATGACTGGTTTGCTGTAGCGCTTGCAGAGCTCAATCACCTCAACATTGACAGCCGGAGAGACGATAAATTCCGCCCCGGCCAACAAGGCGGCTCGGCAAGTTTCGGTATCGAGCACCGTTCCCGCACCAAGCAGAATGCGGCTGCCGATGCGGTCAACCACTTTTTCCAGGACGCGGGTGGCCCGTGGAACGGTAAAAGTGACCTCCATCACTTCGACGCCGCCGGCCAGCAAACTTTCCGCCACATCGACGAGCAAATCTCCGTTATCGGCCCGAATGACCGCAACAATTTTGTGATCCAGCACCCGCTGCAAAGACTTAAGTCCCGACATATTCCACCCCTAGGCGTTTGTAGCAGCCCGCCCCGGCGGGCAAGCTTTCCTAGGCCGATTCTAGCCGAGAAAGTCGGGTTGGGGCTATGGCTTGGGAGGCGCGGCGGGCACTGCGGCCGGTGCAGCGGGGGGAACACGAACGGGAATGTGTCTTTGCACGGTGCCGACCCCATAAGGCCCCTGAACATCCACAATCAGTACATAGTCGCCAGGCTCGGAAGGGAGCCGTAAATTCAACTCCGCTTCTCCCAACTCGTTGGCCGGGAGATTCGGCTCCCACAGAAGCCGCGGAGACGGCGCTCGTTTGTCGCGATCGGCACCCCCAGAAAGGGACTTCATGGCAGCGGGGCGCGGCGGAGCCAGGGGAGAATCTCCCTTCTGGAGCTCGACGGATTCTTTGCCTGCTTTCGTTCGAACCCGTGTGAAACCTGGTTTTGGTTCATTGGGTTTGGCACTTGCTTCCGGCCTGGAAGCTGGCACTGGTGCAGGAGACTTTTCGGCCTTTTCTGCACCACCCAGAGGTCCGGGCAAGTCAGCGGGGTCGGCAGCGGTTTTTGGCAGGGCTTCGGATTTGGGAGCGAAGCCACCGGCAGGCAATTCCACCGTGGGTCCAATGCCCGGTCCGCCGGACTCTCCCTGGAATTTCTCCAGAGTTCCTCCGGCCAAAGGGAAAGACTCTACCTGGCCGCCCATGCCAGGAGCATTTTCGAGGGTAGCGGCTGCGGGCTCAGAATCTGCCATCAAAGCAGGATCCATCTTGCCATTGCGAGCGAAATCTGGGTGGCCTTGCAAGCGAACATTGGGAACGCCTGCTACTTCCATCGAAGCCATTTTACCGTTGAGCAGCCAGACGCTTCCCACAACCAGGCTGCCTGCCACGACGGCCATCGCGGGCACCCACACCTTAGCCTGAGCCGGTTGATGCAGAATGGCCAGCACTCCCAAAAGCAGCAGTGCCGCCACGGCCACCACCAGGACTATCCGGCCGATCCATTGCTGAAAGTTCATGTGAGCGGATTTGGCTGCCGCTTGTTCGGACTGATCAGCGACTTGAATCAGGGCGTCGTTGGAGCCCAGCAAGACTTCTTGAGGAAGATCAAGTTGGTAAACTTCGGGATTAGTCTGGAGCGAATCGGAACTGCCGAAACCGCCCTTCCTCGGTCGATCCGCCTGCTCCAACAGTTTCGATTCATCCTGGGAAGGCCGAGCGCCACCGCCAAAGGACTTGCCTCCTTCGGCAGGTCCCGCCGCTGCGGCCGGTGGAGCATGGGCGGCGAGTTCTCCCGGCCTGGCGGTACCGTCGCTCGTCTTGTCCTGTTTGGATTCCACCTTCTTGGCCTGCTTCGCCAGAATTTCTCGCTCCAATGCCTTCTTCTTTTGGTCATCGTTCGAATCTAATTCTTTGGCCTCTACATCATCGACTGGAGCACCTTTTCCACCGCCGAAGCCACCACCTGCTCCACCGGGGGCGAGCGTCCGGCCGCCACTGCCTTCCGAAATTGCTGCCTTCCCCTCGGCAAACCGCAAAGGGGCTTTGGAATCTAACCTGGCGATCTGGTCATCAAGTTTGACGATGCGCGCGGAGAGCCAAGAGTTTGGCACTACCTTGCCACCTTGGTCCGTCACTTTGAATCTGAGTTGCATTTCCTTTTGGGGAGTAAAATCGGCCCCGTTCAGTTGCAACGCTGCCACGTCAATGCTCAGGCCACGGAGACTCTCTCGCCGCACCTGCTGCCGATAAACCGGTTGGGAAGGCTGCACGGATTGGTCGTAAAAAGTCACTTCCAAGTCGCCGTCGGCTTCCGGGGGAACACGCAGGCTGAGGAGCATTGGCAACGAGTTCTGTTCCGCAGAGCCTTTGCTGCTTTTGGCCAGATTGGGAGCGGATTCCTTGGCCGGAACGACATTCTGATCGACCGAACCGCCCCGTCTTTCGCTGTAGGAGAAAGTCGACTTTTTGGAATCATTCACGGAAGCGCCGTCATACTCCTGCGTCGTTACTGGCGCGTTAGCTTTGCTGACTACGACCAGGAGCTTCCTCTTCGCGAATTCTGGCGGCACCTGCACCTGGATGGAATCGCCCTGAAATTCCACTCCCTCCTCGGCATCAACAGTTCGGTCCTTCGCTTCACTCCGCAGTATTTTGTTCTCGTTTCCGCTCAGCCTCTCTTGCAAACTCTCGGGACCCATCTGTCCCTTTTCCAGACGAGCCTCCGTTTTGCTGGCAGAGTCGGCAACCACGCCATTTTTGGCAAGGACATTTTCCTGGGGAGCGGCGGCGACTGGTGCGGCTGGTGGAGCGGGTTTGCTGCCGGAAGCTTCGGCGGGGGCTGGAGGGGGCGGAACAGCTCCCGCCGCAGGTGCCGGCTCCTCGCCGCCGCGCGCCAACTCCGACTTTCCCTTTTCCCCGTCTCGTTTCTTCCGATCCAACGGTTCCGACTGCTTGTCCGTCGGTCGGGCCAATGCCAACGCATCCAGTTCCCGCAACCGATCGAGTTGCCGATTGCTTTTCGCCGCCAAACTGCGGCGGAGATTGGTACCCTGGGAAAGTGCCTCCAGTCCCACCGCGACTTGATCCAGTTCCTGCCAGGCGCCGGATGCTCGATCGATGCCGACCAACATATACTCTCCGGCAGAGGCATCCTCCGGCAAATGAAACTCACCCGAGACGTTGCCAGCTTCGGGTCGCGATTCAACGTTTGCGGGCTCGATTTCCCTTCCATCCTGTGCCACCAGTTTCCAATCGTCGGCTGCCAAGGCCGGCTGCTTGGAAAATGCACGCCAGGAATGCACTCGGAACCGCACCGTCTCACCCGCCTGGTAGGCGTCTCTTTCCAGCTGCACATCCGTTGTGACTGGCTCCTCTTTCACCAGCAGTGGCACCACCAGTTTTGTGGACTCCTCGCCGAGCCCTTGAGGAGCGCGGAACAATTCATCCTTCGCTCCCTTGCGAACCGCCGCTTGTCTGTCATTCTGGACCTGAACTTCCAGGCGGCTGCCAGGCTGAATGGCCGAGCCAGGCAGGCTGAATTGTGCTTCGCCGGACTGGTCCGTTTGCACCACATCCTGCAGAGCGAGTTCGCCGGTTTTGAAATAGACGTGATAGCTCAGTTCAGTGCTCGCGGGCTCCCCCCGGCGATTCTTGGCGACCACCTTGAGGGTCTGCGACAGGCCGCTCTGCAGCGAATTGTTGCCGTAGACATACGCGACCACCTGGTCCTCGGCAGGCGTTGCCCCCCGCCGGGCCGGAGCAAAAAAGCCATAACCAATCAGGGCCACCAGCGCGGTCGCGGCCAGACCCGCAAGCCAATTGGCGACGCGATAGGAGGGTGAGTGAAGTGATTTCCTGTGGGGACGACCAGCCTTTGGCTGGAACGGCGATTCTCCCGATCCCAAACGTTTTTTTGCCGCGGGTTGAACCTTGCGTCCTTCATTTGGCACAGAGAGTGTGACCGCAACATCCTCAATCTTCGCTGCCGAGGCCACCAAATCCGCCTGCAAACGAACTTCCGCATACAGCCGGGCCGCAGCCGGGTCCGACTTGATCTGCTTGTGCAAAGCGGCAACCTCCTCGGCCGATAGCAGGCCGTAGCAAAGGTCCCACATTTGCTCGCGGAGTGTTTCGTTTTCGTTCATGTCAACACTTCTTGCTGCTTAGCCCCCGCGTCCACGCGGGGTTTCACACATCGCTCATCCCGCGCCGCGTGGACGCGGCGGCTAAGCTATTCC
>CAYUJE010000174.1:0-13548 GCA_964444865.1 uncultured Pirellulaceae bacterium | reverse complement strand
CCCGCTGTTGTCCCGCGGAGCAGCCGCCGGCAAGTCGCCGCCACAGGATGAGGGACTCCGTACGGCTGGTGGGGGCGGCGTGGGCGAGCTTACCCTGCACGGTTCGCCAGGTTTCCGCAACTCGCCAGTCGTCAACCGCCAGGCCATATCCCGGCCGCAGCGCATACCCCAGCAAGTTCAACCAGCGGGCCTCGTGAAGGGGGCTCTTGCGGCGGCCGGGTTCAAGTTCCAACAGTGCTTCCCAGATTCGCCGCAGCAACGACGTGGGCCAATCACCACGCTCCATGCCAATCGTCTCCGTCAGCCGTTTGATCAGCGTGTCGGGAGATTGCCGAGCGTCTGCTTCAAAGGTTTCTGCGAGCACTTGCTGGCAGACGAGCCACGTATCTTCGTCGATAAATCCCTCGGACTCCGCCGCGGACTCATGAGCTTCGACATCCGTTTGGGTGGCGCTCCGAACATCGAATTGGAGCCGCCAGGTGCGAGGGACGAAGGGGTCGGGAGCGGTTTTCGGGGCACTGGATTTGTCATTCTCGTTGGATGCATGATCGCGAAAATTCCTCCCGACCACGTCTACTTCGCTGCACCACAAATCCAGCGTCCCGATTTCCGTCAGCCTGGCGTGCAACTCCACAGGCACAATGCCTCGCTCGCTCCGCCTGCGGGTCTTGAGCGCCGTGCGTATCGGCGGCAGAGCGGTCATCTGCTCGGGGTCGATGGGAAACAGTTCGCCGGGGCGATCTGCCAGGCGGGTGCTGGAAACGTAGAGCGGAAACTCAGCTGGCTCGGAAACCAGCAAATCGAAATGGCGGCCGGGAAGGGTAATATCCTGCCCCGGCTCTGCGCTGCCCGGGACCAGGCAGATCGCCTGCGGAGTCGCCTTTTCATGGGTTGCATCCAGCCCCAGATAATAGGTGCGAGCCAATCCCGCGGCAATTTTGACACCCTCGCCGCGGCGGACCATGCCGTAATAGGCCGCTCCGCGGGCAACTGCGAGGTCCAGGCGGTCATTGTCGAGGACCCGCGGCTGCCAGGGTGCTTCGGCAGTTCTAAACCACTCGCACAAACAATCGATCAGCCGCTGCTTAAGGAGGACGGATTCAAAGACGCCGCCGTTGAAGAGGACGACGTCGGGCCGCGCGGGATCGTGACCGGCCTGCACATCCTCGTCTTCCATCGCCACATGTCGATGGGCGGAAAGGAACGCGGCCAAGTACCTCGTAATGGCCGGATCGCTGGCATACGGCAGGCCGAACTCCTGAAAGCCGCTGCGACGAGGAGCGGGCCTGTCCGTCAAAGCGACCTTCGGCATAAAGCCTTCGACAAGCACCTCGCGGACTTCGTCGCCGGTTAGCGGCACTTGAAGACTTCCGCCAATCAGCTTGGATCCGGAGCCAGGCAGCGTAATCGTGACCTGCTCACGTCCACCTGCCCCGAGCAACTCTTCCTTCGTCTGCCGACTGGCACGAACGAGTTGATCCCACTGGCGCGGCTCTAGTTTGCCGCCGCTGGTCAGCTTTTTCTCAGCGTGTTGGGCCAGGGTCAGATCGAAGTTATCGCCGCCGAGAATGAGATGGTCGCCAACAGCCACGCGATGGAACAGAACTTTGTCCCCTTCACCACGACGAACCCGGATGAGCGTGAAGTCCGTGGTGCCGCCGCCGATGTCGCAGACGAGGATTTTCTGTCCAGGAGCAACGAGCTTGTCCCAATTGTCCGCATGCTTGTAAAGCCAGGCATAAAATGCCGCTTGCGGCTCTTCGATGAGCACGACCCGCGGCAAGCCGGCTTTGGCAGCGGCTTCGACCGTCAATTCTCGCGCGACTTCGTCGAACGAAGCCGGGAGCGTAAGGACGATTTCCTGCTTTTCCAGCGGTTCCTTAGGATGTTGAAAATCCCAAGCATCGCGAATGTGCCGCAGATATCGAGCACTGACTTCGACCGGCGAGAGCTTCTCGACATCCGTGGCCGCATGCCAAGGCAGGATTTCACTCGTGCGATTCACTCCACTGTGACACAGCCAGGACTTGGCCGACGCGATCATCCTCCCCGAAACCTGCCCCCCACAATCCCGCGCATAAAACCCAACCGCCCCCGTGGGATTGGCTGCCGGCTTGCTCTTCTCGGGCCTGTCTGTCTGGCTCTTCCACGGCAGCTTCGTTGCCCCGGCCGCCACTTCTGCTGTCGTCGGTTGATAATGAAACGACGGCAGCGTGTCCCGCCTTTCCACCTGGCCGGGCGCGACAAGTTGCGGAATCGAAAGCACTTGAACCCGCCACGGATTCTCGCTGGTATCAACGTAGCAAACCGCGCTGTTGGTGGTTCCCAGATCGATGCCGACTACGTAGCGGCTGGGAAGGTCGTCGAGGAGAGGGTCGGTGGGCACGGCAATCGCTATTCTTCCTTCCGCACGCTGAATTCCAGCTTCCACCGCTGGTTGCTTTTGGTGCCGCAGCACCAGAGTTCAAAGACGCCAAGTTCGGTGATTTTCGATTGAAAGCGAACCGGCACGGAGTCGCTGTCTAGCGCTTCGTCGGCTGGTAATGTTGCTTCGAGTGAATCGGTTTCCGCGAGATCTTCCTCGGACCAACTCTGCAGCAAATCACCCGGCCTGTCTTCCTTCCGAGTAGCAGAACTGAAGAAGCGAAATGTCGCCGGCTCTCCGACAACCAGACCGAACTCGCCGGAGGGGACGTCGATGCTGGTCCCTTCTTCCATGCCGTTGGGAACAACGCAGAGGGCTCTGAGCGGCCGCGGAGCGCCCGGAATCGCGAGGCCTGAGGTCTCGATGCCCACATAGTACGACCGCGGAGCCCCGCCGCGAATCCGTACGCCGCCGTGTTCCTTCGCCCAGCCGTAGTAAGCGGCTCCACGGGCAACTGCATGATCCAGGTCATGTTCCCCTGCCAGAATTCTGGGAGGAGCATCTGGCGACCATGACGACAACACTTCCATCAGCCGTTGGCGGAAGGGCTCGGCTTTGAAAACACCGCCATTGAAGAGGACGTCGGTGGGTTGAACAGCTCGATCGCCGCCATGAGCCGAGAGAAACGCCGCCAGATGCCGAGTGATTCCCGTATCGGATTCAAACGGCAAGCCAATTTCCTGAAACCCGGATTGGCGACGTCGAGCAGGTCGGTCGCCGACAGCCGCAGTTGGAAAAAAGCCTTCCAGAAGTAGTTCGGAGGCATGTTTCCGGTCAACGTCGATGGTCACAGTCCCACCGATGAGTTTGCTGCCGCGGCCCAGGACACTGAGGGGATGTTTCTTCGGGCCATCTGCGGCCAGCAGCGTTTCCTTCGCGGTGCGGCAGGAGTGCCAAAGGGAAACCGACTGCCAGGGATCAAGTTTCACCCCTTTTTCGCCGAATTTGCCCGCCATGAAATGGGCCAGCGCGAGGTCCATGTTGTCTCCGCCGACCAGCAAATGGTCGCCAACGGCAATCCGTCGCAGCATCAACTCGCCATTTTCTTCACCGACGCCGACCAGGGTCAGATCCGTGGTACCCCCTCCCACATCACAAACCAAAAGCGTATCCCCAACCTTCAAGGCCTTGCGCCACTTGTCCCCCATGACGGTTAGCCATGAATAAACAGCCGCCTGCGGCTCTTCGAGGAGAACCAATTCCGCCGGCAGTCCTGCTGCCAGTGCAGCCTCGCGGGTCAACTCACGAGCAGCGGCATCAAAGGAGGCCGGAACCGTAAGGATGACCTGCTGCTGAGCGATGGGTGCTTCGGGATGGGCGTGTTCCCAAGCGGCAATCAAATGTTCGAGATACCGGCGCGAAGCAGTGACGGGCGAAAGCTTGGGAACATCGGCCGGCGCTCCCCATGGGAGAATCGGCTGGTGGCGGTCGACGCGACTGTGGCAGAGCCAGCTTTTGGCGGCACTCACGCTCCGTTGCGGCGATTCGGCACTTTGACGGCGGGCAATCTCGCCCACGGCAAAGGCATTCCCCTTTCGCCAGGGCAAGTCATAGGCACCGCTTTTACCTTCCTGCTCCGGCGGCAAGTAGATGAACGAAGGCAGGCTGGTCCGCTCTTCCACGACTCCTGGTGACACGAGTTGCGGAATGGGCAGGATTTTGACCTCCGGGGCATCGCCAGCAAGCGGCGCATACGCCAAGACGCTGTTGGTGGTGCCGAGGTCGATACCGATGACAAATGCGGTCATGAATTCTGGGGTCAGAGTTAAATTTCGACTTCCGCGGGCGCGACGATATTGGCCGAAAGCCTGCTCCCGGTCCAGGTTGGCAAGTTGACCGTGGTCGCTTCCCAGCCAGCATGGACGAGTTTTCCGCTAAACGGAGCGTTTCCATTCACATTGCCGGAAAGCTTGTAGCGGGCTGGTTCATAGCCGGCAGGGACCTGAACCTCCTCACCTTCGCTCTCACTGAGGACTGGCTTCAGCGCAAAGAACCGCGATAAGACCGCCGCGCTGTCTGCCAGAACAGATCGGGCGGCAGCCCCAATTTGCTCATCCGAGAACTGGTTGAGGGGCTGCTGTATGAGGTCCACGAGGCGAGCTTCCCGCTGCAGGGCGGCAAGCAAAGTGATAGCTTCACTCCTCTTTGGAGGGGGCTCTGTGGCAGGCTGACGAAGCTGGGATTCTCCCTCCTGCTGTCTTAATTTGCCCTCACTGGTGATTTTTGGCAACGGTTCGCCCGCCAGGAGGGATCGCACACCCTTGGAAACTTCGGCGCTAAACATGGTTTTAAAGAATACCTGAAATGCCAGACCGATGCTTCCCATGTGCTTTCCTATAAAGGAGTTGCGGCGATAACTGCCGCTGTTCTAATTGCCTAAAATCGACCGAATCTCGTATCCGTGGACTCCGCGCGGAGTGACATGCTTTGCCTTGGACCGCCCTTTGCTTAGGACAGCCTCCAAGTAAGTACAACTGCCACTGCTTGCCGTTGTCAATTGCCCCTGCGAAACCGGCCCTATTCCCGGAACGAATAGAACCTGGACAACGTCCAAAGTAAGAGGCAGTTGGAGAGGGTCGGCGCAGCTGATTTTCTCCCTTTCGGAACAGAGAACAGGAACTGATTGGCACTATGAAAACGACTCGCCGCTCGCTGGCTTCGAGAGCCTTTGCCCATCTTCGCAAATTCTGGAAACGGCGGAAGGAAGCCTCCGACCGTGCTGCCCGTCGCGGTTTCTTTTTTGAACCGCTTGAGAACCGTTCGCTTCTGGCAGCCGATTTCCTCGCCATCCCTGATCAGACCGTGCTTCAAGGCGCGCCGCTTTGGCTGGGAGTCGACGGCACAAGTTCGGTCAACAGCCCCATCACCTACACCGTCACGAGCAGCAATCCCAATGTTGTGGCGGTGACGGTACCGACGGGTAACAGGACGTTGGTACTTGATGTGGCGAATTTCGGCACGATGAAAGTTCAGCTGTTCGACAATCTCGCCCCGCGGGCCACCACGGCGATAGCCAACCTGGCGAATGCCGGCTTTTACAACGGACTCACATTTCACCGGATTATTAATGATTTCATGATCCAAGGGGGAGCCGCCGACGGCGCAGGCGGTCCCAATCCCAACGTCCCCGATTTCGATGATCAGTATAATCCGGATTTGCAGTTTACTTCCCCTGGCCTCATCGCCATGGCGAAAGGACTTGACGACTCGAATGATACACAGTTTTTCATCACCGACACTGTCAGCCCTCCGTTCAGCAATTTCCCCCGCCATTTGGACTTCAACCACACGATATTTGGCAAGCTCACGGAAGGTGACTCGGTCCGCGAGGCCATCAGCAACGCGGCAGTAAGCGGCAGCACGCCGACGACCCCGGTCATCATTACTTCCGCCACGGTTCTGAATAACGACACTGAAAACACGGCCTTCATGCTCAAGGCCCTGGCCAGTTCCGGCTCGGCGGCCATCACCATCACCGCAACTGACGGCCAGGGGGCTGCCGTCACTCGCACCTTCAATGTCACCGTTGCGCCCGACACCTCCAATGGCAATCCGTATCTAAGCGACCTTCCCACAGTCAAAGCCACCGTCGGCGCGAGCACGGTTCCCATTCAATTGCAGGGAGTCGATGTCGAAGGTGATGCGATCTACTATAACGCCACCAAAATCGGCAGCGTTAATTACACAGTTGCGGTAAACAACGCCACTGGTTTGGTTACTGTAACGCCGCCGGTGGGATTCGTGGGTAGCTTCGACGTGCAGGTTTCCGCCAAGGCTTTGGCTCAGCAAAACACGGTCGATACCAATCAGGCAATTACGGACGTGCAGAAAGTTACCGTGCACATTTTGCCAACTGCTCCAACCGGCCTGGACCTTTTGGCCGCATCAGATACGGGGACGAGCAGTTCGGACAACATCACGAATGCTTCTTCATTGCAGTTTCAAGCCAACGGCGTCACCAGCGGCGCTGTGATTCGTCTCTACGCAGGTACCAACGTCCTCGCCCAAACCACCGCCAGTGGCACGACAGCCACGATCACTTTCAACAACATCGCCTCGCTTGGCGAAGGGGTGCACAACTTCACGATGACGCAGGAAGTCTCCGGTGAAGAAAGCGCCAAATCGGCTCCGCTGGCCGTCACTTATGACGTCACTCCGCCCGGCGCATTTACTTCGACTGCCCCCACCACCGCGGAGACTGGCACCCTTTATACCTATGATGCCGAAAACGCCAGCCCCAACACAGGAATTACCTATTCCCTTTCGCCTGGAATAACTGGTGCCACCATTAATTCCTCGACGGGCGTTGTCAGTTGGACGCCGAGTGTTGCCCAAGTGGGAACCCAAACTTTTGGAATTGTCGCCAGCGATGCCGCGGGCAATACCATCAATCAAGGGGTGAGCGTGGCTGTTGCCCAGGCAGTGACAAAAGTGGCCGAATTGAGTCTGAGCATTACCGATGCCACTGCCGGCCGACAACCGATCACCACGCTGCATGTCGGGGATAACTTCTATTTGCGTGGCTCCGTGCGTGATCTCCGGACTTCCACGGTTCAAGGTGTGTATGCACTTTTTGCCGATCTGAATTACGATCCTGCCAAGGTCCAGGTCACCGGGGCTGTTGAGTTCAACGGAGGGTACTTGGTAGCGACCTCGGGTGACACAACGACATCCGGATTGGTCAACGAAGTCGGTGCGGTTTCGAGCAGTACTGTCCCCATCAATGCGGGCTTGAAACTCATGTTTGAAATCCCGATGAAGGTGCTGGCCGGAGGCCAGTTCAGCTTCACGACGGATCCCGCGGATGTCTTTCCAGCGCATGATGTCTTGCTGTTTGGCCAGGACCCCCCGGTGCCAACAGCAGCGGTGAAGTATGGCTCCCTGACCCTCAGTGTGGATACGACTTTCACCGCGGTGAACGATACGTTTACCGTCAGTGAAGACGCCATCAATAGCCCCCTCGCGGTTTTGAGCAACGACACCATTGTGCCCGGCTCCGGCAATGTGCTGACGATTTTGAGCGTTGGTCCAAGAGATCGTGCAGGCGCGGTCACGATTTCGGCCGACGCCAAATCGCTGTTGTATTCCCCAGCACTGAATTACAACGGACCGGAGACCTTCACCTACACGGTGAAGAACCAGAATAACGAGACCTCCACGGCCACCGTCACGGTGAATGTCACTCCGGTCAACGACGCTCCTACGGCAGTCGCGGATTCTTTTTCCGTCCCAGGCGAATCCACGGGCAATGTGCTGGACGTTTTGCAAAATGACTCCTCGTCGCCAGATACCGGCGAAACGCTGAAGGTGACTGCGGTCACTCAGGGCAATCGCGGGGGAAGCGTGCAGATCGGTACTGGTGGAACGTTTATTAACTATTCGCCAGCTGCGAATTTTGAGGGAGTGGAGACCTTTACTTACACGATTAGCGATGGCAACGGCGGCACGGCTCAGGCGGCTGCAACGGTGACCGTCACCCATGTCAACCACAACCCCGTCGCCGTCGCCGATACTGCGACGGTCCTGGAAGACAGTGGAGCCACGACGATTAATGTCCTGGCGAACGACAACACAGGCATTGATACGGGAGAAACACTCACGATTACCGGGAAGGGGACCCCCAGTAACGGCGGGACCGTGACGATTGCCGCCGACCTGAAGAGCCTCAGCTACACTCCTGCCGCTAACTTTCAGGGAATCGAAACCTTTACCTACACGATCAGTGATGGCAACGGCGGAACTGCGACGGGAACCGTCACGGTCACGGTGACGAACGTCAACGACGCGCCTACGGCTGTGGCGGATACCCTCGCCGGCTTCAAAAACACGGCCAATGTCTTTGATGTCCTCGCGAACGATTTGTCCGCCCCGGATCCGGCGGAAGTGTTCAGCATTACCAGCGTCACCCAGCCCTCCCACGGCACGGTCAGCATCACCAACAACGGCACCCGTGTTACTTATACGCCCACCACGGACTATACCGGTGCCGATTCCTTCACCTACACAATGCAAGACCCAGGCGGATTGACCTCCACGGCAACAGTCAGCGTCACAGTGCAGGACTTCATTCCCAGCAAGCTAAGAGGGAGAGTGTTCAACGCCTTGGACGGAACCGCAGGCGGCTTGCAGAATGTGGTGATCAACCTCTCCGGCACCACGCAAGGTGGACAGACGGTTTCGCGGAGCACTCCGACGCTGGCCGATGGTTCCTATCTTTTCGAGAATCTGGCTCCCGGTAATTACAAGATCAATCAGGTTCAGCCAGCCTTCCTCGTGAACGGCACGACCTTTGTCGGCACGCAAGGCGGGACCATCAGTGGCAATGACGAAATCAGCGTCGTTTTGGGCCAAAATGTCACTGGCTTGTCCAACAACTTTAGCGAACTGGGAAAACCCCGCGTAATGACGCGGATTGATGAGTACTTTGCCACCAATCTCAGCCATAACGTCCTGGCCGCGGTCGCATTCGCCACTCCGGCCAACACCGCCGCCGCCACTTTTGGAACGCCGGTTGCCGCTGCCTGGAAGACGAGCATGGGCAATCTGTGGAGCCAATTCCACGATTTCAAATTTGCCCGGTCCGGTGACAATCGCTTGCTGCAAGTGGAAGTGCGAAACCAGCAGAATCAGTTGCTGCGTGCCACGGTCTCGCTGGATAATTCCAGCCTGGTGCTTAATCTGGGACAACAGACGGACGGAACTCGCCTGATCAAACTGGTGGGTGATCCTGCCAATTTCCACTTCGCACCGGTGCCGAACATCGCGCCCACCGCCGCGGCTGATGCGCTATCGATCAATTCGGGAGCCACGGCGAGCATCAATGTTGCCAGTAATGACAGCGACTCGGATGGAACGCTGAACTTTGCCTCTTTAGCGATTACCCAGGCTCCGGACCATGGTACTGCGACTAGCAACAACGACGGGACCGTTACCTACGCGCACGATGGCTCCGCGGGGGCGAATGACAGCTTCAAGTACACAATTGCCGATAATCAAGGGGCTGTTTCGAACGAAGCCCAGGTTACGATCTCCGTCAATCAGTTGCCGGTGGCCAACCCTGATTCCGCAACCCTCGCCGCCGGTGCGACCCAGACAATCAATGTCGCCGCCAATGACACCGACACGGGCGGCACTTTGAGTCTCGCTTCCATCGTCATCGTCACCCAGCCCACGCACGGCAATGTGGCGGTGAACACGGACGGAACAGTCACCTACCAGCACGACAACTCCGCCTCAACCACGGACAGCTTCACCTATAGAATCAGCGACAACCTCGGCGCGCAGTCCAACGTCGCCACGGTTGACATTGCGATCGGAGCAGGCGAAGAAGACCTGTTTGGTGGCCTGGTGGATAACGCCCACTTGCAAGCGGTTGATGCGGTACTTGCCGACGAGACGCATTGGACGATTTGACCCCCTTCCGAATTCGCAACATTTTGGCGAAGCATCTGAGAAATGCCAGGCAGGCGCACCTGGCAATTACCCGCGGCTGAGGATTGGCAGTCTATCCCCGGCCGAATAGCAATGAGACAGAGCCTCTCTTTTGCACCGCCCCCTGGCCCAAGAAATCTTCAGAATTCTTGCCTCCTGCCGCTTGACAGTGACATCTGGACATGTGTATCGTTGCGATATAGTGTTCAGATGTTCTGTTTCTATTTCTAGGAGAAAGGTCATGGTAGCGCTGGAACAGGTGACGAATCGTTGTGGTTCTGCTGAGGTATTGGGGCAGAAGCCGGTTTCGGTGCCGGCAGGAGGTTTGCCGAGTGAAAATCGGGGGGGCGTTGAAAATCCAGGGGGGTTATTCAACACAAGTGATGACCCGCGGGTAGGGGGGGCTGTTGAAAAACCCGGGGGGTTATTCAACACTTCTTTATCCGAGGGGACGCCGGAGGCGACGTCCGAAGAAGAGCCGGCGTATATCCCTCGCGTCTTCAGCCCCGGACCTTATTCCCGCGGCGGGCGGCCCAAGGTGCTGACGCCCAAGGTAATGGAGGAGCTCTGCAAGCTCCTTTCCATCGGCCTCTCCCGGCGGCAGGCGGCCGCCTGGCTCGACATCGATCACAGCACGATCAGCCACATGGCCGCGAAGGACGAGGATTTCGCCCGCAGCATCGCGCGGGCGGAGGAGCTGGCCAGCGTGCAGCCGAGGATGGTGCTGGCCGCCGCGGCCCGCAAGAATTGGCGGGCGGCGGCCTGGATGATCCAGCACACCGAGAAGCGTCCCAAGGCCCGGACCGCGGAGGAGAAGCAACAAGCGCTGGACGAATGCCTCGCCGACAGGCGGCGCAACCTGGCATATCAACAGCAGATGACGATCCTCGAAGAGGAAGCCCAAGAAGCGGAGGAGCAGCGCAAGCGCGATAAAGAAGAGGCCTGGGACCGAGCGATGCTGGCCAAGGAACGAGCCGAGCGCGCGGAGCGGCGAAAGCGGAAGGCCGAGCGGCTGCAGAAGGAGGCGGAGGAGGCGGAGGAGGCGAAATGAACGGCGCCATTCACCGATCACGTAAGGGCATTGCAGCCGCGGCAGCGGCGACCGGAACCAAGCCCACGGCGAAAGCCGTGGGGAACGGTCGGAAGGTGTTCGCGAACCCCGGCAGGGGTGATAGAAGTCGTGGCCATTGGGCGCGGCGGGAATTGCGGAGATGCAGCCCTACACGGCACCCGCCGTTCTTTCGCCGCTGCCGCGGCTCTGGCGATGTTCTGGCTCGTTCACCCATAGCTTGCGCTATGGGCTGGGATCTGCCGCCGCTACCGCGGCTGCGGGCGGTACCGCTATTCAATAACGACACCAGTCGCGACGCATTTAGCACCCTCGTACAATTCAAAACGGCGGTTCAAGCGAAGTTCCCCGTGCGGTGCGTTGTCCACTCGATACCGAACGTTGGCGAGCCAATCGAATTCGCCATCGACATTCGAGAGTTTTTCGACGACGAGCGACCAAGCATTTGCTGGTGGCCACGGTTCGTTGCTGTCTGAGTAACGGACGACCGTCGAGTATGGTGGCTTCCCAATACCTGTGGGCGGCTTTTCTCTGCCGCCTTCCTCGGGTGTTCTCCACGAGATTCTTGCACGCATGACGTTCGGCTCGCTTTACCCCACCAGCCCCTGCACCACTTTCCCATGCACGTCCGTCAGCCGGAAGTCGCGGCCTTGGAAGCGGTAGACGAGGCGCGTGTGGTCGATGCCGAGGCAGTGGAGGGCGGTGGCTTGGAAGTCGTGGACGTGGACGGGGTCTTTGACGATGTTGTAGCAGTAGTCGTCGGTTTCGCCGTAGGTGATGCCCGGCTTGATGCCGCCGCCGGCCATCCAGAGGGTGAAGCAGCGGCCGTGGTGGTCGCGGCCGTAGTTGTCCTTGGTGAGGGCCCCTTGGGAGTAGACGGTGCGGCCGAATTCGCCCCCCCAGATGACCAGCGTTTCGTCCAGCAGGCCGCGGTCCTTGAGGTCCTTGATGAGGGCGGCGGAGGGGCGATCCACGTCGCTGCACTGGCCGCGCATCTGCTGGGGGAGGCTGCTGTGCTGGTCCCAGCCGCGGTGCATGAGCTGGATGAAACGGACGCCGCGCTCCGCCATCTTGCGGGCCAGCAGGCAGTTGCGGGCAAAGCCGCCGTCGATGCCGTCGTCCTTGATGCCGTAGAGCTCGAGCGTCTCCTTCGATTCGCCGGCCAGGTCGGTCAGCTCGGGGACGCTGGTCTGCATGCGGTAGGCCATTTCGTACTGGGCGATGCGGGTGGCGATTTCCGGGTCGCCGAAGGATTGCTCGGCCAGGGCGTTGAGCTGGCCGACGCCGTCGAGCATCTCGCGGCGGGCCGGGCCGTCGATGCCCGGCGGATTGGAGAGATAGAGCACCGGGTTGGCCCCCGGGCGGAAGCGGACCCCCTGGTGCGTGGAGGGGAGAAAGCCCGCCCCCCACAGGCGGCTGAAGATGGGCTGGTCGGTCTTGTTGCCGGAGCCCTGCGAGATCATGACGATGAACGAGGGGAGGTTGTCGTTCTCGCTCCCCAGGCCGTAATCGAGCCAGGCCCCAAAGCTCGGCCGCCCCGGCTGCTGACTGCCCGTTTGCAGGAAGGTGATGGCGGGGTCGTGGTTGATGGCCTCGGTGTTGAGCGTTTTGACGATGGCGATCTCATCCGCCACCGAGCCAATGTGCGGCAGCAGCTCGCTGACCCACGCGCCGGATTTGCCGTGCTGGTCGAACTTGAAGATGGAAGCGGCGCAGGGGAACGACTTTTGGCCCGACGTCATGCCGGTGACGCGCTGACCCATGCGGATCGACGCGGGAAGTTCCGTGCCGTTGTATTCCTTGAGCTTCGGCTTGTAGTCGAACAGGTCGATGTGGCTCGGGCCGCCGGACATGACGAGGTAGATGACTCGCTTGGCCTTGGGGGCGAAGTGGAGCTTGTCGAGCGCGCCGGGAAGGGCTTTGCCACGGGGAATCGTCTGGCTGTTCTTCGTGGCGGAAGGGTCCGCTGCAAACAGCATGGGATTGAGCAGCGACGCCAATGCCGCGGTGCCGATGCCGGTAGCGGTGCGGCCGAAGAAGTGGCGGCGGGTGAGGAGCTGCTGGTGGTGATGGAGGGGATGCATTTTGAGGTCTCCGTTGTCGGTCGTTTCTGCTTGTTAGCCTTTGGTCAATGTTTCGTCGAGGTTCATCAGAGCACTCGCCACAATGCTCCATGCCGCCAATTCCGCGGCATCGAGCGACTCGTCGCGCGGGGACTCGCCGACCGCAAGCAGCTTCGTTGCCGCTTCGGGGGAGGCTTTGAAACGGGCAAGTTGATGGTTGTAGATGCCGCGAAGCACCGCGAGTTCAGCGGGGGATGGTGGCCGGGCGAGTGCGCTGCGGAAGGCGAAGGTGAGCCGCTGGTCGAGCGAGTCGCCCCCTTCTTTAATAATCCGCTCCGCGAACTTGCGGCTGGCTTCCACGTAAGTGGGGTCGTTCATCAGGACGAGGGCTTGCAGCGGCGTGTTGGTACGGGCGCGTCGGACGGTGCAGGTTTCACGGTCGGGGGCATCGAAAGTCATCAGGCTGGGCGGAGGAGCGGTCCGCTTCCAGTAAGTGTACATCGTCCGGCGATAGAGGTCCTCGCCATGGCTTTGGCTATATTCCTGAGCCGTCCAGTTCT
>CAYUJE010000173.1:0-13552 GCA_964444865.1 uncultured Pirellulaceae bacterium | reverse complement strand
TGGCGGCTTCAGTTCTCGCTGCTCACGCTGTTTGGCGTGATGACCGCCGTAGCCGTCGGTTTTGGAATTGCCCCCACCATTCGGGTGCAGTTGGCGGTGAGGGCTCTTTCCAACCGCGATATTGAAGTTCAAACCGGGTTTATCCCGCTTCGTCTTGAAATAAATACCCCGGCAGCAAAGCAACTAAAGCATTTTGGGCCCCAAGCAAACTCGGCTTTGCAACGAGCGCTCACGGACCCTGAGAAATTCGCGGCGGCGCATGTCTTGCTCTCAAGTATCAACCAACGTCGGATTCCTAGCACCCACCGCCACTGGAACGAGATGCGAGTTTCCGTTTCCGACAGGGCTGATTTTCATGCTGAACAGATTCCCCGCCTCCAAGAATTCTGGCGGAACCGCCTAGGTAAGCATCGATCTGCTGACGTAGAAAGCGAAACGCCGATCGCTGTTGCCCCCTCTCCGTGACGCCAGCACATGAGTCGGGCGAAACGACGGCTTTCCTTGTTTTCGATGCGGCTTTTTGCCGGGAATCGCTGGCCAAAAATCTTGAAGATTTTTGTCCGTGGGCACTTGACGATGACAACTGTACGTACGTATCATTCAGGCGACGCCATCCTCAATAAGTACATTTCTTTTGTTCAGGATAATTTCCATGATCGTGCGTAAACAATGGCGGGGAAAAATTGAGTTGGTGGCAGGAACGGGAGCGAACGGAGGTAGACTCGGCCAGCACACTCCTCGGAGGGGGGGCAGTAGTAGGGGTGCTGAAAAACCCTGGGGGTTTTTCAGCGAACATGGGGCCCCCATACCCGGGGTCGGTGCTGAAAAACCAGGGGGGTTTTTCAGCGGTGGCAAATGGGAAGTGATTTCCCAATTTGGAGAGTTGGTGAGAGCGTCCTCCACTCGCTAAGCTACTGCATCCAAGTCTAACTAAATACCACGTGTTCCCATGCCCAAGCTCCTTGGCTCCGCTCCTGTCCTGCTCGTGAAAGATGTGGTCGCCTCGGCCAACTACTTTCGCGATGTCGGGGGATTTCAGTACGACAAGTTTTATGGGGATCCGCCGTTCTTTTGCATCTGTGAACGGGACGGCCTGCGGCTGATGCTGGCGAAGGCGGATGATCCGGCGCAGATTAAGCCGTTCTGGCAAATCCAAGCAAACATTTGGAACGCCTACTTCTGGGTCGACGACGCGGATGCGCTGTATCATGAGATGCAAGCCAAGGGGGGAAAGATGGACTATGGCCCTTGCACCAAGCCCTATGGCGTGCGTGAATTTGGAATTCAAGACCTCGATGGCCACGATATTGGCTTCGGACAAATACTGCCATGAACGCTCCCCACGCCACGGAATTGTTTGCGGATCCCATCGGTTCTTATCCAGCCGCAACGGTCGCCTGCTTTGATCCGACGATGGGAGACTTGCCCCGCCGGAAGCTGGATGCGCCGCGAACCAAGCGGTTCCTGGAGGCGCTGGCCGCGGCGGGTGCGCCGGCCGTGCTCATTGCGGCTTCGACGGGACATGGACATGTGCGAACGGTGGCGGAGTTGGAAGAGTGGTTCGGCGTGGCCGCTGATGCGAGGCTGGGGGGCACGATGCTTTCGGCCCTGCTGCGGCCGGAGGATGGTGCAGAGGCCAATTCGCGTCTGGTTCATTTGTTGGCCAAGCTGGAGTACCCGGTCATCTTCATCCGGCCGGGGACGGACCTTCCCAAGAACGCCTCGGCGCAGCTCATCGCCCAGAATATGCGGCCGCTGGTGGAACTGGCTGCGTCGACGGGAATGGCGGTCGGTTTGTACTCGATTCCCGACGTCAGCGGCGTGCCGATGCCGCCGGATGCGGCCGCCGATTTGGTCGAGGGGCCGGGCGGGAAGAACATCGTCGCCATCAAGGTGACTGAAGCGAGTTACGACGAAAGCACCGCTCTCTTTCTCGCGGACCACCGGCTGAAGCACCTCAAAATTGTGCAAGGCTGGGATCCGTTCCTGGTCCGTGCTCTGCAAGACGGTCCGCTGCACGACGACTGGCAACGCCAGCGATGCGGCGTCACTTCGGGGCCGATGTCTTTTGCCGTCTATCAGTATCTTCACATGCTGACCGCTGCCGACCACGGTGACTTTGCCGAAGCATCCGCATCCCAAAATGCGGTGACAGCCCTGTTTCAGGCGATGCAGGACGATCCAAAAAAATTCGCCGACTTGCAGCGGGCCAAATTCATCATGGGACTGGGGCAACCGCTGACAGGAGCTGTTCAAGAAGAACAAATCGAACGGGTCTTTGCGGCGCTCGAAGCATTGCCTCGTGCCGCGGACAAACAGCGATTGGCGAGGAGCCTGGATTTGCTGGGTGACGGACCGTTTCATCAACGGCTTTCAGCTTTGCAGTAGTCCCGCGGCGGCGAGTGCCCGGCGGAATGCAATTCGGCGAGACGGAGTCCACCAGCGCAGAAAAACCTTGTGCGATCTGGTCTTTTCCTTCTTCGCTTTGGCAATCGCAGCCAGCAGCGGTTTGCGCTCGGGCGCACGAACCTGGGCCAGCAATTGCCGATACATTTTTTCCGCTGCCGCGTGGTCGCAGATGATGCCAATCCGCTGTTGCAAATCACCAAGAATGGCATCGACTTTTACCGCGGCCGAAGGAAGGGCGGGGCCAATGATTTCCAGTACGTACCGCAACTCTTTTCCGGCGATGCGGAATTCGTGCGAGGCAGCCGGCGTCGTCAACTTGCGCGAGCCAAGAGCCAGGAGCACTGCCGCTTGTTTGCCAACTCTTTGCTCAGCCCAAACTCCCAGCCTCTGCTTCGGCTGGACCATCTGTTTCAGCAGTCGCCGCTGTCGCTGCTCAAAATCGCCCCTCTTCTGCAGCCGATGGTGCAGTTTTTTCAGGGGGCGTAGAGCCTTGGTGCGCTGCCTGTGTAATTCCTCGGCTAGGCTCGTGTTCCCCGCGACCTGCGCCAGCATCACATCCAGATCTCGCACGTCACCGGCGGTGCGGCGGATTTTCTTCAGCTTTCTCGCGAACCACTTCCGTTCCTTTTTCGGCAGCAGCGGCCAGAAAATCTGCACTGCCGCGGCCGCTCGGCGACTCCAGGTCCGCAACTTATGGATGGCAACCTGTGGGTGGTTGATTCCTTGGACTGACCGCTTCAGGTTCTTGGCAACTCGCTTCAGGCGCGCAGCAATGGCCAGCCGCGCCACCGCGCGGATTTTACACTGGGAGGTGACCTCTGGCAGCCATTTGTTGGGCAGACTCATTCCTAGCAATTCTAATTCCCCATCTGGGCATTGTTAGCCGGGAAATGTAGGGTGTGCGGACTCGGAGATACCATGACGAAGCCTGACATTCTCACGTTTGAACCCCTTGGCGACCGGGCTCTCGTCGTTCACCTGGGGAACGGGATTGATTTGTCGACCTTTCGAGCCGTCCGCTCGCTGGTGGCTCAACTCGCAGCCACACCGCCCGATGGAATGGTCGAGTTCGTCCCGGCCTTTACAACCATCACCATTTACTATGATCCACTCCGAACCTCGGAAGCGCATCTCCGTTCCTCTCTCGGTGAACTTGCGGCAGAACTCGATTCGTTGCCGCCGCCCGAGCCGCGTATTGTGGAAATCCCGGTATGCTACGGCGGCGAATTCGGCTGCGACTTGGAGTTTGTGGCCCAGCAGGCGGGCCTCGCGCCTGGCGAGGTGGTCGCGATCCATGCGGAGGGAGAGTACCTCGTGCACATGATTGGTTTTGCCCCTGGCTTTCCCTACCTCGGCGGCATGTCCCCGCGCATTGCCGCCCCACGGCGAAGTTCTCCGCGGCTCAAGATTCCAGCTGGCTCGGTCGGCATTGCGGGAGATCAAACGGGCATCTATCCCTTGGAAACCCCCGGCGGCTGGCAACTCATCGGACGCACTCCGCTAGCGCTCTTTCATCCGGAGCAAGACCCGCCGACGCTCCTGCAAGCTGGAGACGTCGTGCGATTCCGGTCCATCACGCCGGAGCAGTTCCGCGAACTTGCGGAGCGCCCCGCATGACCATTCGCATTCTTCGCCCGGGCCTGCTCACGACCGTTCAAGACCTGGGCCGCTGGGGAAACCAGCGCTATGGCATCGTCGTGGGAGGAGCGATGGATACCTTCGCCCTCCGCATGGCCAACCTGCTGGTGGGAAACCCGGAAGCAGCCGCGGTGCTGGAAATGACGCTCCTGGGGCCGACGATTCACTTTGAACAAGATGCCGTCGTTGCCCTTTGTGGCGGCGAGTTCCGGGCAATGCTCGACGATGCCCCACTTTCCATTTGGCGTCCTGTGGGCATTCGGAAAGGAAGCACCTTGACCTGCGGTTCCTCCATCACCGGCTGTCGCGGCTATCTGGCGATTGGGGGAGGCATTGATGTGCCGCTCGTCCTCGGAAGTCGTAGTACCTACTTGCACGGCAAGTATGGCGGTCATGCAGGGCGAGCGCTCCGGGTGGACGATCTCCTGAGTATTGGCAATCCCACGCCTGCGGTGTCGCCAACCTCATGTTCCTGGCGCGTCGGTTCCGTCGCTCCGTCGTACGAAAACCAGCCAACGCTGCGCGTCATCTTGGGAAGTGAATTTGATTGGCTCGCACCGCAAAGTCAGGAGCAACTCTTCCACTCGGAATTCATCGTTACGCCCCAATCCGACCGCATGGGTTACCGCCTCTCCGGCCCTCGGCTCGAACTTACGACTCCCCGCGAACTCATTTCCACAGCTGTCTGTCCTGGCGTCATTCAGGTTCCCGCGGATGGACAACCTATCCTGCTCATGGCAGACTGCGCCACGACGGGGGGTTATCCCAAAGCGGCTTGCGTCGCCAGCGTGGACCTGCCGCTGGCGGCTCAATTACGACCGGGGGATCGGTTCCGACTGGCGGCGATTGAACTGGCGGAGGCTCAGGCGCTCATGCGAAAGCGAGAAGCAGACATCGAGCGGCTTAAAGTAGGCTTGAGTTTCAAGCTTAGCCGCCGCGACCACGCGGCGGATTCCGCGGGTGGCAGCGGGGGCTAAGCGAAAGGGCTTGGAAATCATGCAACGGAGCATCGACCTGAATTGCGACATGGGGGAAGGCGCGGGCAGCGACGAGCAGATTATTCCGCACGTCACCTCCGTCAACATTGCCTGTGGGTTTCATGCGGGAGACCCGGCAACGATGCGCAAGACGGTCCGCTTGGCTGTGGAACACGGTGCGGCGATTGGTGCTCATCCGGGGTTTCAGGACCTTGACGGTTTTGGGCGGCGAGGAATGCCGGTGACTCCTCAGGAAGTTTACGACTTGGTTCTTTATCAAGCAGGAGCGATCGCCGCTTTCGCCCATGCTGCCGGAGCCTCTGTCACGCATCTCAAACCGCATGGTGCCCTCTACAACATGGCGGCCAAGGATAGAGCCATCGCCCAGGCGATTGCGAAGGCGACCCACGCCTTCGACCCCGCTTGCATCCTTGTCGGCCTGGCCGGAAGTGAATTGATCCGCGCCGGGTTGGCGATTGGATTGACCACCGCCAGCGAAGGATTCGCGGACCGGACGTATCAAGCCGATGGCTTACTCACGCCGCGTGATTCTCCTGGGGCGCTGATTACCGACCCAGCCGCCGCTGCCGAGCAGGTGCTCAAAATGATTCTGCAAGGGACGGTTACCTCCCTGCAAGGAATGGATATTCCGCTCAACGTCGATACAATCTGCATCCACGGCGATTCCCCAGGTGCGGCTAACCTGGCCCAAATTATTCGCCAGCGACTGCTTAACGAAGGGATTGGAATCAATGGCCTTACCCAAGTCACCTCCTCAAGGAAACAACATGACTCCTGACATGACTAGCCGCCGTCAATGGCTCGCTACCGCTGGCGTTCTTGGTGCCGGCGCGCTGGCCGCCCAGAAGCTCCAGGCCGAAGAAACCAAGCCGCAAAAGATCTTTCGCATCGGCGTCATCTCCGCCAGCATCGAAGGCAAGCCGCAGCGGACGAATGGGCACACCTGGCACTTCTGCCATCCGTTGCATGACAAGATTGACCTCGATGTCGTCAAGAAAACACTCGACCCCGGCAGTGCCAGAATCTTTGAGGAATTCTTTCGCAACCCCAAGCTGAGCTTCGATCTGATTCCCTTTCCGCAAACGCGAATCACTCACGTCTACGACGCCGACCCAGCCAGCGCGGCGCTGTTTGCGTCCGCGTATCAAGGAGTGCAGGTCGCCCCGTCGCTGGAGAAGCTGGTGCAGGAAGTGGACGCCATCTGGCTTGGCGATGCCTCTGGAACCGGCAGCGATCACTTTGATCTGGTGGCTCCCGGGCTGGAAAAGGGGCTGCCGACGTTTTGCGATAAACCCATCGGTGGCACCGTGGCCAAAACACGGCAGATTATTGAACTCGCCAAGAAGCATCACGCACCGCTCATGTCGTCAAGCCTCTTCCGCCATCAATGGGGGACGGACGAGGCCCTGCGCATGAAGGCAGGGGGCGAGTTCGGCAGCCTGCAATTTGTGCAGGCCAGTCAAGCCGGGGGTTGGTCTCTACCGTCTTGGTTCATTTACGGCCAGCACCCCGTTTGGATGGCGGAGACGCTCTGCGGCCCCGGCGTGGAAGCGGTTAGCATGTACGCTCGCGAGAACACCTGCCACGCATTGCTCACTTACTCCGACCGAATGCCCGCCGAGGTTTGGTACGGCCGGCCGGATGCTTCGGGGACCTATTGCGAGACCAAAGTCCACTTCGAAAAGAAGAATTACACATGGACTCCTGCCATCGAAGGGAACTATTGGCTCGGCCACTCCTACCAGATGATGCGGTTGGCTGCCGCGTTCCGCGACATGCTGGTCACTGGTGTAGAACCCGTACCACACCGCGAGATTTTGGAAGTCACCGCCATCATCCATGCCGGAGCCAAATCATTGGCAGAAAAAAGCCGGTTGGTGGAGTTGAAGGAAGTGATGGGGTAACTCGCCGGTCACTTCGCCACGCCCGCCGCTGCGGAAGGAGCCGATTTCAAGCCGACGGAGTTCATCGTCCGCACCCGGTATTCGTGCGGCTTGCCGGCTTCCACGGACGTATCGACGAACTGCAACTTTGCCACCGGCTGCTCAGGGGTGTCGTGGTAGGACATGCCCTGAAAGAGAGGCCGGCCAAATTTGCCGACCGGCTTTTCGGGATGCTGGGCGAGCGGCTTTCCGTCGCGTTCAATGGCAAACGCCTGAATGCCGCTTTCGAAGTCCGCATCCGCCAGCCAGGATAGCTCCACCTTGCCATCCGGCAGCTGCTTCGCGGTCACGCCAATCGGGGGAGCAGGAGGCGTGGTGTCTCTGGTCGCACCCGCTTTCACATATTCGCTCCAGGCTTTGGCAAGCCGTTCATTCGGCAGCCACACGGCTTCTTCAGCTTTCCCCTCGAACTTTTCGGCGGGAGTAGCGGTTTCGGAGAGCAACGTGGCCAACCAGCTTGATTTCATATCAATCGGCCGCAGAGCTTGCGTTTTGTCTTCCGCTGAAGGCAAACGGAATTCCAAACAGGCATCAAAAAACGGAATCGCCAAATACCGCGAGTCGCCGCACTCATGGGCCGTCCGAGGATCGGCAGCAAAACCGATGGGGGCACCTTTGGCCCGGTAGGCTTTGAACATCGCCATCGCACCAGTGTAGGCACCACGGAAGCGTACGTCATCGTTTTCCTTCGCTCCGGGATTGCACATCATCGGAATCTGATAAGCAGCAGCGGGGATTTCCGGGCGAGGAATTTCCCCCTTTTCCCAAGTTTCAAATGCGGTGCCGGAACGGAACCAGATGGCGACGATTCGCTCGGGATACATCGTTTGCATCAGGCTGGCCCAAAACCCGCCGCCGGAATGTCCCCACAAGCACCAGGGAGCCGTCTCCAGTTCCGAATGCTCCGACTGCTTCGCAAGTTCGCCAATCGCCCGCAAGAATGTCTTGCTGGAGCCGTTCCGCGGATCACACCAGAGCCGGCAGTTCTGCTTTTCCTCTTGATGATACGACGGACCGAGTAAAGCACAGTCCCATTTTCGGGCGAGCGCCTGCCAGTGCAGGTCATAAGCCGCGGTTTCCCCTCCTTGGCACGCCCCGGTCCCGCAGCCGTGTTGATGGACGATGATCCCCCGAATCCGTTTCACCCCTCCAGGAACCCAGAGCGTGTATGTCACTCCCAGTTGCAACTCCCCTGGTTCCGCGGAAGCCGGATACGTAACTTCATAAATCTTCCCCGCCAGCCGCTCTACCTCGGCTGCTTCGGTATGGCTGGCGATGAATTCAACGATGGGCGTTGAATCCACCAGGCCGTGCGGATGATGGCCAATCCCCGGCTTGCCGATGAGTGTGATGTTTCCACCAAGCTTGCGATACCGCTCCGCGATGAGTCCCGTGTTTTCGTCCCACGGCACCACATCGTCGGCATCGCCGTAGACGTGCAAGAGCGGCACGCGGTAGTCAGCGAGCGGGGCAAGATTATCGACAGGATTTTTGCCGTAAGCGAGAGCTTCCGCTTCGTCCTTGAAGCCGTACACTTCGCGCACCAGTTTCCACTCGCGAGGGCTCCCCTTTCCCTTCCCTTGGCCGCCGGGCCAGCTCTTGAAGTCGCAGACCGGGGCATCGCCATAGATGCAGGCAACCTTGTCGGGATTGGCTGCCGCCCAGTTGTAGCAATACAGCCCGCCGCGCGAGAGGCCGACGAGAGCGACCTTCTTGGCCAGGCCGTGCTTCTCTGTCAGTTCCTTGTAGAAAACATTCCAGTGAGCGACCGCTTTGGGTGCTCCGAGCATGTCCGGAACACTCATGTAAACAACATGAAAGCCGCGACCAAGGAGCGCAATGTCCGGATCCGGTTTGTGACCGAAGAATTCGCCGTGCCAGACCCAAGGCTTTCCCGCGGCCACTTGCTTGGGAGCGACAACGAGGACCGGCCGTCCATCGACCTCAAAGTCGTACCGCGTGTAACCGTGCCAGTCGCTCTGCTTGCCGGGGAACGGAGCTTCTTCCTCCGCTCGTAAGAAGCTTCCGTATAGGAAAGCCGCCAGCAGTAACACGGCGGCAATTG
Source organism: uncultured Pirellulaceae bacterium (assembly GCA_964444865.1). Lineage (GTDB taxonomy): Bacteria > Planctomycetota > Planctomycetia > Pirellulales > Pirellulaceae > SXOA01. The sequence goes on along the minus strand of CAYUJE010000173.1, from coordinate 4,499 downwards.
GGATCTTAACGATGGTCACAGGCTGGCCCTTTGAATTGGATTCATACTGCGTTGAAGCGAGCAATTACTATCCAGGCCAGTGTACTGAATTCCCGTTCTCAAGTGGACTTTGACCGAGGCAACTTAAACCGCGTACCCGCCGCCGATTTACTGCGTCCATTCCAGCGGCTGGACAACGATTTTGTTGTCGACTAGCGGGAGGGGAGCAAAGGTGCGAATTGCCGCATCAATGGCCTTAATTTCTCGCTCCAAACCGCGAATTCTGCTGCTGGCGTCCTTCCGCTGGCTATCCGCATTAATGCTCTTGCTAAGCAATTCCACCTTGGTCTTTACTTTAACAATGAACTCGTTGGATTTTGACAGTCGAGCTTCAAATCCAGACAACTCAATCTCCGCGGCAACTTTCAGGTCCTCGACCTGACTTCGCCGTTCCAGTTTTAGGGCATTACCTGCCAGGAGTCGGTCACAAGCGGCGATACGGGCCTTGACTCCCGCCAGGTCCACATCGAGTTGTAATTGCTGGACACGCAAGTTCGAAAGCATATCCGGCGTGAAATCGGCGTACGACTTCAGCTCATTTTGCAATACCTCGACCATCTGCTTGGCCGATTCCTCGGCTTTCCGCTGTTCGCGAAGTTTTTCGCAGAGAGGTTCACGCTTCTTGAAGATTTGCAATTGCATCGGCCGGCAAGAGCCGACGTCCAAAAGCGTCAAGAGCGCCTTGGCCCGCTTCTCGACAAGCTCAGGGGTGGTTCCTAGGATCGTGATCTGCCACGTCGCGACTTTAGAACGCGATGAATTTCTTGGAGTCGCAAATATATCGACCAAACCTTCCATCTTCTTAGCACTGGAAAAGAAAACTTGTTCGTCTTTGGCAAGTAAGTCTGCAGTAGGAAGTGCTTTCATCATTTCCGAGAATGAATCCTCAAGTACCGAATCGCTTCTTACCGGAATTCCAAAATCCGGATTCACCAAAAGGACTCTCCCGAGATAGGCCAATTTTGGTACGCCCCCCGTCTCATCTCGCGGGAAAGAACTGAAGCTGAAATTAGTGCTGTCGGGCGGCACCGTGAGTTCAAACTTGCCCACGAATTTCTGGTCAAATAGCTTGAGATCCGGCTTGGAAAGCATCGATTTCAACGGCTCCGTTAGTCGCTCAAACTTGATTTCCCTCTTGGGAGGTTGATTGAGCTTCTCTTCCGTAACGTCCGTGACCGTAACATCTACGTCGTTGATAACGCCAATATCCGCGGGCAGGGCCTGTTTGAGGTCTGGCTCCTGAGCCCGAAGCGAAGTGAAGAGGCCAATGGCCACTGCGAAGGTGAATAACCAGGAAGAATATGAAAATCGCATGGGATTGCTCCGGAAATTGAGGTCAGCCGAGCCCAAGCCCGCAAGTTTTCTACATTTCAAAAGGCCGTTTCGTGGTCACGCCGTAGGCTTCCGCCAAATAGCGATCGATGGCCTGGCGACGTTCATGCATGCCGGGCTCTTTGGCGAGAATCTCGCTCGCCATCCGCAGCCGGGCAATTTGTGTCTCTCGGGAAATCATCGCCAGCACTTCTTCCTCGGTGGGATCGTTCGAGGCGGTCCGAGTAACGGCTGGGGGTTCCGATGGGGAAGGAACGTTCGTTGCCGTTTTCTCTTTCCCCCCGTCACTCCAGAGAACGACCGACACCAATAGTGCCGTAGCGGCGAGGGAAGCCAGGGCGAGTGCCGCAGTATTCCAGGAGATATTTGCTCGTGCCGATAGGTTCACACTGGGAACTGGATGGCTCTGTTCCGCTGCGACAAAGTAAGTCGTCAGCATCTCGCGGCTGCGGCGGAGTGCGGCGACTTCACGAGAACAGCTTGGGCACTCGGCCAGATGCAGTTCGGCCTCTGCCAAATCTGCAGGGGTGAGCTCATCATCCGCATATTCGAGATGCCAGTCGCCGTTACAGAGAAATTTCGTCATTCGTCTATCTCCAATCTGCTAACTCTTGAGCCAATTGCTTGCGTGCTTTGGCCAGATGACTCCGAACGGTTGCCGCGGGGAGCGAAAGCACTTCGCCAATCTGACTGGAGTCAAAGTCGCAAAAGTATCGCAGCACCACGATTTCCCTTTCCACTATCGTCAGCCGGCCTAGAGCCGCTTCCACCTGCGCGGTCAATTCGCCTTTCTCCGCTCGCTCGCTGGAATCCGCACTTTCCCCTTCGCCTCGCCAAAAAGTCAGAGCCGCAAAAACCGTTCTCCACCGCTGTCTGCGCCGATGCTCCAGGCGGCACTGGTTGGCAGTGACCTGAAACAACCACCGCCGCAACGATTCGTCATCCAGCCCCATCGGGCACTTGGCCCGCGCAATGAGGTACACCTCCTGCACAACATCTTCCCGCCGCTCCGCCTGGATGCCGAGCGCCGCAGCCAGCCGCGTCAAATCGGTCCGCCAGCCCGTCCAACCGGCCTCGAGCTTGTTCGCCTCGGCTTCCACGCGCAGCATCGCCTCCTGCATGCAAGGGAATCCGGCCGGCAAAGCCAGGCTTGGGGCATTGGCGTTCATCACTACTCCTTCCAATGCGCAGCATAGGCGAAGTGTTGAGGCTTTTTCGGCTCCGACCGCAAAATTCAGAAAAATGGCTCGTTCCACTGGCACGGAGGGGGCGAAAAATAGATAATGAGGGGTTGATGCGTGACGTCTGTTTTTGATGGAGAACCTATGCTCCGAATCCTCGGCTCGGCGAAGCAACTTTGCAGCGGCTTGACGCGGCGGGAGATGCTGCGCGTCGGCGGGCTCGGAATGGCCGGGCTCAGCCTGCCGCAGGTGCTGCAGTTGCAGGAGCTGTCGGCCGCCGAAAAGAAGCCGGCGGAAGCCAACTTCGGCAAAGCCAAATCGGTCATTTTGATTCATCTCTACGGCTCTCCCAGTCAGCTCGAATGGGCCGATTGCAAGCCGAATGCTCCGCTGGAAATCCGCGGCGATCTGAAGTCGATCCCCTCCACGCTCCCAGGGTGCGACGTTTGCGAGTTGTTCCCGAACATGGCGAAGGTGATGGACCGGACGACGGTCATTCGCTCGCTGACGCATCCTTATCCGCTGCATGGCGTCGCATTCGCCACAACCGGAGTGCCGGCCATTGAAGTGCAGATGGAGCTGGCCCCGCACGACCCACGGCACTGGCCCTATTTTGGTTCGGTGGTGGAATACATCGAAGAGCAGCGGCGAACAGCGGCGGGGTCGGGAGACCCGCGCCGAACGACAGGTGAAGGGGTTCCGAACAACATCCTGCTGCCGTTCCGGTTCAGCACCAAGCGAATTGGCGAAGTGCATCGCGCGGGGCCATACGGAGCGTTCCTCGGCAGCCAGTATGATCCGCTCTGGGCCGAATGGATTGGAACCGCGACGAAGGGGATCAAGAAGACGCTTCGCGACATGGTTTGGACCGATCCCGATCCCTACATCGGTATTGCCGACGGGAGCTACTTCGTCGTCCCCAGCGCCTCGCAGTTGCAGGCGGAAGTCACGCTCGACCGGCTGAGCAATCGCAGGTCGCTGCTGAGCCAACTCAACGATGCCATTCCGGGCCTTGCCGCCACCAGCAGTGGGCAATCGCTTTCCAAGCATCAGCAGTCGGCTCTCTCGCTGCTGGAGTCTCCAAAGTTGGCGGAAGCCCTTGATCTCCGCAAAGAGCCCGATGAAACCCGCCGGCTGTACGGCTCCTCGCTCTTCGGCCAGTCCTGCCTCGCCGCCCGCCGACTGGTGGAAGCGGGGAGCAAAGTGGTCAGCGTTTTTTGGGACGAATTCGGCCTGGCGGGAATGGGGTGGGATACGCACTGGAACCACTACCAGCGAATGAAGGAAGAACTGGCCCCCGGCCTCGACATGGGTTGGTACGGCCTGATCAGCGACCTCGACCGCCGCGGCCTGCTCGACGACGTGCTGGTCGTTTGCACCAGCGAACATGGCCGCACCCCTAAAATCAACGCGGCTCAAGGTGGGGGACGCGATCACTGGTCGCGGGCTTACACTTCCCTCATCGCCGGGGCGGGAGTCAAACGGGGAAGCGTCGTCGGCGCGACCGACAAGCAAGGTGGCGACGTGGCCGACCGCCCGGTCAGCCCCAAGGACCTCCTCGCCACCATGTACCACCTGCTCGGGATCAACCACCACACCACCATCCACGACCGCGGCGGCCGTCCCCTGCCCCTCGTTGATGGCGAAGTCATCCCGGAAGTGCTGTCGTAGAAGTAATGCCGACGTCTCTTGGTACCTAACGACATTGCAACACGTCTCTGTTGTCAATGGTCATCGTTTTCTGGGATCAATGTGCTCGGGATAGGCAATTTACGCCTCACCCATTTTGTGCAACTGGTGTTATAGCAATGGGATGTGGCGAGTTTCTGGGACGCCGGTCAATTGCGAAATCGATTCGAAAAGTGAGTCTCAATCTTTCGAAAAGAAGTCTCGCCAGGTCATTTGGTATCGCTCCCCTAGCGATTTTTACCGATAGGCCATCCAGTC
>CAYUJE010000172.1:0-13666 GCA_964444865.1 uncultured Pirellulaceae bacterium | reverse complement strand
TGTGAGCAAATCCTCGTTCAAGTCTGTGTTCTACGCCAAATCGTGGTATCACTACGTGGCGGCAATCGTGTCCACAATGCTCGCCCTATTCGCCGCCGCACTGGGCCCTCTTTTCCTCTTCGACATAGTAAAACGAGCCGATGGAAAACCGGGAACGGAAGCTGGCATCGCATTGTCCATGATGGCAGTTCCGATGTGCCTAGTCGCGTTACTTGGTTGGTTTAACGTTTACGCGCGGCGAAAACCATTGCTGAGGATTTGCGAAGAAGGACTTGAGGTGAACGTTATTGGCGCGTCAAGTCTGGACGATGTGCCTCTAATTCCCGGCTTGGTTCGCGTCGTCTGGCTTATTCTGTCGCTACAAGGATTCAAGAAGCAGATTGGGTGGATTCCGTGGGAGTTGTTTCGCAGCGTTGAGGTTGCCGGGTTGCCCATGATGCGAACTTTGGTGATTGACGCGACGATTGCCTATCCAAATCTTCGTAGCGATAACCTGACTTCGCAAATTGGCAACAATATCGCTTATCGTGATGCCGAATTCCAAGATCCGCTGGAAGTCATTGCCTCAGCGATTCTGAAATTCTACAGTGATCTTCACGCACGAAACACGCTGCGGAGCCTACACGATTAACGGAATACTCGCAGAACGAACCCATGCACCGAAGTCGCGATTCGGGCAAGTACTGATCGAAGCCTCGCTGGCCGCGATTCGGTGATGGTTGTCGTTCGGCGAGCGAACATGATAAAATTCCGTGTGGCAACTGTTCGTCCTAATTGGAGAGACCGGTTTCCGAATTCGCATGAGGACAGCCGTATGAACCGTGCACTATTCGTTGTGGTCCTCACGCTCCTCGGTCCCGCCGCAATGCTTCAGGCTGGAGAAGATCCCGCACCTTTCCAGACTCTTGCCGGGAAGTGGGAGCGTTCCCTCGTCCATGGCAAGTACAGTCCGGCAGTGTTGGCCAAAGATGGGGTGAATTGGGTGAGTCCTGAGCTCACCTTCTTCGCCAACGGTCAAGCTTGGAGCCTCGGCGTGGGTGGAACTCCGCCAACCGTCTACTGGAATCCGGGACCGAGCGCGTACGACCTGATCATTCCGGACGGGGCGAAGAAAGGTGTCCTGGCTCTCGTCGTGGCGGACCGCGGTGTGAAACGGCAGGTCCGATTCGAGTACACGCTCAAGAATGACACGCTGACGATCGATTGCAAAGATAAGGTGCACGCAGGGACGTGGCTCGGAGACTACAGTATCTCGGGAGAATGGGTGCGGTTCAAAAGGACATCCCGGTAGGCCGACGTCGAACCAGACGCTGCACTCCGACCGGGACCGCATCCTTTTTTCGCGCGGCACCAGCCCCGACGAATATCCGAGACCACAATATCAGGCAATCCTTTGGAGATTCTTCGATGTCAATGCTGGCGAAAGCGATATTTCCTGCGTGCGCGAGCTTCGGACCAATCATGCTCGCGATGGGTTCTCTCTTCCCAAACCGAGACGGAACACCCTACGGCGTGATTATGACCTTTCCAGGTGCGCTGATGACCACCGCAGCGTTGCTCATCCTATTTCGCACATTGGCGTCGCTTGAGAGATCGACCAATTCGTCGGAAAATGCAGTGGAGTCCCAACAAAAAGACGCCGCTTGAGTTTCGGGACTGGTTCATCGAGGCAGACGCTGCGACGCAGCGCCTCGTGAGCTGATGCATCCGCCCCAAGCATGTTTTACGCCAATCGGTGGCTTGCTTTTTGCCCCCGCCATCCCGCACACGGAGTGTGCGGGATATTATGGTGGCATGCCAAAGGACTTTTTAGCAGGTGCACGCGATAGTTACGACGTAGTCGTCATCGGCAGCGGGCTGGCTGGGATGACGGCGGCAAATATTCTGGGGCGGGCCGGCTACCATGTGCTGTTGCTGGAGCAGCATTACAAGCTGGGGGGGATGGCGACCTGGTTTAAGCGCCCCGGCGGCCATATTTTTGACATCAGTCTGCACGGCTTCCCGCACGGGATGATCAAGAGCTGCCGGCGGTACTGGACGCAGGAAATCGCCGATTCCATCGTCCCGCTGAAGCATATCCGGTTTGACAATCCGATGTTCTCGCTGACCACGTCCTATGACCGCGAGGACTTTACTCGGCTGCTGACGACGAAGTTCGGCGTCACTCCAGAAACGGTCGCCGCCTTCTTCGACACTGCCCGCGGCATGAATTTTTATGACGACCAGAAGCTGACCACGGGCGAGCTATTTGAGAAATTCTTCCCCGGTCGCGAGGACATCATCCGCCTGCTGATGGAGCCGATTACTTACGCCAACGGTAGCACACTGGAAGACCCGGCAATCACCTACGGCATTGTCTTTTCCAACTTCATGTCGAAAGGGGTTTGGACGTTTGAAGGTGGAACCGACCGACTGATCGGCCTGATGCACGACGACCTGCTCAAGAGCGGCGTGGACGTGCGGATCAAATGCGATGCCGAGAAAATCCACGTCGAAAACGACCGCGTCACTGCGGTCACCACGAACGGCCGGACCATCAAGACTCGGGCGGTCGTTTCCAATTCCAACCTGCGGGCCACGATCTTCCGCATGACGGGGGAGGAGCATTTTGACAAAAAGTTCGTCCAGGATGCCCGCGAAGTCCGGCTCAACAACTCCAGCACGCAGGTTTACATCGCCCTCAAGCCGGACGAGCGGGTGGACGAAAGCATGGGGGATTTGTTCTTCACCTCCACCGCCCCCCTCTTCCGCACCGACCTCCTCCTCAGCCGCGACATCACCAGCCGCACTTACTCGTTCTACTATCCCCGCACCCGCCCGCAAGGTCGGCCGCGGTGCCTCATCGTCAGTAGCACCAACGCCAATTACGCGGACTGGGCCAGTCTTTCCAACGAGGACTATCAGGCCAGTAAGCAGGACCTCATCGACAAAACGCTCGACCACCTGAACCGTTACGTCCCGAACATCCGCGAACGGCTGGACCATGTGGAAGCGGCCACGCCCAAGACCTTCCAGCACTACACTGCCCACGTCGAAGGAGCCAGTTTCGGCACCAAATTTGAAGGACTCGCCGTCAGCCGGGCACTGCCGGAGCAGGTGAAGGGCCTGTACCACGCCGGCAGCGTGGGGATCATCATGTCCGGCTGGCTGGGAGCGATCAATTACGGCGTGATCGTGGCGAATGACGTGGATGCATTGCTGATGAAGAGTCCTCCGCCGATTGACAAGAATCTAGAGCTGCGATGATCTGCGTTTAGAAACGGGCGGCTACAGACGCTGGCCGCCTCGGAACCTACAATCAGGCGAGTTGCGAAACTGCGGGGGCAGATTCGTGGCTTTGGTTTTTCCACACCAGTTTGCCACCAACATCGCCATGACACAGCCCCCGCCAGCAACACGCTCGGACACTCCTCAAATCACCCTGCCGCTTCTCGTGCTGCTCTTCATTGGCAGCGGGTGCGCGGCGCTGATCTATGAAATTGTCTGGTTTCAATTGTTGCAATTGGTGATTGGTTCCTCAGCCATTTCGCTCGGCGTGTTGCTAGGCACGTTCATGGGAGGGATGTGTTTGGGGAGCCTCGGCCTCTCGTGGTTCATCGGCAGAAAGCATCATCCGCTCCGGGTGTATGCCTATTTGGAACTTGGCATCGGCATTTGCGGCCTGGCGGTTATTTTTGGGCTGCCGCTCCTTGACACCATTTATGCCGCCAGCGCTACGCATGGCTGGCTGGGAATTGTGCTGCGGTGCGTGGTGGCAACGGTTTGCCTGCTTCCTCCCACGCTGCTGATGGGGGCCACACTGCCGGCCGTGGCTCGCTGGGTGGAAACAACGCCGCAGGGAGTTTCCTGGCTCGGCTTCTTTTACTGTGGCAACATCGCGGGGGCGGTTTGCGGCTGCCTGCTGGCGGGCTTTTATCTACTTTGCGTTTTTGATATGGCCACGGCAACGTATGTGGCAGTCGCCATGAATGCTGCGGTGGCTATCCTCGGGCTAGTTATCGCCAAACAGACGCCGTATGCGGTTCCCGACGTAAGTCCGCTGCCACCCTCAACTGTTGGAATTGGCCGATGCTGGGGTGTGTATGTAGCTATTGGTCTTTCCGGGATGAGTGCGCTTGGAGCGGAAGTCATTTGGACCCGCCTGCTGTCGCTGCTGCTGGGGGGGACTGTTTACACGTTCTCGATCATCCTGGGAATTTTCCTGGTCGGGTTAGGACTGGGGAGCAGCGCGGGAGCTTGGCTGGCCCGAGGACGCAATCCGCGACTGGCGCTCGGAGTCTGCCAATTGTTACTGGCGTCGACCATCTGGTGGGCCGCTTATCAACTGACGCAATCGCTCCCGTATTGGCCGATCGACCCCTCTTTGCTCAAAAATCCGTGGCACCAATTTCAACTCGATATTCTCCGCTGTCTATGGGTGATTCTGCCGGCAGCCTGTTTGTGGGGAGCAAGTTTTCCGCTTGCTCTGGCCGCAGTGGCCAGACAAGGAACTGATCCAGGACGCCTCGTCGGCGGAGTCTATGCGGCTAACACGGTCGGCGCGATCATCGGAGCACTGGCCTTCAGCATTTTCCTGATCGGCTGGATTGGCACCCAGCGTTCCCAACAGCTCTTGATTCTGCTCGTCACCATCTCGTCGCTCATTGCCTTGGCTCCTCTGCTGTGGTCCACCGCGAGTTCACCCACTCCCTCTCCCGCGCGCGTACTCGGCGGTTTTGCCGCTCTAAATATTGCGCTGGCCGTGGCAGGTTGGCTGATTTGGACCCTGCCCATAACTTCCGGGGAACTGATTGCCCACGGCCGCTACCTTCCCAAAGTGAGCGGCGAGGACCTGATCGTCTATCGCGGCGAAGGAATGAATTCGTCCGTCGCCGTGGCCGCACAAATCGGGCCCGCCGGGGAGTTGATTCGCACCTTTCATGTCAGCGGCAAGGTGGAAGCCTCCAGCCTTCCGCACGACATGCGGCTACAGCGGATGCTTGGTCACATCCCCGCGCTCGTGCATCCCAAACCCAAGTCGGTCCTCATCGTCGGCTGCGGGGCGGGAGTTACGGCAGGTTCTTTTGTGGTCCATCCCGATATCGAGCGAATCGTCATCTGCGAACTGGAGCCGCTGATTCCCCAGGTCGTCGCCAAGTATTTTGAAGCTGAAAACCACGGGGTGGTCAAGGACAAGCGAGTAGAAGTGGTCTACGACGACGCCCGCCACTACATCCTGACGACTCGTGAGAAATTCGACATCATCACGTCCGACCCCATTCATCCCTGGGTCAAGGGAGCGGCTGTTCTTTATACCAAAGAGTATTTTGAGCTTTGTAAACGGCGGCTCAATCCGGGCGGGGTAATTACCCAGTGGGTTCCCCTCTACGAAAGCAGCGCCGCCGCCGTAAAGAGCGAAGTCGCCACTTTTTATGAGGTTTTCCCCGAGGGTTCGGTCTGGGGAAACGACCAGGGAGGATACGGATACGACACGGTCCTGCTGGGGCAAGTCGAGCCACTGCACATCAACGTCGATGAACTCATCAAGCGGTTGCAACAGGAAGATCACAAACGCGTGGTGGAGTCCTTGCAGGAGGTTGGGCTGGGTTCCGCAATGGATTTGCTGGCGACCTTTGCCGGCAGTGCGAGCGACCTGAAGCCCTGGCTGGCGGATGCGGAAATCAATCGCGACCGCAATCTGCGACTGCAATATCTTGCCGGCCTGGGGGCCAGTAACTACAGCGAGGGAGCCATTTACAAGGAGATGCTCTCCCACCGTACTTATCCCAAACAAGCCTTTGTCGCATCACCAGACACTTCCCAGGAGTTGAAGAAGCGCATTGCCCCGGCAACGCCAACCTCTTCTGCCGCCGTCCCATGATTGCCCTCACGCACCAGCCTTCTCCCAATATGCAGACCTGCGTGCGGACCTTTGTGCCCGTGGTGTCGATTGACGCCGCTCTGGCGAGGCAACAGCACCGGGCTTACTGCCAGGCGCTGACGGAATGCGGCGCAGAGGTTCGAGTGCTGGATGTCAATATGGCAATGCCTGATGGTGCGTTTCTGGAGGACACGGCTGTCGTTTTGGATGAAGTTGCCATCCTCTGCTCGATGGGAACCTCCGCGCGCGAATCCGAGCCAACAGGGCTAGAGCCTGTGCTGCGGGAATACCGCCCCGTCGAGCGCATTCCGCGTCCGGCAACTCTAGAAGGAGGAGACGTTTTGCGAGTCGGCCGCCGCCTCTTCGTCGGTCAATCAAAACGCACGAATAACTTAGGAATTGCCGCGCTGCGGAGTATCGTTGTTCGGCTGGGCTACCAAGTAACGGCGGTTCCGGTGCGGGGAAGCCTCCATCTCAAAACCGCCTGTACGCCCCTCCCAGATGGCAGGTTGCTCATCAATCCCGATTGGGTGGATGTCGATTCACTCGAGGAGTTGGCCCTGATTCCAATTCCCAAAGAGGAACCCTTTGCCGGCAATGTCTGTTCAGTCGGTCCGCACATTCTGCTCCCTTCCGCCCACTCCCTAACCGCGGAACTCCTTGAACAGCTTGGCTTTGCGACAAAACCTGTGGATATTTCCGAGTTTTCCAAAGCCGAAGGGGGCGTCACTTGCCTCAGTCTTGTGCTTGAATAGCTGGCCGTCGGCATCCTGGGCTAGCCAGAAATGGACAAAATAGGGGGATCTTGCGGAACAAATCGGCGAGAAATTGGTTTAACCGCTGGGGAATCATCTGCGCAGGTCTCGCAGCAGGGCTCGCGACTGGCACCCCCCCCCGGATGGCCGGTGAATTGTGGGGAGAATCGCTGCCCAGAGTGCACTTTTTCCAACACGAAGGAGTTTCAATGAAAAGCTGGATTCGAATAATGACGGTGGTCGGGCTGGTGCTCTGCACCGCAAGCATCGTAATGGCTCAACCTCAACCTGGCGGCCGTGGCCGTGGTGGACAGCCAGGGGGACGAGGTGGCTTTACAGGGGGCGGCCGTGGCGGACTTGCGCTCCTTTCGGACGAAAACGTAAAAAAGGATTTGGGAATTACCGACGACCAGATCAAGAAACTGGAAGAGTATCAGGCGAAAACCCGGGAGGAAATGCGGACCGCCTTCCAGGGATTGCGTGACCTGTCTGCCGAAGAGCGGACCGCAAAGTTCCAGGAACTCCAGAAAAAGGCCACCGAGGCCAGCGCCGCTGCCGAGAAGGAAATCCTGCTTCCTAAGCAAATCGAACGCCTCAAGCAGATCAGTGTTCAGTCCCGCCTCAATCGGGGAAACACTTCCGACGCGCTCGCCAGTGAGGAACTTGCCAAGGAACTTGGCATCACCGATGCCCAGAAGGAAGCCCTGAAGAAGGCCCAGGAAGAGGCCGATGCCGAAATGCAGGCCGGCATGACTAAGCTCCGCGAAGCATCGCGTCAGAAGATTCTCAGTGTCCTCACCGCCGATCAGCAGGCGAAGCTGAAAAGCTTGACGGGTGAAACCATCCAATTCAGCCGTGGTGGTGGACGCGGCGGCGCTGGTGCAGCCGGCGGCCGCGGCGCCGGCGGCCGGCCAGGCGCTCCTCTCACGCGTCCACCGCAGGGTGACTAGGATTCCTTTTTCACAGCCTTTCCATTTCAACCAGGTCCGTTGTCCCGTCTGGGCAACGGGCCTTTTTCGTTTTCTGAAGTTTGCACTCCCAGGCAACGCCGCCGCTAGCACTTGCAGTTTCTCGCTATCGCTCTTGAGCCAGTGAGCGGAACCGGCTACAAATCGCCGCCCGAATTTCTTTGGCCTTAACCCCACTTGTCAGCGAGGGGACCGGCGATGCGTTGTAACTTTACATGCCTGTTGGCGATGGGGGCTATGCTCCTGGCGGCCCCCTCGTGGGCGGCGGAGGAAGTCCCCTACACGGTCGTCGTGCTGGATCAGGGGGCGGAAGTCCGCGCGGGACCCGGTCAGCGGTTCTATGTTACCCAACAGTTGGAGCCGGGTGCCAAGATTGAAGTCTATCGGCGAGACGTCGGAGACTGGCTGGCAATTCGACCGCCAGAAGGCAGTTTTAGCTGGATTCCCCAAGCCGACCTGGAAATGACGGACGAGCCCGGAATTGCGGAGATCACAGCGGAGCAGGCCCAATCCTGGCTAGGCTCACGGGCGGAACGCATCAAGCAGCACAAATCACACATAACACTGACACGCGGCGAACGGGTCGAAGTTCTTGGCAAGAAACAGGTCGAAGATGCTGACGGCAGCCCACAGTTGTGGCTGAAGATTGCCCCGCCGGCCGGCGAATTCCGCTGGGTCCATAGCCGTCAGGTTCGCAAGGCCAAGACGGGCGAACTGGCGGCGACCGAAGATCTTCTGCCCGTGAAACGGGGTCGAAACGTGGCCGCGTCGCATGACGCGGACGAAGATCCGGCAGAAATTCGGCCGCGGGTGCCGCGCAGCAATATCACGCTCTCGGACCTGCGGGAAGAGAAACCGGAAATTGCCCCTCGTGTGTCTCGCGAGGAAACTCTTGCGGAAGAAACAGGCCCGTCTCGCCACCCGGCCAGGCAAGTTGCCCACGAAGAACCTGTGAAGGAAACTCCCACTCGTTCACTCTCGCCAGATGGTTTTGTACCCCGTCGGCGGCAGCCATCAACATCAGGGACTGCTCCGGCAAGTCCTTACCGCACGGCAACGGCTCCCCCCAAGCTGAACTCCTCGGACACGAGATTGGCGACAGCCTCCGACCGGGACGTCACGCGAGAACTGGATGAGCTCGATCTGCAGCTTTCGCTGATGCTTGCCCGGGACAAAAGCACATGGAATTTCGCTCCCCTCAAGAGTCGCATCGAACGGATTGTGGAATCAGCCGCTACGCCCGGAGACCGAGGCCAGGCCCGGTTCATGCTCGACAAAATCAAACGGTTTGAGGATGTTTTCGACGTCCGCACCCTTCTGGAAGTCACACCTACCTCACCCGTCGCCAGCCGGGATTATCGGGCCTACGACGGCGAAGGTTGGCTCACCACGGTAAGATCCTCCGACAAGCCAGTCGCTCCCTATGCCCTGGTGGATGCCGACGGCCGGCGCATCTGCTTCGTCTCCCCCACGCCGGGGCTCAGCGTCAGCAGTCATCTCAACAAACGCGTCGGCGTCATTGGAAAACGGGGGCTGATTCCCGACTTGAACGAGCCCCACGTCCTCGCCAGCAGAGTCGTGGACCTCGACCGTATTCGGTAATCTCACGCCAGATTCAGCACGCCCGGCTGACGACGAATTCGGTCATCAGGGTCAGGATTTCGCGGGCTGGGCTTGGGGGGAGTTGGTCGAGGCGGCGGCGAGCACTTTCGGCGAAAGATGAGGCGCGGTCGCGGGCGTAATCGAGGGCGTCGTAGCGGTCGAGGTAGGGAGCGACGAGTTGCGGGCGGCGGTCATCCCCCGTCAGCAGTTCCAGCATCTCTTCCCTGTCGGCCGGCGTGGCGAGTTCCAGGGCGCGAATGATTGGGAGCGTTGGTTTTTGCTTCTCGAGATCGGTCCCCAGCGATTTGCCGGTTGTCCGCTCCTCGCCCAGCACGTCCAGTAGGTCATCGGCAATTTGAAACGCGATGCCGAGGTCGCGCCCGAAGCCGTCCATTTCGCCGGCAAGTTTATCGCTTGCCCCGGCGAACAGGGCCCCCAGCCGGCAACTGACGGCCGTGAGTTCGGCGGTTTTCCCTTCGACAATGCTGAGGTATTCCCCCTCGGTCAGATCGAAGTTGCCACGGCTTCCCTTTTGCCGCAGTTCTCCTTCACAAACGATGTTCGTCGCCCGACCAATGAGCCGACAACCGACGACAGTGTCGAGCGTGCTGGCAAGATAGAAGGCGTGGGTGAAAAGGTAATCGCCGAGGAGCACACTGGCTTCGTTATCCCAGCGGGCGTTCACGGTGGCCAAGTGCCGCCTCATATCCGCTTCGTCGAGCACGTCGTCATGGACAAGAGTGGCCGTGTGAATCATCTCGACGACGGCCCCGAGAATTACATGGTCTCGGCGAACCTGGCCGATGGCCTTGGCGATTAAGAGGAGCAACGCCGGCCGTAATCGTTTTCCTCCGAGCAAACATCCGTATCGGACCAGTTCATCGACGAACGGATGGGGATTGCGGAGCTCGTCCTTGAGGATTCGCTCGACCTCTTCCATTTCCTTGGCAACCGGCGCGTAAAGAGCCGACAGGGAAAGGGGGGCGGGAGCACCTTCCAGAGCCGTGGTTGTGGGCATGATGATTCGGCAGGACAAAACAATGAAGAAATTTCAAATCTCAAACAAATATGAATCTGGAAACAGAAATCTGGAAAGGGGAGCATCCTTCGCTTGCCGATCTTCGTTTCGAAATTCTGATTTCGCCACCTCTCATTTGTTTGAGATTTGAGAATTCGAATTTCCGCTTCGTTGCGGCCTTATCTGTAACCGCAACAGCCCCCTATTCTTCACGCATAAAATGGCCGCTCCGGCCGCCGGTTTTTTCTTCCAGCCGAATATCGGAGATTATCATCCCACGGTCAATAGCCTTGCACATGTCGTAAATGGTGAGAGCGGCGACACTTACGGCTGTAAGGGCTTCCATTTCGACCCCCGTTTTGGCGGTCACGCGGACTTCGGCCTCGATGCTGACAGTATTGTCATCGGGAAAGACAAACGCGACGGTGACGGCATCCAGGGGGAGCGGGTGGCACAGCGGAATCAACTCCCCGGTCTTCTTCGCCGCCATGATTCCGGCGAGGCGAGCGACCTCCAGGACGTCTCCTTTGGCAAACCCGCGCTCCTGGATTCTCCGCAGCGTCTCCGGCAGCATGCGGACTGTGCCACTGGCCCGCGCGAACCTCGCGGTGATGGCTTTCTCGCCGACATCCACCATGCGGCTGGCACCTGAGTCGTCGAAATGAGTGAGTTCGTTGGGCATGGTCACATTATAGCCGCTCAAGTGGGCGAGTACCTCCCAGGTGAATCCCATGATAAATTCGCAAGCTCATACTTCACCAAGAACCATTTTTACAACTTGCAGGAAATTACGATGCCCTTCTCTCTCTCTGGCCGCGTCGCACTCATCACTGGAAACAGCACAGGCCTTGGCAAAGCGATGGGCCTGGCTTTGGGAAAGGCGGGGGCGAAGGTGCCGGTAAACTTTGCCAACAATGAGGCCCGGGCCCTGAAGGCATTGGAGGAATATCAGGAAGCCGGTATTCAGACGGCACTCATTCGCTGCGATGTGACGACCGAGGAGGGAGTCGATTTCCTCTTTCGCGAAACGGAAAGCAAGCTAGGCAAGCCGGATATCCTCGTTCCCAATGCGACCTGCGAGCAGCCGCTCAAACCGATTGAGGAGTACGACTGGGCATTCTATCAGCGGATGCTTGATTTCTTTATCAAAAGCCCCTTCCTGCTGGCGAAACGCGGGCTACCGCACATGAAGCAGCAGCACTGGGGGCGCATCATCAACATCACCAGCGAAGTCTATCACCGCAGCGTTTCACCCTTCAGCGCCTATGTTGCCGCGAAAGGGGGGCAGATCGGCTGGTCGCGGAGCATGTCCCAGGAGTTGGCCCCCTTTGGGATCACGGTAAATATGGTTGCGCCGGGGTGGATTCCCGTAGAGCGGCACGAGAGTGATCCCCAGGAGGCAAAGGATGCCTACCAAGCACTCATTCCGATGAAACGATGGGGCGTGCCCCAGGATGTGGCAGATGCCGTGCTCTTCTTGGCGAGTGCAGAGGCCAGTTTTGTGACGGGTCAAACGCTTTGCGTCAACGGCGGCATGACCCCGTGGTGATTAACGGTAGACGGTTCCGCCAGTTTGGGTGCCATCCGCGGACGAGGCGTTTTGCGGCTGATCATATCCGGCGTTGCTGGCACCGTAACCACCCGTGCTACCGGGGCGATATCCGCCCGTGGTCGATAAGGCGGGAGGAAGCGAACTTCGGCTGGCACCGCTAGAACTGGGTGGCGAGGTGGAAGGACGCGCGGCCGGCGGGGCGACGGTATTCGGTGGACCATAGGAACGAGGGGAATTTGATCCCGCCGAAGGTGCGTCATTTGAGTAAGGAGATGGCGAATAGCCTTCATTGCCGCCGACAGGCGAAGCTTCTTCACCCGATCCATAGACGCTGGGTTCCGTCGCTGTTGTGGCTTCTTCGCCACCACCATAGGCACTAGCGGCTCCACGGTCGGCGGTGCGAACGTCTTCGCGGCCACCATAAGGGCCCGCAGCGGCCGGCGGAGCATTTCCTCCTGGGGCGACACCATAGCTGCCAGCGGCCGGATTGGACTGCATTCCGTAGGGGCCAACTTGCATTCCGCCGGCAGGGGCTACTTGCCCTCCAGCGGCCTCGCCCTGCTGAAGGTTGCCCGCGGGCTGCGCAGGATAGGCATCGGCCTGGGGTGTGGCGGGATAGGCGGCCACAGGGCTTGCTGGCGATGTTGCTCCGGCCATCGCAACTCCGGAGGGACTTCCACCATTGGCAGCGATGCTCCGACTCGGTTGGCCGGGAGGGTTATTGGGAGCGGGTGCCTGCGTACTAGGTTTGCTGATATTGAGCGCTGTGGCATTGGGACTGCTCGCGCCACTCCAAGCAGACCACGGAGCCCGCCACCCGCCAGCGGTTTTGCACCCGGATCCGAGCAGGACCACAGGGGAAACCACCAGGCAACAAAGCAACGCACGACGCCAGGGAGCAATGACCATATTCGCGGCATCCTTTCCACGGACCGGTTAGTTCCTTCGGACTATATCGACACCGAATACTTGGGGCCGTCATCAGAATCCGCAAAATCCCTGCAGATTCCCACGCGACCTCCTCGATGAGGCCGCAAAGCTTATTTGCGCCACTTAGTCGAAGGGATTGGGAGCAGATGTTAGGGAGGGCTGGCTGGAAGGTCAACGTCAATTGGGAGAGAATCGAAGATTGTGTGCGTGGTTGAATGATTCTCTTGGCACTCAAAGAGAAAACTCCGCTGTCGTACTATGCGCATCTTTAGGCACAAACAGCACTTACTGAAAGGACTTTTAGCTAGGGCCAAGATCCTTTCGATACTAGGACGAAGAGCAGTGCTAGCTGCCTATGCTGTGCGGAGAATATCTATGGAATTCAATCGTAACCAGTGGTTTCTCGCGGGGATCGTGGTCCTACTTTTGGGGCTGCAACTCCGCTATGTGGAAACCTTCGTGCTCAATGAGCGTACCACGCAGTTTTTGGCTCAGCGGATGAAAGATGCCGAACTGGTTGCCAGCAACGACCCGGGGACCTCCCTGGCAGCTTCTGCCCCCATTGTGAAAAAACCGGTGACTCCTCCCCGCTGGATTGGGAGCATGCTCGTATCCGTCGGCAGTGTGCTGTTGCTCTACAGCCTCTCCATGAAAAAGCCTGGGGCGTAGCTATTCTCCACCCATTCAGTGCCGTCCTGTTCGTTCGGTGCTGAAGAATCTTTGGCCGTTTTGCAGATACATGCTCTCCCGAACAGGGGACCAGTTTCGCAGTCTGACTCCGTCCAGCGACTGTTCGAAAACTCCGCTGCCCGGCACCGCCAAACTGACGTGAACCAACCCCCAGCCGTCTACTTCGCGATTGAATTCGGGATGCAGGGCGGCAAACGGCAGTCGGAGCAGGATGCCGCTGGTCCCTAATTGAACTCGCTCGATTCTCTCCGTCCATCGCTGCATAAGCTCCGTCATCCAGCCGCCGCTTTG
>CAYUJE010000171.1:9431-13727 GCA_964444865.1 uncultured Pirellulaceae bacterium | reverse complement strand
GGAGACCGGCCACAACAGCGCTGTTCGGCGCGGGTCTCCCGACCCCGCCGAAACGGCCGACCGAAGGTCTCCTCTTGGATCGACACGTGGGCCGGGGCGAACAGGAGACCTTCGGTCGAGGGAGTGGCACGGTCAGGAGACCGGCCACAACATCGTTGAGACCGGCCACAGCATGGTTGTCTAGTTGCCGTCATTGGTCGCTGCTCCCGTCCCCCTGCCGGGCTGCTTCGCGCTCGAGGCGACGCTTCTTCCGCTCGGCTCGCTCCGCGCGCTCCTTGGCGATCATCAGCCGCTCGCGTTCTTGCCAGGCGGCTTCGGCGGCCTCTTTTTTGGCTTCCTGGCGGGCGGCTTCCTTGTCGCGGAACTGGTCTTCGAGGGCCTCGGTCTGGAAGCGATATTCGAGTTCCAGGCGTTTGTCTTCCAGCCGCTCGCGGAGATCCGCTTCCTTGTCGACGATGACCCGCGGCTCGTAGGAGCTCTTGCGGTGCTTAATCAGGCTGAGGGCCGCACGCCAACTTTTGCGGCTGGCGGCGATGAGGCAGAGGAGGGGATCGCCGGCGGCGACATCTTCGGCCCGCTGGAGGAGGGCGGCCAGCTCCGGGTCCTCCTTGGCCGCTTTGCTGACGGTGGTTGGATCGATGTCGAGCCGGGCCGCCGCCTGCCGGCGGGAGAGCCCGACCGAAAGGAAGCGGCAGAAATTCTCGACCACCTCCGGCGTAAGGACCCGCGGTCCGCGCCGCCGAATCAGCGGCGCGATTTGGGGAAGCTCCGGCAAAACTTCGTCGGCGAGCGAAGTCGCCATCTGCCGTCCGCCCGGCGAAAGGACCTCGACGATCCCGATTTCAACTTTCCTCTCTCCGCTTTCCAATGCCCGCTGTCCACTTTCCGCTGTCAACTTTCCACTGATGAATTGGGCCCCCCCCAATTCATCACCCCCCACGGAGTGAAAACGGGGGTCTGTGATGAATTGGCGCTGCTCTAATTCATCACCGGGGGGGCAACCTCCCACCCGAATGAGGCCCTCCCTCGATTGTGTCCCGGCGCTGGAACCTTCCCGCGCTGCACCGTCCATTTCCATCTGACCTTCCATCTGACCGCGACAGGCCGCAACTTCTGTGAGCATGGCTGTTCTCCTGAAAAAACGTGAAAAACCGCAGAAAAATGAACACCTGTACTAGTACTGTTCAAATGATACGTAACGCGGTTGGCACCGTCAAGAGACTCGGGCCATTTTTGTGAAGATTTCTTGAGCGACTACTTTAAAGTATTCCGCCAATCCCCTGGCGAGCCCCGCGAGTGGATGGGTTGACCGGAAAAACGTGGAGCGGCGAGGGCGGGTCGCCAAGGCGCTTTTGTGCGACCTCTTTGGACCTGGAATGGTGATGGGCAATGCCTCACGAACTCTGATGGCTCGCGAGGGGACTCGCGGCCTACTTTTCTTGGCCTACTTGCGCTTTTCCCAGGCGATGTCGGCGGCTACGCCGCGGGCGGACATTTCGAGGGCCCAGAGACGCTCGTCGATGCCGGGGCAGAGGTCGGTGATCTCTTTTGGCTTGCCGTCCACGACCACCCGCAGCTTAACCACGGTGACACTTTCGGTCGGCTTGCCGGTGGAGACGCCGGTGCCGTGAATGGCGGCGTACATTTCCGCCAGCACTTCGAACGAATCGTGGAAATACCAGTCGGGAATCTTTCCCTGATACTGACCGATGCGAACGACGTTTTTCTCCCCGATGTACGCAGCCGTCCCGTCGCTTCGCAGCGTCAAGGAGTCCTGCGGGCTTCCCGATTTCCCTCCCGAACGGACTAACGTGATTTCGGTGATCTTGAGTGGGGACTTGTCCTGGGCGATTGAGGCCAGGCCCAGAGAGAGGATCGCCACGGTCGCCAAAAGGTAATTTCTGCGGGACATGCAATTCCTCCTTCCGCCTGCTCGGTGAATACCGCCACTCCATTCCACGCTAAAGGCGAAATCGGCGGACGTCAATCAAGAGGCTGTCATCCGCATGGCTAATCAGTTTTTCACTCTGCCTAGCAGATTCCGACACTAGCCCGACGCGCAAGCGAGGGAAATCCGCGTGGCACGGCGTAAATGGCCGTTTTTCTGTAGCCAAGTCTATTACCCTCGCTTGCGCGTCGGGCTGGTGTCTGTGCGTCTTGAAACACTGAGTAGCCGTGCTGTCATCCGCATGACTTCCTTTCTCGTCCCAGGCTCTGGGACGACGCGAAGAGGAGACCTTCGGTCGGGGCAGTGTCACGGTCGGGAGACCGTGACACAACAGGGGGAGACCGTGACACAACAGGGGGAGACCGTGACACAACAAGGAGGGGTGAGAGCCCAAGGGGTGATCCTTGAGCTCTTGGAATTTACTTGCGCTTGCCGGACAGCCAGCCAGCGCAAGCGGGGATGTTCATTTACCGACTCGGCTCGGGGCCGATCGGGTGCGGATAGGGTTCGGTTTGCTGGAACGATGCCTTTTTGGCCGGGGAGGTGCGGCTCGGCTTGGGGGAGGGAGCCGGTGGGAGATACTCGACATCGCTGGAAAGTTCTCCGTTTGGGTGACGCGACTTGAGGGCCAGTTTGAGCTGCTCGTTTTCGATGGCCAGCTTGGCCATTTCGTGAACGAGGGCGAGCTTGGCTTCGCCCATTTCGAGCTGGGCCTTGAGGCGGGCGTTTTCGCCGGCCAGCGACAGCATCTCTTTGGTGAGTTCAGCCTGCTGGGTCAGCGCTTCGACCTTGGCTTCCAGCTTGGCCTTTTCGACCATGACTTCGGCGAAATGCTCCATCATTTCCGCTCTGGCCTCTTGGATCCCTTCCTGAGCTTCGAGCATGGTTTCTAAAGCGGCGTTGTGGGCGGTCAGCTCCACGATGCGTTGCCAAGAGAGGCCCTGGCCAGCTTCCTTCTCGCAGCCACCTTTGAGGCAGGCAATTGCCTGGGCAACTTCCGCCTCGCAGCAAGCTTCGTTCTCGCAGCGAGCTTCGTTCGCACAACAGGCGTTAACCGCCTTGCCCTGAGAGGTGGTGCGAACAACCAACACCTGAGGACGACTGGCATTCTTCACGCACTCGTTACAGCCGGCTTGGATCGCGCACTTCGCCGGACCTGCCGTTGGGATTTCAAAATCAAAATCGACGCCGATCTGCTCCACTTCCCGAGGGGTGACATTTTTGAAGAGCCGGTTGACATAGGGAATCTTGCTCAGCAGAGGGACTCCCGTTTCCGTGACAGCGCAAGCGCGGCATTTGGGTGCTGGTTCTTCGGCACTCGCGGCAGTTGGGAAAGCGGCGGCGGCGGCAAATATCGCCAACATGCCTGAAAAGACCGGCAGAATTCGTAAAATCTTCGTCGTGTTCATAGGTCGTCCTTGCTACTTGGAAACGCGGGATCAAACTCGCCACGGGGTATAGTCGTCGCGCGGATTCCCGGCAAGGCGAATCGGGAGCTAGCAGACAGCAGCCCTCCGTCCGCTCACGGAGTGAGCGGACTACTTTGGTTCAAACGCCAGCGGTTCGTCGGCCAGAGGGTCGACGATGCGAATGGAGACGTCGCCAGCGAGGAGATGGTCGATGACTTGACCAACGACTTGCGCCCGCCAGCCGGTGGCGAGGGCGGGGAGCTCTCCGTCTTCAAAGCCGCCGAGGCCGAGGCGATAGGCGATCAGGTCCCGCACGTCTTGAGCCGTGCCGACCAGGCTGGCGGCGACGTTGGCTTTGCGGCAGATGCTGCCGAGGGCCGTGCTGAGAAACTGGCCGAGCAGATTGAGTTGAGGACGGGACGTTCGCTTTTCAGAGTGCGGCAGGTCTTCGTCATGCAGTTCCAGGCTTCGCTCGATGATAGAAGCAATCTTGGAGAGGTGCCGCTGCAGGCCGCCATGTTCCATGCCGCGGAGGGAGCGAATCCGTTTGGGATCAGCCGTCTGCCGCTTGGCGAGTTCGATAATGAGGTCGTCCCGCAAGATGCGCCGCGGGGGGCAGTTCCGCTGCTCGGCTTCGAAGTCTCGCCACTTCCATAGTTCGCGAACGATGCCGAGTGTGCGGCGAGACATTCCGGCCAATCCGCCGACCCGCCGCCATTTTTCGGTGCTGGCTTCCTGCAGTTCCATCATTTCCTGCCAGGACTCTAATTCTTCTGCCAGCCACGGGAGGCGGCCGAGGCGATCCAGTTCGGCATAGAGCACGTCGCGGATGGCTTCGAGGTCCATCACATCGAGGAGCGCGTATTCGAGCTGCCGCTGGGAGAGGGGCCGCTTGCGCCAGTCGGTGCGAGTTTCGTCCTTGGAAAGGGATTTGCCGAG
>CAYUJE010000171.1:0-9331 GCA_964444865.1 uncultured Pirellulaceae bacterium | reverse complement strand
AGCGGCGACCTGAATCAGACAGAGGTCGGGCTGGTAGCTGTCCTCGGAGACGAATTCCGTATCAAAGGCGATGACCTTCGACCCGGCGATTACTTGACAAAAATCGAGCAAATCCCGGTCAGAAATGATGTTGTCGTACTGCACGCCGGGCCTGAAAATCCGTTCGAAGGAATGCTGGAGTTTGCTGAAATATCTGCCGTGACGAAGAAAGCTTAATACACAAACTGATTCCGTGCCAGTTGCAGTCCCGGTGGCGCATCTTATGGCGAAGTCTTGTCTTGCGCCGCAGCAGCGAAGGAACTGCCGTTTCCGGAAACGTGAAATTTCGGATCGCCCACTGGAAGTTTGACAATCTTGATGACGGGCTGCCGAACAGTTCTTACGGCCCGCAATTTGCGTATCTGCAGTTAAGAAATCGCCCGGGGCTGCCAATTCGGCTCAAAGTGGCTGGCTGCGCGGAGCGTTGTAGCCCCCGCTAACCTCAATTGACCCGTTTTGCCAGTCGCTATAAACTTATACGGCTGATTATCTTACGCTTTATTTGAGGGCCCCCGCAGGAAGCGGCGCGGGCCAAGCAAGCTGGGCTCGCTTCGCCGCGTCTCTGGCAGCCAAATTTCATCTCGACTTAGGTGAGTATCTTCAATGGATCTCTTGGAACAGGCCTGGGAAGGAGTCGGAACCTTCTTTGGCGGCATTATGAGCGGCTTTGAGCGTGGAGTGACCGCGGTTTTCGGCTCGTCGAACGCCCGTTATATCCGCCGCATGCAGGCTCGCGTGGAGCAAATCAACCAACTTGAACCCCGCTACCAGGCGATGTCCGACGAAGAACTTCGCCAGCAAACCAAAAAATTCAAGGAACGCCTGAAAGCGGGCGAAACCCTGGACGACATCCTGGAAGAAGCCTTTGCCGTGGCCCGTGAAGGGGGCCGCCGCTATTTGGGTATGCGCCATTTCGATGTGCAGCTTATCGGCGGCATGGTATTGCATACCGGCAATATCGCGGAAATGGTGACCGGTGAAGGAAAAACGCTCGTCGCTACGCTGCCGGCCTATTTGAATGCCCTGGCGGGAAAGGGTGTGCACGTCGTGACGGTCAACGATTACCTCGCCCGCCGCGATATGGAATGGATGGGTCCGTTGCATATCGGGCTCGGCCTCACGGTCGGTGCAATTCAAAGCGATATGGACCCAGATGAACGTCAGGAAGCATACGCCTGCGATATCACCTACGGCACCAACAACGAGTTCGGCTTCGATTACCTGCGCGATCACATGCGCCCCGCCGCCCGTGGCGACAACCGCTATCCCAAGCACCGCCAGCAGGCGCAGGGAAGGCTCACCTACGCCATCATCGACGAAGTCGATAACATTCTGATCGACGAAGCCCGTACGCCGCTGATTATCTCCGGCCCGGCTCACGAGAATGTTCACAAATATGCGGATGCTGATCGCATCGCTCGCACTCTCACCAAAGAGAAGCATTTTGTCGTCAATGAGAAGGACCACTCCGTCAATCTCACCGACGAAGGTGTCCGCGAAGCGGAGCGGCTGGCGGGGGTGGAAAGCTTCTACACCGCCGGCAACATGGATTGGCCGCATTTGATCGATAATTCCCTCAAGGCCAACTACCTCTACCAGCGGGATGTGAAATACGTCGTCAAAGACGACAAGATCATCATCGTGGACGAGTTCACCGGCCGCCTCATGGATGGCCGCCAATGGAGCGACGGCTTGCACCAGGCGGTCGAGGCTAAAGAAGGGGTGAAGATCAAGGAGGAGACGCAAACGCTCGCCACGATCACGCTGCAAAACTTCTTCAAGCTCTATGACAAAATCTGCGGCATGACCGGAACGGCCATGACCGAAGCGGGCGAGTTCTACAAGATCTACGGCCTGGACGTCATCGCTATTCCAACTAACCGCAAGATGCAGCGGATCGAGCATCACGACGCCATCTATCGGACCGAGCGTGAGAAATTCATCGCCGTCGCCGAAGAGATTGAACTGACGCATAAGTTTGACGTCCTCATCATGAGCAGCGGCGACGACCTGCACGGCACGATCCTCAAGGAAACCGACGACACGGTCGAGTTTCAGGCCCACGAAAGCAAGCAGCGGGACGTCATCGAGCGGAGCAAGATCAAACGTATCGAACGGAAGGGACGCCCGGTTCTGGTTGGCACCGTCTCCATCGAAAAGAGCGAGCGGCTGTCGGCACTGCTGGATAAACGGGGCATTCCGCACGAAGTGCTCAATGCCAAGCATCACAAGCGTGAGGCGGAGATCGTGGCTCAGGCCGGCCGTTTGAACGCCGTGACCATCGCCACCAACATGGCGGGCCGCGGTACGGACATCGTGCTCGGCGGAAATCCCGAGACGATGGCCTGGGCCATTTTGCAAGACAAATATGAGACGCGACTCGATGTTCCTTCCGCCGAGTGGGACAACCTGGTTCGTGAAATCGACGAACGGGAAAAAATGAAGGAGATGGGCAAGGTCGTCAAGGAACTAGGCGGCCTGCATGTCATCGGCACCGAGCGGCATGAAGCTCGCCGCATCGACTTGCAGCTGCGCGGTCGCTGCGGACGACAAGGCGACCCCGGTTCCAGCCGCTTCTTCCTGTCGCTGGAAGACGACCTGATGCGCATCTTTGCCGGTCCGTGGGTGAAGATGATTCTGGACAAGCTCGGCATGCAGGAAGGTGAGCGGATCGAAAGCCGCATGGTCACGCGGCGGATTGAGGCGGCCCAGAAGAAAGTGGAAGAGCGCCACTTCGAGGCCCGCAAAAACCTGCTCGAATATGATGAAGTGATGGACATGCAGCGAAAGCGGGTCTATAGCTTCCGGCAGCAGATTCTCGATGGCCGCAACTGCCGCGAAGTCATCCTGGAGATGGTCCGCAAGCAGATTGACAAAAACCTCACCGAGTTCATGCAGAAGGATTTTGGCACTTCCAGCTTTGCCGCCTTCGCCAGCCACCGTCTTTCGTGCCAGTTGGAAGGGAAAGATTTCCGCGGCATGGTCTTCAGCGAGGCCGATGCCTATGCCAAGGACCGGGCCGAGCGGGATGCCGAAACGGTCGTTCAGGATGCCCTGGATGAAAACCTTCCAGGCGATGAAGGGGACGAAGATGCCCAGGCCGACTGGAATTGGGACGCCATGGCCAAGCTGGCCGAAACGAAATGGAGCGTGAAGGTTTCGGAGCGAGACCTCAAAAAGATTGGCCGGGACAACGTCGGCGAATACCTGCTCGACATGGCCCGCAAGGCGATTCAAGCGGTCGATCTCTCCGAAGGAAAGGTCTATCTGGAGGATGATTTTCAGCATCGTTTCGCCGCCAACTGGGTAGTCAACAAATTCGGCATCGAATTGAAATTGGAAGAGATCCTTCCCCTGGAAGCGGCCGGATTGAAAAAGTTTGTCACGGAGAAGGCAGAAGCCGCTTATGACACCAAGGAAGCGGAATATCCCGCCATGGCCGGTTTGTATCGCTACCTCACCGCCAGCGGTGGCAAGCATCTGCGGCTGGATGGGGAAGGGCTGATTCAGTGGGCCCGCCAACGGTTCGAGGTGGAACTTGATCCAAACAATTTGATGGGCAAGACCCGCGACGAATTGTTTGCCGTTCTCGCCCAGCACAGCCGCAAGGCGGCTGATAAGGCGGATGGCGCGATTCGCGAGGTCGAAAAGAAGGTCGAAAATGTCTTTGCGGGCCTGGACCCCAAACGGTCGCTGCGGATGAACGAAGCGAGCCGTGGCACGCTCGAGTCCCTGGCTCAGTGGGCCAAGTCGGAACTCCATTTAGAACTGAGCCTGGAAGAATTGGAAGAGTTCAACCGAGAAGAATTGGAAACGAAGTTGCTCGGAGGCGTCGAGGACCGTTACCGTCCCGAGATGCGACGGATGGAGCGCTCGCTGCTCTTGCAAATCGTGGACAACACCTGGAAAGACCATCTGTATGTCATGGAAAAGCTCCGCAGCTCCGTCGGGCTCGTCGGCTACGCCCAGGTCGATCCCAAGGTGGAATACAAGAAGGAAGGGATGAAGCTGTTCGAGCAGATGTGGCAATCCATCGACCGCGAAGCGACCGATCTGGTCTTCAAAATGGAGCAGATGAACGAAGAGTTCATCGGTTCGACCTGGGTCGAAACGAGCGCCACGCACGCGGCTCCTCCCGGCGCGACCGAGGATTATGGCCAGACGCAGGAAGAGAACATGAACGCCGGCCAGGCGGACGTGAAGCCCGAGCCCATCAAGAACCGCGGCCCCCGCGTCGGCCGTAACGACCCCTGCCCCTGCGGCAGCGGAAAGAAGTACAAGCAGTGCTGCATGCGGCTGCAAGGCCGGCAGCAAGACGTGGCGTAGAGAATAGTCGCCTTTCGCTCCGCGAAAGGACGAGCTTTCGCGGAGCGAAAGACGACATTGTGCGAAAGGGATTCGCTGGCATGGGATACCTGCTGAACCTTGTGTATCTGGCGGCTATCCTCGTTGCTTCGCCGTACTTGTTCTACTCGGCGATTCGCTACGGCAAGTATCGGGAAGGGTGGCGGGAGAAATTCTTCGGCAGTGTGCCACCCCGCTCCGGCAAAGATAAGTGCCTCTGGCTGCATGCCGTCAGCGTGGGCGAGGTAAATCTGTTGGCCCCGCTGATTGCGCGCTGGGAATCCCTCTTTCCCGACTGGGAATGCGTCATCTCCACCACCACGCTGGCCGGCTTCGCGCTGGCCCGCAAGCGGTATGCTCCCCGCACGGTCTTCTACTGCCCGCTCGACTTTACCTGGAGCACCCGCCGGGCGATTCGCCGTATCCGCCCGGATTTGCTCGTGCTGGCTGAACTGGAACTCTGGCCGAACCTCATTGCGGCAGCCAAACAGGCCGGCGTGAAGGTCGCCATCATCAACGGCCGGTTGGGAGACAAAAGCCTGCGCGGCTATCAGCGCATTGGCTTCATCACCGACAAGATCATGGAGCAGATCGACCTGATTGCCGCCCAGAATGAAGAGTACGCCCAGCGGTTCCGCCGTTTGGGGGCGAGACCCTCGGCTGTTTCCGTAACTGGCTCGATCAAGTTCGATGGTGCCAGTACCGACCGAAAGAACCCCGCTACCCGGCGACTGGCCGACCTCGCGGGGTTTGCGGAGACTGACCGCGTCTTTCTCGCGGGGAGCACCCAGGAGCCGGAGGAGTCGTTGGCCGTCAATGTATTTTCTCGCCTCTCAAAGTCCCATCCGGAGTTGCGATTGGTTCTCGTCCCGCGACATGCCCAGCGATTTGAAGAAGTCGCCCGGATGCTGGACAAGAGCGGACTCCCCTGGCAGCGGAGATCATCGCTGGAAATCGAAGGAGTGAACACCCAGGCTCGCATCTTGCTCGTGGATGTCATCGGCGAACTGGGGGCCTGGTGGGGAACTGCCGCCATCGCCTTTGTCGGCGGCAGCCTGGGAAAACGAGGAGGCCAGAACATGATCGAACCAGCCGCCTATGGCGCCGCCGTTTCGTTCGGGCCCAATACCTGGAACTTTCGCGATGTTGTCACCATGTTCCTGTCCCGCGACGCGGCAGTCGTCGTCCAGAACGAGACCGAAATGGAGACCTTCGTCCGCCGCTGCCTGGCGGACGCCCCCTTCGCCAGCCACCTTGGCCAAAACGCCCGCGCCCTCGTCCTGGAACAACTCGGTGCCACCGACCGGACGGTCCAACTTCTCAGTTCCGTGGCGAACGACGCAGTGCTTTCTCGCAAGGCTGCATAGGGCGTGCAGTGCATTGTTGAAGACGCGCTTCTACTTCCCCTGCAACGCGGTTCTCAAGGACATCATGTCGGAAAAACGCCTGGCAGGATTCTTCTGGAGGCATCGCATGCAGATTTCAGCAATTTGCGACGGTATGCTGAGCCGAATCGAACCTGGATCGCAAGGTAAAGATTTGGCAATGACGTTGGCCAGAATGTCCGTGCAGGTTTGCCCTTCGTAGGGTGGTTTTCCCGTCAGTAATGTGTAGAGTACTGCGCCGAGTGCATAGACGTCGGTCCAGGGACCGATGCTGCCAAAGGTAGGCTCGATTTGCTCAGGAGCCATGAAGGGGGCAGTTCCGGCGACTTCGTGAGGCGATGTGCCGGCGTTGATCCAGTAACGAGCCAGTCCAAAATCCGCGACCAGTAACCGTCCGTCATTATCGACCAGCAGGTTGGCCGGCTTGAGGTCGCAATGGATGATGCCTCGCTGGTGAGCATGCGCGAGTGCGTCGGCAGCAGCGCTAATCCAGCCAATGGCCTGCTCCACTTCGATGGGCTGCCTGGCGGCGAGTGTTGCCAGGTCTGAACCGCGAACCAGGTTCAGAACCATGAAGTAGCCGCCGTAGGGAGTTCGTCCAAGCCCATGAACGGCCAGAATATTGGGATGATGAAGTTGGGCAACGATTCGAGCTTCTCGCAGAAATCGTTCGATGGCGTCGGCGTCGTTCAGAAACGATTTGCGAAGGAATTTGAGGGCCATTTCTCGCTGACAGCTTTGCTGCCAGGCCCGATAAACCTTTCCCATTTGGCCGCTTCCGATCATCTGGCGGACAATGAAATCCTGATAGGAAAATGGGGCATCCAGTGAATCGTCACTCACCAGCAGTGGTCGTGAAGGCGAGCCATTCGGCTGAGACTCTTGCTTCAGTTCGGCAAGCACTTGCAACAGCAGCGGCTCCAGTTCGGACCAGCGGTCGGCAAAGCGGCATTGAAAGGATTGGGCCAGGGGGCGATCGCCAAACCGGTGGCGGACGCGAAACTCTTCCGATAGGAGCGATAGCGGGACTGTTGACAGCAGGCCAAGTTCGGGCAACTCCCGCACGTAGTCCTCCAGCATCCATGGCTGAGAAGCACGAGCACGCCCCTTCTTACGCCATCGGAATTCCATGTCAATGCAAACCAACTCATGCAACAGAACACGATGACAATCGTCGCTATCAACACCTGCGGCTGACAAGAAGTCGGCAATCACGGGAGGCTCTTCGCCTCGCCAGGCAGCTTCAAACCGGCTCACGCATTGTTCCAGTATCTCGTTCTCAGCCAATTGCGTCCCCTTTTCGCCGACTAGCGATGGCTTCTCGCAATTCAGCGAGGCACCGCCGGACGGTCCGCTCGGAACGCAATGTGATGGCCGCAATTTCCTCTAGTGATTGACCTTGCAGCCGCAATTCCAGTACGCGCCGCAAGAAGGGGTCCAGCGGCCTGAGAATTGTTTCCAACTCATCAGCTAGGGTGACCACTACCTCCGCAGTCGGCGCTTGCGAGAAGTCGAATTCGCTGATTTCCGAATTCTCCCGTTGAACATCGCGACTTTCGGCAGTGTGTCTTTTCACTTGCCGGTGAAGCTTGTGCATGGTGATGGATGCGAGCAGTCTCCATAAATCACCGCTTCTCTGTAAAGTAAATCGACCGTCGCGTGCTCCCAAGAAGAAGCTACGATAGGCAGAAAGAACGATGTCCTCCGGATCTGTTCGCCGTGCCAGTCGCGAGGCTAATCTGCTGCGGGCGAGCGAAGTCAACCGGACGAGATACCGTTCAAAAACTTCGCGAGCGGCATCCTCGTCTCCTTCGCGGCAGCGGAGGAGTAGTTGTTCACTCGGCAGTTTTGAAAGAGAGGGGGGCATAACACGCAATCATACGCGAGAACAGCTCAAAATTCTGATTATTTTGTGGCCGCCGATCGGCGCTCAAGTACATGTACCAGTGGAAAGACATTTTCTCTGGAGGTTTAGCATGGCCACCGTCGTTACCCAACCCTGTTTTGGCTGCAAATACACCGATTGCGTCGTCGTGTGTCCAATGGAGTGCTTTCATGAAGGGGAGCAAATGCTGTACATCGATCCGGAGGAGTGCATCGACTGCGGGGCCTGCACTCCGGAATGCCCCGTTGAGGCGATTTTCCTGGACGAAAACGTGCCACCGCAATGGCAGGACTTTATCGCCCTCAATGCCGAAATGGCACCGTTGACGCCTGGCATCTTTGAAAGGAAAAAGCCGCTGGCAGATCCACGCTAATTCCTTGGCAACAGAAACTTCTCCCCATTTTCAATCCGCAATCAGAGCCTCGATAAACTCATTGGCATGAAATGCTCTGCCAGATCAGTTGAGTTTTCTCCCAGGTAAATGAATTTGATCGGGAATGCGGGGTGTTCCCGGATGGGGATGACGACGCCTCCTTTGGATGGGCCGTCCAGCTTGTCCAGAATGATGCCGGTACTCTTGGTCGCTTCGGAGAAGCCTTTGGCCTGCCCAAGGTCGTTCTGGCCGACGGTGGCATCGAGGACCAGCAACTCTTCGTGCGGGGCGGCGGGCATTTACTTGGAAATGGATTACTTCTGAACGTCTTCTTCTGCCGCAAAGCGCCAAAGCCATGGCACGCAGGATGTAGGAGTAACGGCAGCTTGAGTATCTGGACTTTCTAACATTATCCATTCACCGCCATTTGATGTGTGCGGGGGGAAAAGTGGCTGACAATGTTGCCGCCGTTTCGCTTGCTTGCTCCACCTCGTGGGGCTACCATCAAAGGTAGTTGATCCCTCGCCTGACCTTCGATTTTTTCACCCCACCTGCTCGAAGGATTGCCTGATGAAACGGATGTTCGCTGCATGGATTCCCGCTGTTGTTTCGGCAATGGGACTGTTCTCTTTCGCCTTTGCGGCGATGGCGGACGAGAAAGTCGATTATCTCCGCGACGTGAAGCCCATTCTGGCGACTCGCTGTTACCGCTGCCATAGTTCGCTCGCCCAGGAGAGCAATTTACGGCTCGACAGTGTGCCGGCTTTGGCGAAGGGGGGAGACGCAGGGACAGCCATCGTGCCGGGGAAGAGCGGCGACAGCCGGTTGATTGCGGCTGTGCTGCGGCAAGGGGATTTGAAGATGCCGCCGGAAGGCGAGCCGCTGAGCGAGAAGCAAATCGCGACGCTCAAGGCCTGGATCGACCAGGGTGCCGTGCCGCCACCGGAGGGAGCCGAGGCCAAAGTCGATCATTGGGCGTTTAAGAAGCCTATTAGGCCCACGATGCCGATGCCGGCCAATTCTGGCTATGTGCGAAATCCAATCGATGCCTTTGCTGCCGCGAAGCACGAAGAATTGAAACTCAAGCCGGTGGAGGAAGCCAGCAAACAGGTGCTGCTCCGCCGCGTTTATCTGGACCTCATCGGCCGGCCGCCGACTCCGCAGGAGATGCAGACCTTTCTGGATGACCCTTCGCCCGATGCCTACGAGAAGGTGGTCAACAATTTGCTCAGCAGCCCGCATTATGGCGAACGCTGGGGGCGGCACTGGATGGATGTCTGGCGGTATAGCGACTGGGACGGCTAT
>CAYUJE010000170.1:0-14123 GCA_964444865.1 uncultured Pirellulaceae bacterium | reverse complement strand
ACGTGAAAAAACACCTGCTGCCGGGGCTGGATAACGCCCTCGCTTCCCTCCTCGAAGACCTCGACCAGCGCGGCCTGCTCGACGAGACGCTCGTGGTCTGCCTGGGCGAGATGGGCCGCACGCCCACCGCCAGCGACCGCTGGGGGCGCAGCCACTGGAGCACTCTCTTCCCCGCCGTCATCGCCGGTGCCGGCATCCGCGGAGGCACCGTCTATGGCACCACCGACAAAGACGCCGCTTACGCCACCGACAAACCGGTCAAGCCGGAAGATCTCGCCTCCACCATTTATCACGCCCTTGGCATCGACCCCCACATGCATGTGCCCGACGCCCAAGGACGGCCTGTTGCTATAGTGGATGGTGGAAGGCCACTGACAGAACTGTTTGGATAGTCCGCCCAAGAAAAGTAGTCCGCTCACTCCGTGAGCGGACATGCCTGCCCACGGAGTGTGCAGGCTACAATAGGAATACCTATGCTCACCTTTCACGACACCCAAACTTCCCGCCGGGCTTTCCTCCAAGTCGGCGGCCTCGCCCTCGGTGGATTGTCGCTCCCAGGCCTCCTCGCCAATCGCGCTCAAGCAGCTGCGAACATGCGGCCGGTGAAGGACAAGTCGTGCATCTTTCTGTTTCTCCACGGCGGGCCGAGCCAGTTCGAAACGTTCGATCCCAAGATGGACGCCGCCGCGGAGATTCGCAGCACCACCGGCGAAATCCCCACGAAGCTCAGCGGCATCACTTTCGGCAGCACGTTTCCCAAACTGGCCGCCCTCAACGACAAATTTTCGATTGTCCGCTCCTTCCGCACCGGCGATGCCAACCACGACATCAAGCCGATCGTTAGCAAAGGGACTCTCGGGGCCAACATCGGCTCTCTGTATGCCCGCGTCGCCGGCAGCAACCATCCTGCGACCGGCATGCCGCTCAACACTTGTCTGTTTCCACGAGCGGTGGAGCCGAAGTCGCAACCGGAAGTGAATAATTTCGGCCGCTTCGACTCCGCCGGCCAACTCGGAGCGGCCTATGCTCCTTTCGTTCCCGGAGGCGGGGGTTCGTTTCAGAAGAACCTGGAACTCCACCTCGACAAAACCCGCGTCGACGACCGCCGCAACCTCCTCGCCGGCCTCGACAAGCTCAAACGCGAAGCCGACGCCGCCAAACTCGACGGCCAGGATAAATTCCAGCAGCAGGCCTTTCAAACCATCCTCGGCGGCGTCGCCAAGGCCTTCGACCTTTCCCAGGAAGACCCCAAAACCATCGCCCGCTACGACACGGCTCCGCTCGTCCGCCCCGACCAAATCAGCCGCAAGTGGAACAACTACAACAACTACGTGGACAATTCGCAAACCCTGGGCAAGCTTCTCCTCCTCGCCCGCCGCCTCTGCGAGGCCGGTTGCGGGTTCGTCACGGTGACGACGAACTTCGTCTGGGACAGGCACGCCGACGTGAACAACGCCCCGTGCGAAGAGGGGATGGGCTACATGGGGCACCCGCTCGACCACGCAGTCTCGGCATTCATCGAAGACACCAAGGCTCGCGGCCTCGACGAAAAAATCCTCCTCGTCGCCTGCGGCGAAATGGGACGCACCCCGCGCGTCAACAAAG
Source organism: uncultured Pirellulaceae bacterium (assembly GCA_964444865.1). Classification (GTDB taxonomy): domain Bacteria; phylum Planctomycetota; class Planctomycetia; order Pirellulales; family Pirellulaceae; genus SXOA01. The sequence continues at coordinate 12,518 of CAYUJE010000170.1, read as the reverse complement.
GGGGCGGCCGCGACCACTGGGGTGGCCTCGCTCCGCTTCTCCTCTACGGGGGTGGACTCAAAATGGGGCAGGTCATTGGCCAATCGACTCGCGACGGCGGCGAGCCCCAGTCCGAACCGGTCGGCAATGAGAACCTCGTCGCCACCATCTTCGATACCATGCTCGACCTGCCACAGGTCCGCCTCATGCCGGGCCTTCCCAATGATGTTCTCCGGCTGATGACCAGCGGCAGTCCGATTGCCGGGCTGTAGGAACTCCAGTGCCTTGCACATGATCCTCGTCACTCTCGGCAACGGAGCATTTCTGTCTTGAGCACCGCCCCCGTCCCGGACCTCATCAAAGTCACGGAAATCTTCCTGGTCCCTAGCAGCGTTCTCGTCGCTGCGCTCGGGACGGCGGACACCAATGCCCATCGGGCGGCGGTGTCGCTACTGGGGCTGATCGTCAGCATTTTGTGGTGGGTTTGCAGCCGGGAAGCACTTGGGGAAGTGGTCTCTGCCGCCTCAGCAACGGGTGAGTCCGCTCATCCGCGTCGGACTTGGATTCTGTCCTGGCTCGCCTTGGTCTTCGTGGCGGGCTGGCTTTTATCGACCGTCTTGCACGCCTGGTACTGGAAGCAGCCGCTTGGGACCTAATCAGGCACCATGCGTTTCTTCTCAAGTCCCTCCACCACCCTCCGCTTCCCCATGGGCAACACGCGGCCCCCTTCCGCTTGCTCAAAATCGCTGACCCTTCGAGCGTGACCATCAATGGCGAACGGATTCCGGTGATTGTCCAAGGTGGGTTTCGTGCATCTGTCCCGCTACGCGGATAGCTGTGAAAATCGCTTCGGGAGGCAATGAAGCCTCGCCACCCCCCCCTCTAATTGACTACCTAGCAGCCACCGGCTAAAAAGTGCTGCGCGAGCCTTTTCCCACACTCCTCCGCCATTGGGCCAGCGCCACTCGCTCCTTCCTCCCATCGCCGTAACCGGCTTTTTACAATTGCATTCGCACCATCGCCGCTACACTTCGGAGCCTTCTTATGAGCCAGTCCGAGCAGTCCCCCGTCTTCATGTTCGACAGCAGTGATCCCGCGATGCAGCAAGCTTCTGAAGCGGCGCGCGGAACGTTCCGCTATTTCTGGCGGGAAGTCGCCTGGGAACGACGGCGGATTATCCCAGCTCTCGATCTGGCCTGCGTGAAAGCTCCGTTCTCCGATGGGAAGCAGACGCGTTCCAAGATTCCGAAAGTGGAGCAGATGTGGATCGGTGAAGTTGATTTCGACGGAGAGCAGGTTCATGGCGAGCTGCTCAATAACCCGAACTGCCTCACCTCCGTGAAGGCGGGAGATGCGGTCCACGTTCCCCTCGCCCAGATCAGCGACTGGATGTACACCATGGGAGACGAAGTCTTTGGAGCCTACACGGTTAACCTAATGCGTTCCCGGATGCCGGCGAAGGAGATGCGCGAACACGATGAAGCCTGGGGCCTTAATTTTGGCAATCCTAAGCAGATTCGCATCGTCCCGCTCAAACATCTCAAGAATTCCAAGGAAGCCGCTGCGGGAGTTTCGGAGGAACATCCCATGAGCATCAATACGGCAGCGTCGCTGGAGGCGCAATTGGCGAAATCACCGGGAATGGTCCACGAATCGAACGACAAAGGCTGGACCTATCTGCACCACGAAGCGCTGGCTGGGAACTATTCCACGGTCAAAATCCTGCTGGAATTTGAAGCGGATCCCAATGCCAAGACCGCCGAGGGCCGCACACCGCTGCAACTCGCCCGTGCGCTCGGCTGGGAAAAAGTTGCGGCGATTTTGATCCGTGCCGGCGCGAAATGAGTTTGGCTCACTCGGAAGCCACGGCGAGTTTGGCCTCAAACTCCTCCACCACCCACCGCTTTCCCTTGGGCACCACGCGGTGCCCTTCCGCTTCGAGCAGCTTCTTCAGCGCTTCCACACCGCCGGGATATTTGGCGTTGAGTTCGCCGCCGGTTTTGAGCGTGCGCCAGTACGGGGTCACTCGCTTCTTGCCATCAGTGGCGGCTTCTTCGGCGGCGTGGGCGGCGATCCAGGCGAAGATACCGGTGGTGATGGGACAGCCGACGGTGGCGGCGTGTTTTTTGGCCACGGCGGCGCGGACTTCGTTGATCGTGATCAATTTGCCGCGGGGGACACCGCGCATCACGGCATCGACCTCGCGCGGGGCGGGAATGACCATCGTTCCCGCTCCCCATTTGGCCTTCGCTTTGCCTGTCAGCCGAAAGACCTTGGGGAGGTCCTTATCGTCCGCCAGTTTTTCTTGCCACGATTTGCGAGGCATCCTATTCGCCGCTCAATTTTCGGATCAAGTAGCCGACGGCGCTGACGATCAGGAAGATGACAAAGGCGCCAATCCTGAAAAGGCCGCGATAGCTTCGATAGCCGGTGCTCGTTGATGAATTGCTGCTGGAGGAACCGCCGTAGGTATTGCCGGAATACTGAGCAACAATCGGTACCCCGACTGGGGACGGAGGACTCGCTGCAGCGGTGGCGGCGAAGCCGGAGAATAACACGACAACGGCAAGAATGAGAGCGTGAACTAGGGACTTCATCAGAGAAACTCCAGAGTAGGGACGACGAAGAACAATCGGCCGATTGCCGATGCCAGGGTTATATAACCCCCCCGACCAAATTGCAATGATTTGTGGAAAAATCTACTGCAATTTTTTTCTCAGCGTGGCCCGGTGAATCCCCAGGATCTCCGCGGCCGCTGCCCGATTCTGCAGCGTACTTTCCAACACCCGGTCAAAGAGGGCGGGCTCCGCCTCTTGCAGGAACTGCTCATAGAGATGCCCGCTGATTCCTTCCTCGGCGAGTTTCGTCGTGGCCCAGTTGCGGACCGCGGTGCGGAGTTCGCTGGCGATGTCCGAAGCGGGTCGTGCATCCAAATCGCGGCTTTCGGGAAGATGCTCGGGACCGATGGGGAGGCCACGGGCCATGATGGCGGCGTGCTCAACCGCGTTGCGAAGTTCCCGGACATTCCCTGGCCAAGGCCGCCGTTGCAGTTCCGCCATTGCTGCCTTAGTGAAAGCGGCCGCTCCCTGCGGCAGCTTGGCGGTTTGCAGAAACCGCTCGCTCAGCAGCGGAATATCCTCCGGCCGCCCCCGCAGTGCAGGCAGGGAAATCTCATAACTCGCCAGGCGAAAATACAAGTCGCGGCGAAAGGTCCCTTCGTGCAGGCATTGCACCAGGTCCCGATTCGTGGCCGCAATCATCCGAAAGTTGCAAGGCCGCGGCCGAGTGTCTCCCACCGGTGTCACTTCATGCTGCTCCAGCACCCGCAGCAGCTTCACTTGCACGCTGGGTGGAATGTCCCCCATCTCGTCGAAAAAGACCGTCGCCCCATCTGCCAATTCGAGCAACCCCACGCGACTGGTGTCCGCGCCGGTATAGGCTCCGCGGACGTGACCGAAGAGTTCGCTTTCCACCAGCAGCGGGCTGAGAGAGGCGAGATTAACCGGAATAAACGGCTTGTCGCTGCGGGACGAATGTCGGTGAATGGCCCGCGCGACGAGTTCCTTTCCCGTGCCGCTCTCCCCCGTGACAAGCACGGAGACATCGGTGGGCGCAACTAGCGCGATCCGCTTAAAAACTTCTTGCATCACCTGGCTTTGGCCAAGAAGCTCTTCGTCGGAGCGGTTCACGGAGGAACGCGCAGCCAAGCCGCTGGCGGTTTCGCTCCGACCAGTTCTGCCGAGTGCCCGCCGAATTACCGTCGCCGCCTGCTCCAAGTCAAACGGTTTAGGGAGGTAGTCAATGGCCCCCGCTTTCATCGCGCCGACGGCGGTCTCCAGGTTGCCGAAGGCGGTGATGACGACGATCGGAACTTCATTTCCTTGCGACCGCAACTGCCGCATCGCGGCCAGGCCATCCATCCCCGGCAGACGGACGTCCATCACAATCAGGTCCGGCGGCGACTTGGCGATGCGTGCCATCGCTTCTTCCGCCGACGAAGCGACACTCGCCTCGTGACCCTCACTTTGCAGCAGGCGCGACAGCCCCCAGCAAATGGACTCTTCATCATCGACAATCAGGACGTTGGCGGGCATGGTTCTATGTTATCAATCGGCTGCCTCATTGTCGCCTTTCGCTCCGCGAAAGAACGCGACTTTCGCGGAGCGAAAGGCGACTTTACGCCAGCGGCAATTGAAGCTCGAAGCACGTTGCCCCGTTGCTTTCACTGCTGCGATAATAGATCAAGTCTCCTTCGTGGGCCCGGGCAATCTGCCGAGCCACCGCCAGCCCCAGTCCAATTCCTTCCGTCTTGCTGGTGGCGAACGGTTCAAAGAGTTTCTCCGCGACTTCCGCCGGCGGACCGGGGCCGCTGTCGAGCATCCGGACATAGGCCAGTCGCTGATCTTCGCGGACTCCCGTCTCAATCCGCACCCAGCCACCCGGCCCGGCGGCTTCGATGCCGTTGAGCAATAGGTTCAACAGCAGCTGACTAAGTTGCTTGGCATCGGCGCTCAGCGGGATGCTCCGTTCTCCCAACTCTGCCTGCAATTGAACCTTGCGATGATGAAATGTCGGGCCGTGCAGGACCACAAGATCTGCGGCAATTTCCTTAAGGTCGCACGCCTTCCGTTCGGGGTCGCGAGGCTGGCCGATGGCCAGCAGCCGCTGCAAGTATTCCTCCGACAGGGTCAACTGCCGCAGGGCCACCACCAGGCTTTCCCGGTCGCTCCCCCGGCAGTTCCGCTGATGAAGCTGAATCGCCAGCCGCACGCCGGTGATATCGTTTCGCAGATGGTGAGCCAGCCCGCCGCTGAGCTGGCCGAGCAGCGTCAGGCGTTCCGACCGCTTCATGACCTGGGTGAGGGTCGTCAACTGCTGGGCGAGCGAATTCACGCTCACGGCCAGGTCGCGCAACTCATCATCCCGCTCCGGCAGCGGCAACGGCTGGAAATCCCCTTCGGCAATGCGTCCTACCTGCTTTTGTAACCGAGAGATCGGCTGGCTGAGCCGCGAGGCCAGGGAGCCGGAAATCAGTACGACAACCGCCAACGAGATTCCACCGACAACCAGCGGCCACACCATCGCCTGCCGCAGGCTCTCGCGATAGCTCCGCTCGGGATAAAGTATGTGGAGCACCAGCGGCTGATTGCCGTCTTGAACCTGCGTTTCCAACGCTCGGTGGAAAAAGCGTACGCCCTGAATCTGCAGCGGAGCTCCCAGACCCATGTGCTCGCCTGCATCCAGCGGGGCCTTGAGCAATTGACCCGGCTCAACGGAAGGGGTGCTGGAAGCGGTCACCTTTTTCTGGCTATCCGTGACCACCAAATCCGCCCCCGACAAACTCTTCGCCTGTCGTAACACCGACTCTGTCAGAGGGAACCGTGGCCGCTTTAGCGTCTCGCCGATATTCAAGAGCTGCGCCAGAATCTGCTCTTCCGCCCGCCGCGTCGCCAGCCAGGCATTTACGCCACTGACAATGACCAGCGTCACCGCCATCACTCCCGCAAAGGGCCACAGGAGTTGATTGCGAATGGGCCAGCGCACGTCTGCCCCCTCTCCCTTTGGGAGAGGGCCGGGGTGAGGGTTTGAAACTGAAACAGTCTCTACAGCCGCTTTCGATGATAATTCCCAAGTGGGGTAGGCTTCCAGCCTGCCAGACAATCTGGCTCTACCCCAATTCCTTCTTCCAACCCTCATATTCCTTCAAAACGTCCTCCCGGCTGCAGCGCGGCCGATAGGCAATGCGGCAGCGGAAGGAGTATTCGGTAAGGATTTCATAGTGCGGAGTGATGAATTGAAAATCCCAGGCGGGAAGGGTCGTTTGCAATTCCTTGTTGAATCCGCCGCCGCTCGGGGAGTGGGTGAAGCGAATGCCGCTGGTGCGGTCGAACATCGCAATGTACGTCTGGTTTTTGAAGAGGCCGTAGAACAGCGGGAGGTCGTATTTAAGCGGGGTGAAATTCTTGTAGAGGCAATCCCGATGGCCGGGGGCGAATCGCAGTTCGTAGCGGTCGTCCTCGTGCAGCACCGTGCTCTGGTTGTTGTGAGCCGGCGAGCAATGCTGCAGCCAGCCTTGCTTGCCGCGGAGGTACATGCTTTTGTCTTCCGGGGCGTTGATGTAGCTGGCCCAGAAGAGGCCGATGTAGCCGTTTTCAAAAACGTGCTGCGTCGCCCGGCAGCGGAAGGAGATGTCGATGTAGTGCGGGGCGACGAGTTTGAACTTCGTCCAACTTTCCAGGTGGAACGTCGGCGTCGGCGGCTGATGGAGTTCGGCTTCGTGGTCGCCGAGCTTCTTGAATTCCATCGGGGCTTTGCGGGGCTCGAAGAAGATGGTGCCGTCATCCCCAATGTCCAGCGTTGCCCCGTCGAAGATGTGCTCCAGATTGAAGCCCGTGACCTCGGGCACAAACAGGTTCGCCGGCTCGCTCTTATGCGTCAGGCTCCAAATCCCGTTGTAACCGGCCCTGTGCTTCTCGTGAGCTGAGTTATCGCCAATAACAGCCGTGATGTCGCCGAGCGAGAAAGTGTCGTGCATGAGAGCAGTGGGAAAGTAGGCAGTCGGCAGTAAGCAGTCGCTGTGAGTCTATCACTGCCTACTGCCTACTGCCTACCGCCTACCGCCTCTCACCGCACCCGGCACTGGAAGCGAATGATGCCCCCTTCGTTGACCTTGAGCGGCTCGGTCAGAGTCCACCGCAGGAAGAGCGATTCTCCTTCGTTCTCTTGCGTGTCGAACTTCGCCTCGCGGCTGGAAGACTGGCTGCCGTCGACGTATTCCAGGCGAGTGGTGAGGCTGTCGATGATGGCGACGCTGGAGACCGGCTGCTCGCCGATGTTGTCGAACCGGAGTGTGAATTCCACGGTCTCGCCAACTTTCGCATCGCTCTTGCTGGCGACCTTGCAAATCCGCAGCCGCGGCTTCCCTTCAAGCTCGTACATCCGCGTTTCCTGCGGGCCGGAAGTGCTGGCGGCTTCGACGGCCATCTTGCCATCGAGAACCACCTGCACGGCCTTCTTATCGAGCCACACTTCGGCCGCCTGGGCACTGATCGCCAGGCGCGGCTTGTCACCCTGTTCGTAGACACCGCGGCGGATGATGTCGAAGTCCTCGAACGGCAGGAACTCGCCGCGGGCCATGTACGGCAGATTCGTGCGGGCCAGTTCGTTGCCGGCTTTCCGTTCGCGGAAGATGTTCGCCAGATCGATCGCCTGCTCGCCCCGCACCGCCTCCGGCTGAATGGCGGTGGTCGGCACAAAGGTCTTGTCATGCAGATTCAGTTTGTCCGACTTCTCAATCCCGGCCATCCGCTCATGCACTTCCGTGGTAATCGGCACCGTCACATGCCGTACGGCAGCGAACCGCGGAGCATAGATGCAAACCTTGTTGCTGTGGGCAATCTCTTTGTGGCCATCGAGTGTTTGGTAATGTGCGATGGTGTCTTCCTGATCCACACCAACAACGGACTGATCCTTTTTGATATTGGCATCTTCGTTTAGATCGCCGCCATCCCAGATGTATTCATCGTGCGGCCAAGGTCGGGTGATTCCATCGGGAGCCCACTGCAAATCTTCGGCCTGGCAACTGAAGTGAAAGGGCTCGCTGCTTCCCGGGGAACAATGAGGACAATGATGGCCGGGGGCTCCACCGTGGTAGGCGGAAGAGGGATCGCCGGTGTAGGCACCCAGGGGCAGGGCAGGGGAGGTGTGGTGGGCCGGGGCGACCGGATTGCCGCTGGGATTGCCGCGAGAGACCGCCGGAGCGGGAAGCTGCTTGTCGCTTATGGTCGCGCGCTGGGGCATCGCTTTGCAGGAACAAAAGCCGAGCGAGCCAACGATCACGAGGGCGAGAAATTTTCCGTATGTCATCTTCATGATTCCCTTCCGCGTGGGCAGCCTCTGCAATTGTCCGCTCACGGAGTGAGCGGACTACTCTACCGCCGCTTGATTTGGCTTTCCGGTAGCCGCTTGAAGTTCGCGCTCTGCCGTCCTTCAACCTTCGGCGGCAACTGGGCTTCTTCCAGTCCTTCGTTCCGTTTCACTTCCACCGGCGTTGTCGTGTACTTGAGCAGCGGAGGGGAGTGGTAGAGGAACCTGCCGTCGGCAGTCAGACCGTCAGGGACGCGAGAGCCCATCCGCAGAATGGCAATGGGACGGCCCATTTGGTCCGCCACTTTGAGCGGGTCCTGACCCGCGCCAATTTCAAAGTACCGCTGTTGTTTCGGTGCATCTTTGACAGGGAGTGCGTTCTTCGGATTTTCGAGATAGATCACGCGGGTCACGAAGCGGCCTTCAAGAGCCAGCGCGATTTCTTCCGCCGTCAGTTCCACGGGGACTGGAAAGCGAGCGGCCTGGCCGGGAGGAGGATAGAGTCGGTCCACCAGTTCAATGGTGGGAAAGACTTCTTCTCCCTCGTGGTCCGGAATATTGGCCACCCGCAGGCGATAGACATAACCGATTTGCATGCCGGCCAGAACAGAATCTTTGTCCCCTTGGTCGAAGCCGCCTTCAACTGCCAGTGAAACGATGGCCCCTTTCGGTGCGATTACTTCCACCGGCTGAAAATAACCAGCCAGCGGACCACCTCGCATCAATTGCCGCTGACCGACTTCCCCGGGAGGCATGTCGGCCCGGTGCAGATAATGCACGGGAGGCTGGGCAAGAGCAACTCCGGCAATACTGACGAGCGAGGCTGCCAGAGCAAGGGTGAGGATTCGAAGCTGCATGGTGAATGCCCTGGGTGGCACGTCCACGACTTGGCGTGGGCGTGTTTTTTGATAACGATTCAACCCCACTGATTTCCTGACTCAATGGACACGCCCACGTAAAGCCGTGGGCGCGTCACCCGATTGATTCGGGACTGGTTCAATTACTGACCGGGCGGGCAGTATTCGCCACCCTGCACCCCACCCTGCACATTGGGCGTGCCAATCCGCTCGTGCTGGTCATAGTGCGGCTGGCCAAAGGGAATGCTGGGCTGAATGCTCTGCTCACGGATGCGAACACGATTGACAGGCTTGGGATAGCTATATCCCGGCTGCTGCCGAACGTTGATCTTGAAGTTCGACACCGGCTCCGGAATGTGCATGTGGGTCCGATTGACCATCGTGTGCTTCTTGAGACCAGCCGGGCCACCCAGTGGAATGTGGGGAGGACCAGGCAAGCCGATGGGCGTTCCCGACATTGGCATGCCGTACATCGGAGCAGTCACACCGGCAACGTAGTTCGGAGGGCAAGCTCCATAACCACCTTCGCCGGCACAGGGCATCATCCCGTCACCGTTGAAACCAGCAGCACTCACTCCACCAGCTCCGTCCGAGGAACCAGGAAGTTCCACGTCCTTATTACCGAGGCGGATAATCGCCAGGATGGCTCCCCGGCGGTCGGCTTCTGTAATCGGGTCCACACCCGGATCAAGACGCGTGCTGACCAGCGTATCAACGCCAGCCAGAGCCAGTTCCTGGAATTCCGGATCCGGCAGGTAGATGACCTTCGTCACAAAGTTGCCGGCCAAAACCTGATCCAGGTCTTCGTCGGTGAACTGTACCGGAATCGCGTTGTGAGCCAGGAAGGCTTCGCTTCGCGGAGTCGTCGGTCCGACTTCCAGCGTGGGATAGAGCTCCACACCGGGGCTCTTTTCCAAATTGGTAATTTTCAGCCGGTACAACCCGTTCTGCGGGAAGTTCTGGCGACCAGGAACGATGAGCGGCGGGGAGTCAAAAGCTCCCGGCTGAGCCACATCCCAGCGGACCTGCATCCCTTCCGGTTTATTAAACAGGATTTGCACGGTCGGCATGGAAACCGGAATCATCATCGGCGGCATGGCAGGGGGGAGCACCCCCGGCCCAGGCCCACCAACCCCAGGTCCCGGCTCAAAAAGTTGTTGAGCTGGAGGAAGATTGTGCGCCTTGGGAAACGCACACCCCAGCGCCGTGAAGGCCACGGCCGCCGTCAGAATCCAAAGCGACAAACGGAATTTCATGATGTCCCCCCTGACACTTAGCCGCGGCTTGTTCCGGAAACGGGCCGGAAAATCCTGGGCGGCGCTTCATTGCGTGGTTTGCTAGCGGCTGCACGGCTTTCGAATCGCCTTGCTTTTGCTATCTGGCGTGGACCCCGCCGGGGTTTTCCCCCTATCATGCCCGCCAGCACGCCTTGCAATCATTTTGCAAGGTGCGCGCTCGCGGACCGGCTGCGGTGTCCTGTGAGTTATTGTTCGGTTCGGCATATCGGGATTCTTTGGCAAAATCATCACGACCGGGTTATGAAGTACAAATTGCCCAGTTTTTCAGACACCAACCCGACGCGCAAGAGAGGGAATTGCGGCCATTCCCTTGTTCGCAAGGTCCTCCTGGTCCTAGCCCTTGGAATCTTGAACCCCTGGATAGCCTCCGCCCAGCAACCCACAAAACGCTCCGCCTACGGCCCCAGCCGCGTGGCAACACGGCCCGAAAACCCGGAATCGAATGCCGCAACGCGGGGCAGGGGAGGGGAGGGGGGCGAGCCATTGCCGCCCCCACTTACCGCCGAGGAAAAGGACGGCAACCAGCTCGTCGCTCTCGCGGCCAAGGATGTCTTTCGGCAGAAGGCCATTCAAGCCAAAATCCGCCAGCAGGTTTTTGCGTTCGGGCAAGAAGTTGTCGGCGCAGGCATGTACTACCAGTTTGGCTCAGGCCAGCCCAAGCTCCTGCGACTCGATATGAAAATGCAAGTCGGCCCCCAAGCCGCCACTTTGCTGGAAGTCTGCGGTCGCCAGGACTATTGGATCCGCCGCCACCTCCCGCCGGGAAATCCCTCGCTGGAGCACGTCAATCTGACACGCCTCGCCAGTTCCCTATCGCGCCTGCACGACGACGAAAAACACTTTTCCACCGACCACTGGATTCTCCTCGGCGGATTATCCCGCCTGCTCGAATCGCTGCATCGCAATTACGACTTCGCTCCTCCCCAACCAGCACACATCGAATCCCTTCCGGTCTTGATCGTGCAAGGCCGGTTGAAGCCGGAACGATTCAAGGCCTTGCAAGGTGCCGGAAAGGACCAGGGGGAAACCGCCAACTCCCAGATTCCCACCGCGGTCATTCTCACGCTGGGCCGTTCCGACCAAACCTTTCGGCACTTCCCTTACCGCATCGAATACCTACGCCAACTCACTTCCCAAGAACTCAAAGCCGCTGCTGCCAACAACAAGACTTCACGCGTTACGGAAACCCCGTTGAGTATCTTGGATTTCTACGACGTCCAAGCTCCGCTCGACCTCGACCCGCAGCTCTTTGAATTCAATCCCGGCGATGAGGAATCGGAAGATAAGACCCAGGCATGGCTGAAAAAACTGAGGGAGTAAATGGCGAAACTCGAAACTCGAATGGCGAATGACGAATGACGAATGTAAAAATCCCGATCTCATTCGTCATTCGCCATTCGTCATTCGGACTTCGGACTTCGAGCTTCGCCATTTCCTTCTCACCAAATCAGTCTCTCCCTCACTCCCACCAGCAGCGCCGCCACTCGCACCGCTTCCACCATGCTGCTCGACTCCGCTCGCCCCTGCCAGGCAAGGTCAAAGGCCGTGCCGTGGGCGACGCTAGTGCGGATGATCGGAAGGCCGAGGGTAATGTTGACCGCCCGATGCATCCCCAAAAGCTTGAGAGCGATGTGCCCCTGATCGTGGTACATGGCGACCACGGCATCGAAGTCGCCGGCTGCGGCGCGGACCATCAGCGTGTCGCAGGGGAGGGGACCTTCCAGGCTGAGACCTTCTAGTTTTCCCGCTTTAACGGCAGGGGCGATAATCGTTTCTTCTTCATCGCCAAACAGACCTTGCTCCCCGGCATGTGGATTGAGAGCCGCCACGCCAATTCTTGGCTGAGCGATGGCAAGTTCCTCTTTCGAAAGAAACGCTCGGGTGACAGCATCGGCCAAACGGGCACTCGCCAGGATTCGCTCCTGTGTGAGGTGCTCGAAAACATCCCGCAGCGCCATGTGCAGCGTGACATGCGCCACTCCCAACCCAGCGCGCCCTTGAACCGCTCCGCCAGGAGCGAGGTAGAGCATCATCGCCACTTCATCCCAGGGAACTCCGCATTGCTGGGCCAATAATTCCGTATGCCCTGGAAAGTGATGCCCCGCTTCCGCCAGCGCTGCCTTATTGAGCGGCGCGGTGGTAATTGCATCAACCTGCCCGGCTATTGCCAGGTCCGCCGCCAGAATCAGGGCATCATAGGCCGCCTGTCCGCCGAAGGCGGAAACCTGCGCCGGCGGTGTTCGCAACTGCTCATCATTGCCCGATTTCAGACACGGCAGCAGGGCAGGGGAGGGGGACGCCTCCTCAGCTGACTTGATTTCCCGCACCTCGATTTCGAGGCCGAGCAGCTTGACCGCCCGCCGCAAAAACTCGGGATGTCCCACGGCCAGCGGGCGACAAACGTCGTGCAGGGCAGGGGAGGGCCACGCTCCCACGACCGTTTCCGGACCGACGCCGGCGGGATCTCCAAGCGTTATAGCAACAAGCGGTTTCATCCTGCCATTGTACCAAAGTAGTC
>CAYUJE010000169.1:8976-14177 GCA_964444865.1 uncultured Pirellulaceae bacterium | reverse complement strand
CGCGGAATTCCCTCGCTTGCGCGTCGGGCTAGTATTCCTTCGGAATGCCTAGCCGCGACTTTCCAGCCCCGTCAGCGTTCCCGTGCTGCTGCCGAACTTGTCGGCTTCGATGCCCATCCGCTGGAGCATGCTGACGAACAAGTTGCAGAGGGGCGGGTTCTTGTTCTCGTCGAAGGCCAGGTGCTGGCCGTGCTTGAAGCCGCCGCCGGCAAGCAGAACCGGCATGTTTTTGACGCTGTGCTTGCTGGCGTCCGCCAGATTGCTGCTGAAGAAGACAGTCGTCCGGTCGAGCAAGCTCTCTCCCTCTTCTTTCGTCTCCTTGAGCTGCTTCAGAAACGTCTGCAGCGTCTTCATCTTCTCGATTTCCAGAATCCGGAGCTGGGCGATCTTGGCCGGCTCTTGGCCGTGATGCGAGAGGTCGTGATGCCCTTGGTTGACTCCCTGAATCGGCGGCACGCTGCTGGTGCCGAGGAGTTGCAGCGTGACCAGCCGCGTGGAGTCGGTCTGCAGGGCGAGATGGATCATGTCGAACCAGAGCCGCGTCTTGCCGACGAGGTCGGCGCTGTTCTGAATATCCTGCGGCGGCTTGGCCTCGACCTTGGGCTTGGGCTTCTTCGACCAGGCCTCCGCCTGCGACAGCCGCCGCTCCAGTTCGCGGACGCTGGTGAAGTATTCGTCCAGCTTCTCCTTATCCCCTGCTCCCAACGTAGCTTCCAACTTCTTGGCCTGAGAGCGGACGGCATCCAAAACGCTCTGCCCATCCGCCAGCCGGCGGGCCTGGGCCTGCACGTCCTCGGGACGGCCTTCCAAAAATAGCTTGGCGAACATCCCCGATGGCCAATTTTCCGTCGGTACCGCGGCCCCGCTTTTCGTCCAGGAAAGACCGTAGCCTTCGCAGGACAGAGTCAGCGTGGCAAAGCGGGTCTGCCCAAAAACATGGTCGGCAGCGAATTGATCCAGCGAGATACTGTTCCGAAAGCCGGCCCGCTGCTCGGGATGCGGAGCAGCCGTAAGAAAACTGGCGTTGGAATCGTGGCTCGGTCCGACGTCCGGATGGGACAGCCCGGAAATCACCGTGAAGTCGTCCCGAAACTCTTTGATCACTTCCAAATACGGCGACAGCTCATAGTCGCTGCCGGCCTTGGCCGGAAAAAAATTCGCCGGATGCAACCCCAGCGGCGTATTGATGCAGACCATGCGGCGAGGAATCGCAGCTTCAGCCGCCCGTGCCGTTCGCGGTGCCAGTGCATCGAAAAGGGGCAAGGCCAATGCCACGCCTGCGGCGCGAAGTAGAGTTCGGCGATTGAGCTTCATGACAAATGCCTTATCGAACAAAAACTAATCTAAATGACGATAAAGCTATTTGGTGGACACTGCAACTTGACGCTCTGGAGCGATATAAACTCGTGGTTCAAAACGGACATACTTTCGTCCACTAACTCGCTCTCGTTCCTTAAGGTCCTTGTAGATAGCATCCAAATCGTAGTTGAACCTGGCGGCATGTTCATCACGGACTCGGCGGACTTCGGTGACAATCGGATCTTCACTCATCGGACTCGACCTCCATAAGCTCTTCGGGCGTGCAAATGGCTGGCGGCTGGTATCCCGCATCACGGCACACTTCTTCAATTTTCGCTCGCATTATTGCGTTCGCCAAGTGGCGACAGTTCCAAGTTACGAGATAATCGATGCCATTGGTAGCCGCAATTGCCAAATGCAGCGCATCTTCCGCGGCTTTGGCGGGAATTGCCGCCGCAACCACCAATTGGCGAGCAAGATCGCGAGCCGACTCGGTGATCTCCAGCAACGTCAGCATGTCGAGGACCTGAAGACGGTCCTTTGCGGCGTCCAGGTCTCCAGCACTGGCTTCTTGCACGACGAGTTCCGACGCCACCACGTCAAAGCGGTCTTGGCTGGACTTCCACCAGTCACGAGTTACCTGTTGATGTCCGGCAACGACGACGTCTCGGCTGGCCCAAGCCGTGAGGTAGCTGATGAGGGAAGTCTCGACGTACACTCTTGGTTTCATATTGCCGGCTCACGGTATTCATGCTGCCGAGTGGAATTCACGAAGCACTTTGAGTTGTCGTCTGCCGAGTCGCACCAGCGGGCGTTTGGACTTAATGAATTGCAATGCCTCATCGACTGTTTGACAGTGACCGATTTGCAACAGAAATACTGCTGCAAAGAGGCCCGTTCGACCATGACCTTCGGCGCAATGGATGTAAATCTTGCCGGACAGCCTCGCGGCAATTTGCGCCCACGCGCGAAGTTGGTCCACCGAGGGTACGAAACCATCAAGAATCTGCATGGAGTGATAGAAATTCAATCGCATGGCCTTGGGCTCATTGAATTCGCAGGTGAGATCAATCACATGGCGGATGTCCTTGGGCACTTCGTGAGTCATGAGTCGCCGGCCAATAATCACATTTTCGGTCAACTGGTTGTAGGCAGGCTCACGTTTGACCAAACGGACGGCGTACCAGACACACCACAGAAAGATTAGATAGGGCAGGAGAATTAACTGGTTGAACGGTGAGAGTAAACCGTGCTCTGATTTTCCATAAACACGGGGGCCAAAACGAAAATATCCAAGCGCGACAACTCCAAAGCTAAGAGCGGGCCATAACAAAAGAAGATACCAGCCGCTGCGCAATGCCGCGGAGACGGCGAGCAGCATAGCGACAGTGGTGAATAAAACGCCGTATTTCATTGAAGGTGGATATAGCTACTTATTCCGAAACAACTCGCTCTGCACGATCTCATGGACGAGCGATCGCAGTCCATAGTTTTTCTCACGAACTCTCTCGACAATTTTCTCCACCGCATCTCGATCCGACGCCTGCGGCGCACGACCGGTGCCATAGGTAATTAGCTTCGTCGCCAGCGCTCGGGCAATCAGCGGCTTATCCTTCAGCAGCAATTGCTTGAACTGGTCCACATTCTCAAACTTCGCGCCGTCTGGCATCACGTCGGAAGGGTCCACGTTCTTTCCCTTGTGATACGGCATGTGCCGGCCATCGACATAGACAGGACCGCCGTTGCCGGTGACGCGGTACCAGTCCCGCCAGCCGCCGATGCAATCGAAGCTTTCCAGGGCGAAGCCGGGGGGATCGATCTTGCGGTGGCAGACGCCGCAGGATTCGACGGAGCGGTGCTTGGCCAGTTGTTCGCGAATGGTGGTGGCGCCGCGGATGTCCGGGTCGATGGCGGAGACGTTTTCCGGTGGGGGTGGCGGAGGTGTGCCAAGAATGCGATCCAGCACCCAGGCCCCGCGCATCACCGGCGAAGTCGTGGTGCCGTTCGCAGTTACTTTCAGCACGCTGGCCATCGTCAGCACTCCCCCCCGGTGGCTCTCGGGGGGCCGGGGCGTTTTATGAAACTCCCAGCCGCTGATGCCGGGAATGCCATAGTGCCTGGCCAGGCGGCCGTTGAGCATGAGGAAGTCCGAGTCGACGAAGTTGGCCACGCTGAGGTCATTTTTCAGGACCTCTTCGAAAAACAACTCCGTTTCGCGGATCATGGAAACCTTGAGCAGGTGGTCGAATTCGGGATAGACGAGGTGGCTCGGCTCCGTCGCGTCGATCTCCCGCAGTTTCAGCCATTGGCCGACAAAATTATCGGTCAGGGCGACCGCTTTGGGGTCCGCCAGCATGCGCTCCACCTGCTGGCGGAGCACATCCGACTGGCTGAGCTTTTGCTGCTCGGCGAGTGTGAACAGTTCTTCGTCCGGCATCGTGCTCCAAAGAAAGTACGACAGCCGGCTGGCCAAGGCAAAGTCGTCGAGCTTGCCCGGCTTCTCGCGAAGAAAGATGAACTCAGGCGAGATGAGCACCCCTTTAAGGGCCGCCCGCAGGGCCAATTCGAACGTGTACCCCGAATCCATCTTCGCTTTGACGACGGCGACATACGAAGCGACGTCTTCCCCAGTCACGTTCCTGCGGAACGCCCGGCGGGCAAATTTTTTAAGGACCTTCTCGGCATCCACCAAGGGATCGTCAGAAACCACCTCTAAATGGTCGCGGTAATCCTTGATCCCGACTTTCTTCTGCTGGAGGTCGCCAAAAATGCGGCGGTGGCTCTCCGGCGGCCAGACCGGATTCAGCGGCCCTTCGATTTCCACATACTGAATCGCCAGCCCCGGTCCATTCCAATATTCCCCCCCCACCATTTTCACCGTGTTCGCCCCTTGCAGCCCGTAAGGAAGCATGGAAATGGTCGTTCGCGGCTCCATGTGCCGCACGAATTCGAACACGGCTGGCTTGTCGGGGAGAGCATCAAAATATCCCACGAGTCCGCTCTTTCCCGTCAGGGCAGAGCCGGTCTGCGTCACGCGAAACGTAAGCGGCATGTCATCGCTTTGCACGCCGGACGCGGAGATACGGAAGCGATAATCGCCGGCGTCCGAGGGGTAGAACGCCGAGACCCAGACGTTGTGCCACTCCGACGAGCAAAAGCAAACCACTTCGCCGTCTTCTCGAAAACGATAAACATCCTCAGTGCTCGATTTCACAGGGTGCATGTCCTTCATGCTGTACCGTTTCACGACCGACGGCGGCGGCTGGGGGCGGTTGGAAATTGCCTTGCCGAGAGCAGTGTCGGCCGTTTCCAAATACTTCTCCATCAAGAACGCCGACGTGTGGTGGGCGGCACCGGAGTTGTCGAAACCGTCCGCCGAGCCATCTTCGGGGAGCTGATCTTTCAGAGGGATCTTGATTCCCAGCAGGTCGCAAATGGTATTCTCGTACTCCGTTCGATTGAGCCGCCGAAGGACGACGCGGCCGCGCGTTGCCCGCTGAGCGGCTTCCGCAGCGTTCGCCTTTCCTTCAATCCAATTGGCGAGCGCGGCAACATCCTCGGCAGCGGGCCGAGGTTGATCTTTGGGGGGCATTTCTCCTGCTCGAATCCGTTTTTGAATGCCAATCCAGAGATTGCGGGAAGCTTCATTCTCAAAGTCAGCGGCCAGTTTATCCAGCGAGAGCTTGGCCTCGGGCTTTTCACCTCTGTGACATTCCAAGCAATGGCTCTTGAAAAACTTGACCGCCGTTTCATGCCGCCTGGATTCCTTGCCGTCCTCAGCAGCAATAGCCGCACCGGCTGCCAAAAGCAGAGCCAATGCCGACGCAAAACCTGCAAACCTGGCGGACATCGTTATTTCTTTCCCGTGGGCCGCATGCGGATGTATCTCACCATGCACCCGA
>CAYUJE010000169.1:0-8876 GCA_964444865.1 uncultured Pirellulaceae bacterium | reverse complement strand
TTGACGAGTTCCTCCGGCAAATCCTCTTCCACCTTCGGCGGGCTGGGGCAAACGGCGATGAGGGCACAATTCCCTGCCTTCTCAAACTTTTTCCCGAGTGCCGCCAGGCGGTCTTCCACATCCTGGGCATAATCGCAACTGTTGCAGGTAAAGACGACGACCAGAATGTCCTTGTCCTTGAAATCGGCCAGCGAATACTTCTTGCCGTCGATGGCGGGAACTTCCTTCCAGTCCGGCGCGGCGTCGCCGGGAGACAGAACTTTGTTGTATTTGCCGCCGAGCGCAATGCCGCTGATGGCGACCAAAAACAGAATGACCAGGGCAAGGTTTCTGAAATTCACGCAAAACTCCTTCTTTCATGACCACCGAAGCCACATTTCCAACGGTACATTATAGTGCCACCGGGCACTGCATTCGTAACTTGGGCACGAAAAATCCTCCAGCCGGCAGAACCTCATGGTCCGCGTCCTGATTACCGCCTTTGAACCGTTCGACCGCTGGAGCGAGAATTCCAGTTGGCTCGCGCTCCTGGAACTCACCCGCTCGCTGCCGGAGTCCCCCAAGATTGTTACCCGCCGCTATCCCGTGGATTTCGCCAAAGCGAAAGAGCGGCTGAGGGAGGATCTGGCGGCGGACTATGATTTTGCTTTGCATCTCGGGCAATCGTCCAAGATTGGCCGGATGGAACTGGAAGCCATCGGCCTGAATGTAGGGGGCGAACCGGGGCAATCGCCGGACGAGTTTCAGTCACTTGTCGTTGGCGGACCCGCCGCCTATCGAACTTCCCTGCCCCTCGCTCGCTGGGCTTCACTCTTGCGAGAGGATGGAATTCCGGCGCAAGTTTCGTATCACGCCGGGACGTATCTCTGCAACGCGGTCCTTTACCTCTCGCAGCACATCGTCGCCGAAAAGAATTTAAAGACGCGAAGTACCTTTATCCACCTCCCGCTCGCAACATCACAAGTTGCCGGCGAACGGCAGGACTGGCCAAACTTGCCGAGCGAAATAGGCGCGCGGGGAATTCGGCTCATCTTGAGTGACCTCACTCGGGCACCGCAGTACTAAGGCTTTCTCTTTTTGCTGGATGCCTGGCTGCCATCGCCAATCTCCGCCATCCGCGCTTTGACGAGCTTTTTCACGAGCGCAGCGGACAATGGACGATGCGCGGGAAAACGGATGGTCCCCTTGCTGGAGTCGTACTTTTTGAGTTCCTCCTGCAAAGCCGCCACGACGGAACCGCTCATTGGGAAGTACGAACAGTGGTTCTTACTCGCGCTAAAGCCAGCGACCGTTTTTCCTTTCCAGCGAAACGCGGGGATTCCGTAGGCGATGCACTCTTCCGCCTCGGGCAAGGCGGCCTTTATGGACCGGCGAAGTTTTTCGAGCGCGGCTCGGTTTTCCGCGTTCAAAGTGGCCAGGTAAGCGTCAGTGTCGCTAGAGATTTGTTTCATAGTTGTGTTCGCAAGTTGCCACTTGCCGAAATCCATCGGCAAGAATCCAGTGCTAAGAAATACCCCTGCTGCGGCGTGCCAAACGAACCTAACTTATCGCGGCACCATGTTCTCTTCAACTATTTTCGCCTTTTCCAACCAATCTTGCACCGAAATTTGATTTTCGCTAAAGTCCCCGCCGCTGAAAATCGATAACCGCTAGTTTGCCTCCGCGCGACATCTCCTCGTGATGCTCGCCGCGTGTCAGGGATCGCTGGTTGGGCGGAAAGAATTCTGGAATTTTCCGCGCTCTCTCGCAAACTGGGCTTGACGCGAGAATCGCTTCTCGGGTAATTACCCGCCTCTCATCTACCCCCGTCTTGTTCAGGGTTGTGCCGATTTCGGAATTAACTCTTCCGCGAGAGCGCGGCAGCTTCCAACGAAGCTGCTGAGCCCCTGCGGATGGGAACGCCGGCCGCGTGTGCGGGTTCGTTCGAACCAGCGCGGCTTGTGGAACACTGCCAAGACCAAATTCTGTTACAGGAGAATCGCTTTGAAAGCGAGCGTGCATTTGCTGACTGGGTGCGTAGCGCTGGGGCTAACGCTCCCGACGAACCTGTCCCAGGCTGCTGCGCCGCTGGCCGGCAGCTTCGCCATCACTACTGCCTCGGTGGGGCAATTTGGTGTTGGCAAAAACGAAAATCGGCGCGAAGCAGACGAACTGCTCAAGAGCGCCCGCCAGGCCATGAAGGAAGGCAAATTCGATCAGGCCGGCGACTTGATCGCCAAGGCCGACAAGTTGGGGGTGAAGTACAACTCCCTCACCGACCGTTGGGCGGACACGCCGGAAAAACTCCGCAAGGTGCTTGCCGACGAACAGGCCAAGGCCGGTAAGCCCCAACGCCCCAGTTCGATGTTCCCCGCCACGGCTGCCAGTGCACCGTCGGGCCGCGGGGAAACTCCGTCGCGCGTTCCTGCCGGGCCCTTCAGTGGCCAGAACCAGGAAGCGGCGATGGACCGCATCACGGATGAAGCCAAGGCCAAGGCCCTGAGCTTTGCCGACCAGGGCCGCAAGGCGCTCACTCGCGGCGATCTGCCGGGAGCCAAGGCTTTCTATCAGAAGGCCATCGCCTATCAGGCAACTTTCGGCCCTGGCGACTACTCGCCGCAAAAACTCGGCGCGGATCTTTCCGCCAAGGGTGTGGAAATCAGCCAACTCAAACCGGCCAGCAATGATCCGACGGCGGGCTTTGCCCAGCGTCCGCAGGACGCGGTGCCAGGCGCGGGAGATCAAATTCCGTCCCTCGGTCCGGCTCGCCTGCCGACCGGAGGGGAAGAAGCCGCCAATCCCTATCAATTGCCGGCGGACAAGAATCAACTGACCAGGTCCCCGGAAGAGAGCATCTACGGCGCTCCCCCTTCCACGGTTGGCAACGAAAAGTATGGCGTTCAACGTGCCTCGGGTGCCGTCTCGGACGATGTGCCGGATAGCTATCCCGTCGCGCAGGGATCCTATGATCCGGCGAAGGATAATTCTCGCCTCGCTCCGGCTGCGTTCTCGCAGGATGAAGGTGCCTCGCGACTGACTCCCGTCGGTCCGGTGAGCCCTGGCGTGGCTCTGTATCAAGAAGGCATCAAGGCCCTGGAAAACCGCGACCGCGCGGCTGCCCTGGCCAAATTCAACCAGGCATGGAAGTTTCAGGCTCAACTTGATCCCGAGACTCGCCAATTGCTCAAAGGGAAGTTGCAGGACTTGAGTGGTCCCGTGGCAAGGCCGGCTCCGGCGGCGGGCGAGGGAACTCCTTCTCCTCTGGAGCAGGTCAATTCCCAGCAGGAAGTGCTGCGGCAGAAGCTGGTGCGAGAAGTCTCCACGGAGCAGAAAGCCGCGGAGAAAATGGCCATCACGGATCCCAAGGGAGCCTTGGCCAACCTCAAGAAGGTTCGCGAAAAGATCACTGGTGCTGAAGTCGAGCCGGCTGCCAAAAAGCAATTGCTGACGCTGGTCGACCGGAGCATCAATGAACTGGCGAACTGGATCGAGCAGAACAAGGCCACACTCGAAAACAAGGAACGCAACGACCAGGTTCGCTCCGATGTGGAACGAGGCCGCGAAGCGACTTTGGAAATGCAGAACAAGCTGGCGCAACTTGTCGAACAGTTCAACAAGCTGATTGACGAGCGGCGGTATGCCGAAGCGGAAATCGTTGCCAAACAGGCCAATGAGATTGCTCCGGAAAACCCGGTCACCGCGCTGCTGGTGGAAAAATCCAAATTCGCCAAGCAGATTGCCTTCAACGAGGACAATAAGAGCCGCAAGGAAGCCGGTTACCTCGGTGCGATGAATTCCCTGGAAGACGCCGCTGTAGCGTTCGACGACCGCGAACCCATTAAATGGGGGGACGTCACCAAGTGGGATCAGATTTCCAAAATGCGGAAACGAATGATCGGTGACTTGCGGAAGATGTCTCCCCAGGAGATGGAAATCCAAAAGGCGCTCTCTAAGCAGGTGGAAGTGAAATTCGAAGGCGAGACGTTGTCGCAGGTGATGGACACGCTCAGCAAAATGACGGGCGTCAACATCCACCTCAACCCCAATGCCTTGCACTCCGAAGGAATCACGAGTGACCAGCCCGTGTCACTGAACCTGACGCAGCCGGTGTCGCTCAAGAGTGCGCTCACGCTCATTCTGGAGCCGATGCAACTGGGATATGTCGTGCGGAACGAAGTTCTGGACGTGGTGAGCAAGAATTCAAAGAATGCCAACACTTATGCCCAGGTCTACTATGTGGCAGACCTGGTCATTCCGATCCCGAACTTTGTCCCCAGCTATAACATGGGATTGCCGGGCGCGCTTCGCGAAAGCCTCAATTCCTTGGGTTATGGTGGTGGCAGTGGTTTTGGACCCGGACGGGCCATGGCCGCAAATGGAACTGCTCCCTTGGGGATCGCGGCGAATGATCAAAGCGAGGCGACTCAAGCGGTGAATCCGCTGGTGCTTGCCCAGCAAGCCGGAGTTACTCCTTCGGGGGGCGGCCGCGGCAACATGCCGATTAGCGGCCCCGGTGGAATGGGTGGCGGCGTGGTTGCCGACTTCGATTCCCTCATCGAGCTGATTACGACCACGATCGACCCGGATAGCTGGGATGACGTGGGTGGTCCCGGCTCGGTTGCCGAATTCGCCACCAACCTCAGTCTGGTTATCAGCCAGACGCAGGAAGTCCACGAAAAGATCGACCGCCTGCTGGCGCAGCTTCGCGAGATTCAGGACGAGCAGGTAACGATCGAGGTCCGGTTCATCACACTGAGCGACCGGTTCTTTGAACGGATCGGCATCGACTTCGACTTTCAAATCGATGACAACAGCGGCCTGAACTCCATTGCCAACATTCTGACCCCGCCACGCGGTGCGCTGGATGACAGTGGTCCGAGCGTCGCCTTTGGTCTAACCCCCAACGGCACGCCGACCCCCACGTTGGATCTGGAATTCAAGCAAGGCTCGTTCGGTTCGACGCGGCCGCAGTTCGGCAACTTTGATCCGAATACGGCAGCGACGTTTGGGTTCGCCATTCTCAGCGACATTGAAGCCTTCTTCCTGCTGGAAGCGGCTCAGGGTGACGACCGCACGAACGTGCTGCAGGCCCCCAAGGTGACGCTGTTCAACGGTCAGCAAGCGTTTGTTTCCGATACCTCGCAGCGTCCGTTCGTGATCAGCGTGATTCCGGTCGTCGGCGACTTTGCGGTTGGCCACCAGCCGGTGATCGTCGTGCTCAACGAAGGGACGTCGCTGTCCGTGCAGGCGGTCATTTCCGCCGACCGGCGGTTCTGCCGCCTGACGCTGGTGCCGTTCTTCAGCACGATTGGCAATGTGGATACCTTCACCTTCAACGGCTCGGTGACGACCAACACTGGAACCACGGTGCAGGATCCGACCGATGCCAAAAAGACGGTGACCCAGGGCGGAACCAAAACCGTGCAAGGTACGACCGTTCAACTCCCCACGTTTGCCTTTACTTCGGTCATCACCACGGTCAGCGTGCCGGACGGCGGCACGGTGCTGCTGGGCGGCATCAAGCGGCTGCGTGAAGGCCGCAACGAGCGTGGTGTGCCGATGCTTTCCAAGGTTCCCTACATCAGCCGCTTGTTCCGCAATGTCGGTATCGGGCGTGATGCACAGAGCCTGATGATGATGGTGACGCCGCGTATCATCATCCAGAAGGAAGAGGAAGCCAAACTGGGTCTGAATACCGATTCTCCCTAATCGGATTCCCTCCATCGTCCACGGGCCGAGCACCTGCTCAGCCCGCCCAAAGCCGCCGCAAGTCTCTCCCCCCTGACTTGCGGCGGCTTTCTTTTTGCGCGGACGGAATCCCCTGTGGCGACACGCGGCCTCGCGTGTCCGCCCATATTGAAACGTCATTTTGGGCAATTTTCTGGGAATTTCGCCAAGAGGTAGTGTATTCTAGCGAATGGGACGAAAGCGACTCATATCCGTCGCAACGCATTCCTTCGTCCACAATTCCCTGGAGAACCCAAAGAGATGACTTGTCGCCTGTTACTCTGCATTTCGCTGTTGATGACTTTTCTGGTCCCAATCGCTCCAGCGATTGCCGCCGAATTCCGGGCAGACAAAGATGTGAAAGTGGGGGCTGAGGAGACCATCAAGGACGATCTCTACGCCTTTGGGGAAACCATCACTATCGACGGCATTCTGGAAGGGGACCTCATCGCTTTTGCCAAGGACATCATCATCAATGGCGAAGTGCGCGGAGATGTCATTGCGGCCGGCCAGACGATTGAGGCAACTGGAACGATGGGGGACGACGTGCGCATCGCCGGTCAGGCGCTCAAACTCGGCCCCAAGGCCAAGATCGGCGGCGATGTGATTGCTGCAGGTTTGAGTTTGGAAACTGAAAAGGGAAGCACGATCGCCGGCGACTTCGTCTATGCCGGATATCAAGCATTGCTGGCCGGACAAATTGACAAGGACCTGCTGGCGGCGATCTCTAACCTGCAAATGGCCGGCAAGGTGGGAGGAGATGCCAACGTTCATTTCGATAACAACGGCGACCCGCCGCCGATCAATACCTTGACCGGCAACCAACCCGTTCGCATCAACATGCCGCAGGTCCCGGGTGGACTCACGCTCGACAGTACCGCGGAAGTGACCGGCAAGCTGCAATACACCTCTCAGCAAGAAGCCAAGATTGATGAAGCCGCCAAAATCGCCGGCGGTGTCAGCCACGAAGTCCCCAAGGCCGCATCCGGTGAGCCCATGGCCCCTCCGGCACCGCCAACCGCCCTGGATATCTTCTTCAGCCGCCTGCGGCATTTTCTCTGCGCCGCGTTCATTGGGCTGATCGTGTTTCTGGTGATGCCCCGGTCCAGTCTGGCCTGGGCCGACAACATTCGAACTCGCCCGTTGGCCAGCTTGGGAAGCGGTGTCCTGGGCTTCATTGGATTCTTCGTTCTGCTGATGGGAATTGTCATCGCCACGATCATGATTGCGATCGGCGTTGGGATCTCCCAGTTGACCGAATTGATCCCGACGGTTGTCATCGGTGGTGTACTGGGATTTGGCATTCTGTCATTTGTCTTCGCACTTTTTGCCGCCTTTCTGGCCGAGGCGGTGGTCGGACTCGCGCTCGGCAGAATCCTGCTGAAGCACGACAATTTGGTGGCGCGCCTGGCGGGACTCGTGTTCGTGGCGCTGCTGCTCAGTATTCCGACAGCCGGAACCTATTTGGGCTTTTTGGTTTTCTTGATGGGCCTGGGTGGCTATACGCTGTGGATCGCCGGCTTCGAACCGCTCACCAACCTCGTCCCAGCGACCAATCCGCCGGCCACACGGCCTGTATCACCAAGGCCAGGAATTAAAGCGTAGCTTCAGGCGGTCGGCCAGACAGCTGCTCATGCCCGCGAAGACCGGGGAGGCCAGCACGCGGGCCGCGTGCGGCTACGGGTGGGCGAATTGGCTGGCGACTGCTAAACTAGGAGTCTTTCCTTCGGAACCCTCCTCCCCGCTGCCGCGGGTTTTTGCCAATCATGCTTTTCAATCGGAAACGGCTCAATCTGGTCGGTGGTGAGCGGCAGGCGATGCGCGACGCCTGCCAATTCAATGCGAGCTTGCTGGACCTCGTTCGCCAGAACCTGCGCCCCGGCATAACGACCGACGAGATTGACCAACTCATCGTCAATCGGACTGCCGAAGCGGGGCACAAGTCGGCTTCGCTGGGTTACTGCGGCCAGCAAGGGAGTCCCTTCCCCAAAAGCTGCTGCACCAGCGTCAACGACGTCATCTGCCACGGTGTGCCGGGACCGTACTCCTTGAAGGATGGCGACATCGTCAACGTCGACTTGACCACCATCGTCAACGGCTGGCACGGCGATTCGTCGGAGACCTTCATCGTCGGCACGCCCTCTGACCTGGCCCGCAAGGTGGTGCAGTGCGCCCACGATGCGATGTGGGCCGCCATCGACACCTGCCGCCCCGGCAGCCGGCTCTCGGAAATTGGGGAAGCGATTGTTCGCATCGCCAAACGGAACGGCTTTACCGTCGTGGAGGAATACGTCGGCCACGGCGTCGGCCGCCAGTATCACCAGCCGCCGACGGTGCCGCACTATCCCACATCGGAAGCCCGCCGCCAAAAACTCGAGCCCGGCATTTGCTTCACCATCGAGCCGATGATCAACACGGGAAGCAAGGAAACTTTGCTCTCCAAGCGAGACAGTTGGACGGTCCGCACCCAGGACGGCGGCCTCTCCGCCCAATTTGAACACACGGTCATGATTACGGAGACCGGAGTGGAAGTGCTGACGCTTTCAAAGAACGGCCCGCAGCGGGGGCATAAGTTTTAGTCGGGCAAGAAAATAGCCGCTGGTCCAATTGCTCGAACCGGCGGCAAGCTCGTGTCCAGCGCGCAGAGCGTGGGAGATGTTCTTGGGCGACTATCTCCGTCGGCGATGCGTATTGTACTCATCCATGAAACTAAGTAACGCCAGGTCCGCCTCATCGTGGGACGGCAACCGTCGTGTGCCCACCGGCAAAATGGGGGACATCACGTCATGTTGGCTCGTAGAGTGTTCCAAACCAAGGAGGTGACCTGTCTCATGCAAGACGACCGTGAGTAGGTCAACCCTTCCTCGCGCCGGGCTGTTGAGGATCGCCTGCCGTTCTGTGTCGGTAACAAATCGCTGGAATTCCCGGTCATTGTTTGGCGTGGGATCAAGGAACCAGCCGTGGCCGGCGGCATTCACATCAATGAAAAGTACGCCGGCACCGACTGCCGCCAAGGCCGTCCCGGGAAGGTCTTGGACCTCGATTCTCAGTCCTTTCAGAGCATCCCACACCTGGCGTACATCGACACCGGCCTCCACCCATTGATTGCCGGACGCACGCACCAGGCTGGCCGCGATCATGTCACGGGCAAAGTGTTCACGGGTTAAACC
>CAYUJE010000168.1:0-14498 GCA_964444865.1 uncultured Pirellulaceae bacterium | reverse complement strand
CAGAGTTCCAGCACTGCCATGTCGTGGTAGCGTTCCGCTTGTTCGCGGAGCTTCTTGTAGGCGATCTGGTGGACCTTGTCGCCGGACTTGTACTGCTTGGCGGCGAAGAAATGAGCCAGGCTGATGCCGCCGTCGGTGACTTCGATGAGGAGCCCGGGGTTCTCCTTAAGAAAATCTTGCAGGCGAGTGGTGCAGCCTTTGATGACGCAGCCGACTAATTCGCCGGAGTGCTGTCCGTAATAGACAGTCACGAGCGAATCGATCCGCTCGGCCACGAAATCCTCGTCGGAGAAGAGGAATTCGACGGAGTCTCCTTGCTTGTTATGAAACGCCCTGGGAGTAAAAGGGGACGGATCACGCAAGCCCAAGAGCGTTTCTTCAAATTGTTCCTTTGTCATGGTAGCCACAACCTGTCAAATCGAATTTTCCAGTTCTCCGGTCGGTCACGGTCTGTCGAGTCGGCCCGTTCCCAGCGGTAATCGTAGGCGACTCGTTCCGCGTTTACATAGACCAAATAAACCTGCCCCGGCCAGGCCGGAATGCTAGCCCCGGCACTGGTGAACGCCTGACTCGGCACTCCAGCATAGCATAACCAACTTGCCTCCCGCTCGCCGCGAAGTCCCTGAAAAATGCAGGTTGGAAAGAGAAGCACCTCCGTCGCTACCTGGGCAATCTCTTTAAGACGCCCAGCGCTCGTGATTTTCCGCCGCCGCAACTCTTCGAGATCGAAGCGAATCTGCCAGCCCTTGCCATCGTGCGGATGAATGGAAGGAAATACCTGAAATCCTCTCCGTTCCGGAAGTTCCTTGGTTGTATTGAGATCCGTCGGCCCAAAAAATCCGGTGACAACGCATTCCCGCCCTGCCGGGGGTTGTGGTTGGTGTGGTTCTTCCACGCGCTGCTCCTTACCACCCGGAACGTCGTACGAACCTACATTTGTTCATCTCATTATAGCGAGGCAAATGGGGAGCTCAAGAGAATCGTCCTTTCGAATTCATGCCCTTCACCGGGTCAGCCTCATCGAACGTCCTTGCACACTTGTGAGAACTTCCAGCCTGTTTAGCAGTCGCCGGAAAACTGATTCGGCGACCGAGTGCACACGGCCTTGTATTGGGCGAGGGCTGAGGCCAAAAAAAACTTGAAAAATTCTGGCGGGTGGGGCTTGAATGTGCCAACTGGAACAAATACACTTTCGTACAGTACAGGAAGCACGACTTGCAGGCAAGGGGGACGGATTGGAGATAAGGGTTGGCTTGAATTCGAAAGAAAAGATGGCTGAGAGGAGCAAAAAGCGGAGGGAGGGATACCCCCCTGGTGATGAATTAGAGCACCGCCAATTCATCACAGACCCCAATTTTGCATGCCGTGAGGGGTGATGAATCGGGGGGTGTCTAATTCACCAGCAGCCGGAAGGACGGTGGGGAATTGAAGATTGCAGAACTGCGAGTGATTCGCCAAGACTTTTTCAGGGGAATCAACTTCGACGAAGTTGCTTGGCAACTTCTGACCGGCACGACACAGCGTATCCAAGACCTCCCACGGAATCGTTTCCACGGCCACGAATGATCAACATTGGTCAAACGACAGGTGACTCGGTTATAATGAAATTCCGCCTTGAGCAAGGTTTTTCCCACCTCCCGCCCCATTTCCCGCCCATGCTTACCCGACTGTCATACTGTCTGGTCATGCTTGTCTGCGGCTTTGCCGTCGCGATGGGCCGCAGCGAAGAGATCACTTTTGAGCAGCACATTCGTCCGATCTTGAAAGCCAACTGCTTTCATTGCCACGGCGAGGCGGACGAGCTAAAGGGGAAACTCGACGTTCGCCTGGCTCGCTTGATTTTGAAAGGTGGAGAAACAGGCCCAGCCATCGCGTCCGGCAAACCGGCGGAAAGTCTGCTGCTGGCGAGGGTGAAAAGCGGGGAGATGCCGGAAGGGGAGAAGAAGCTGCGGCCGGAGCAGATTGAGCTGATTGAGAAATGGATTGCAGGGGGAGCGAAACTCCTCCGCCCCGAGCCGGAAGATCCGGCGCAGCTCGTCTTCACCGAAGAGGAACGCAACTTCTGGTCGTTCCAGCCGGTGGTCCGGCCCCCTTTGCCCAGCGACCCGGCCGCTCGCGACGTCCCGCACACCCCCATCGACCTCTTCCTCCTCCAAAAACTCTCCGAAAACTCTCTCACCCTTTCCGCCGAAGCTCCCAAAGAAACCCTCATCCGCCGGGCCACGTTCGACCTCACCGGCTTGCCGCCAACACCCGAAGAAATCGCCGCTTTCACCGGCGACACTGCCCCTGATGCCTACGAGCGCCTGCTCGACAAACTCCTCGCCTCACCCCGCTATGGCGAGCGCTGGGGCCGCCACTGGCTCGATGCCGCGGGCTACGCGGATAGCGATGGCTATACGGATAAGGACCCGGCTCGCCCCTGGTCGTATCACTATCGCGACTACGTCATCCGCGCCTTTGCCGCGGACAAGCCGTATGACCAGTTCATCACCGAGCAGCTCGCCGGCGATGAACTCGCCGGACCGCTTTCGCCGAACCTCACGCCGCAGCAAATTGAGCTGCTCTCCGCAACGGGCTTTCTGCGGACCGCTCCGGATGGCACCGCGGGAGGAATCGAAGCCAAGCTGGCTGGGAACGCCGTCGTCTCCGAAACACTGAAAGTCGTTTCTACGTCGCTCCTCGGCCTGACCGTTGGCTGTGCCCAGTGCCACAACCATCGTTACGATCCGGTGCCGCAGGCCGACTATTACCGCCTGCGGGCCATCTTCGAGCCGGCTCTCAACGTGCAAGCCTGGCGGGCACCGCCGCAGCGCCTCGTCTCCCTCTACACCGACGCCGACCGGGCCGCCGCAGCCGCGATTGAGGAAGAAGCGAAGAAGCAGGAGCAGGCCATCGAAGCTCGCGTGAAAGAACTCATGCAAAAGGTCTTCGAAAAGGAACTTGCCAAAGTTCCCGAGGAAAAACGGGAAGCAGTCAAAGCCGCCGTCGATAAACCGGAGAAGGAACGGACCCCGGAACAAGTCGCCCTCCTCAAGGAATACCCAAGCGTCATCACCCGCGGAGCTCTCGACCTTTACGACCCTGCCGGCTTCAAGGAAGTGCAAGGGAAGCGTGAGGAGGTGAAAAAGTTCCGCGCGACCAAGCCGCCGGAAGCGTTCCTGAGCATTCTCAATGAAGTCCCCGGCCAAGTCCCGGAGACCCACCTCTTTCACCGTGGCGACCCCGACCAGCCCAAGCAAATCACGCCGCCGGGAGAGCTGGCGATTTTGCAGTCCTTCATTTCCGCTGAAATTCCGGCCAACAACCCGGCCCTTCCCACCACCGGCCGCCGCCTCGCCTACGCCAAACATTTGACCGGCGGCCAGCACCCGCTCACGAGCCGCGTCTTCGTCAACCGGGTTTGGATGCTCCACTTCGGCCGTGGCATCGTGGCGAGTGCGGGGGATTTCGGCTTCCTCGGCGAGCGGCCGACGCACCCGCAGCTTCTCGACTGGCTCGCCAGCGAACTTCCGACCACCGGTTGGCAAGTGAAGAAGCTCCACCGCCTGCTGATGACCTCCGCCGCCTATCGTCAATCGTCGCGGCATGTCCCCGCTGCCGATGTCGTGGACCCAGACAATCGGCTGCTTGCCCGGATGAACGTCCGCCGCCTGGAAGCCGAAGCGGTGCGGGACAGCATTATGGCCGTTGGTGACCAGCTCAACTTACGGCAGTTCGGACCCGCGGTGCCGGTGATGGAGGACGAGGATGGCCAGGTAGTGGTCGGCATCGAAAATCTCAACGGCGAGAACCGCCCTGGCCCCGTCCTCCCGATGCAGGGCGAGGACCTCCGCCGCAGCATCTACGTCCAGGTCCGCCGCAGCCGCCCCCTGGCGGTGCTGGACATGTTCGACCTGCCGGCTCTCGACCCCAATTGCACGGCCCGCACACCCTCCACCGTCGCCCCCCAGTCGCTCCTCCTCATGAACAGCGAATTCGTCCTCGGCGGCAGCGAGGCGCTCGCGAGTCGTCTATCGCGGGAAGCCGGTGCCGATAGCGAAGCCAAAATCCGCCTCGCCTGGCAACTCGTCTACGGCCGTGCTCCCACGGCACAAGAGACCGCAGCCGCCCAGCAATTCATCGCCGAACAGATCGTCCGCCTCACGCAGTCCGCCCAAGCCATCACTGACCCCAAGCTCAAACCGAATCCAGAAGCCGTCGCCTGGACGACTCTCTGCCAGGCGCTGCTCAGTTCGAATGAGTTTTTGTATGTGGATTAGCGCATGAAAGGCTGCGGCATTTTTCTGGGCTCCATAATCGCGGGTTTGGGGATTGGTTCGGCTGTCACAGGAATTCTTTGGAGCATCACCGGAGACGACAAACTTGCCAGCGCCGTAGGGACTGGTTTCTGGTTGATTTCATCCTTCATCATTCATGCCTATGTGTCGGTTTGGATCGCTTCGGTCGGCGGATTCAACCAGGACGAGATCGCGCGGTCGAAAGATCGCTTTCACAGGAAACTTCAAACGGCCGAGATTCGGTACGCATTTGTATTTGGGCTCATCGGCGGAGCAATGACGCAGACCGTGGGCGCTCCCTGGTATCTGGCTGTCGCGGTAGGTGCACCGTTGGTAATCCTCGGCGGTTTCGTCGGGTATGACATCAAACGCCGCTACAAACAATGCGGTCTCTTCTAGTGGCGGGCTCGTCGCAAGTGAGCCAGAACGCAGGATGCGGCCGCGAGAAGCAGGCGGAATTCATGGCGCGGGCCATGGTGAGGGGATTGCGAAGGAGCCGGAAAAATGAGGGTTGCGACTTGGCCTGAAAATCGGGCTCCTGGCTCCCGCCTGTACGCCGCTCCGGTCGGCTGGTCAAATTGAGACATGACCACGGATTTACTACCGCCGCCGAGCAGCCCAGGGACCAGCCTCCCCACGCTGCCGCAGATTCATTCGCCGGGGCGGGGCATTGATTATGAGTTGTTTTTGGACTGCGTGCATTGCGGCCTCTGCACCGCTTCGTGCCCGACCTATGTCGAGACGGGGAACGAGAACGACAGCCCGCGGGGACGCATTTATTTGATGCGGGCCGTGACCGATGGGCGGCTGGAGCTGAACAAGGAGGTGACGCGGCATTTGGAGTTGTGCCTCGACTGCCGGGCGTGCGAGACGGCGTGCCCCAGCGGCGTGCAATATGGCAAGCTCATCGAGCCTTTCCGTGTGAACATGGAACAGGACGCCATGGCCGCGGGAACCAAGCGGCCGAAGACGAGCGACTGGTTCCACAAGTACATTTTGTTTGGACTGTTTCCGTATCCGGACAAGCTCCGCAAGTCGCTGATTCCCGCTCGCATCGCCCAGATGCTCGGACTGGACAAGCTGCTCATCGGCACCGGCATGTGGCGGCTCTTGCCTTCGCGGCTGGGGCGGCTGGTGACCATGCTGCCGAAGCTGGAAAAATCGGTCGGTCCGCTGCCGGACTTTCTGCCGGCGGTGGGAAAGCGACGGGCCCGCGTGGCGCTCTTCACCGGCTGCGTGGGGGACGTGATGTTTCGCCAGACCAACTGGGCGACTGCCCGCGTGCTGCAACACAACGGCTGCGACGTGGTGGTGCCGCAATCGCAAGGGTGCTGCGGGGCGATCCATTTTCATGCCGGCGAAAGTCCGCCCGCACGCGACATGGCGGACAAGAACCTGTCGGCCTTTGATGTGAGTGGCGTGGATGCAATCATCGTCAACGTCGCCGGCTGCGGCTCGATGCTGAAGGACTATGGCCACCACTGGCACGACGACGGCCAGGCCGCCCGCGAGCGGTTCGCCGCCAAGGTAAAGGACTGCAGCGAGTTCCTCGACGAACTGGGCCTCGTCACGCCGCAGGGGGAAATCAACATCACCGCCACGTACCACGACGCCTGCCACCTCGCTCACGCCCAGAAGGTCCGCGAGCAGCCGCGGAATTTGCTGAAGAAAATCCCGGGGCTGAAGCTCGTCGACCTCGCCGAATCGGACCTCTGCTGCGGAGCGGCGGGGACCTATAACCTGACCGAGCCGGAAATGGCGGAGCGGCTGGGGCGGCGGAAGCTGGAGAACATTCGGAAGACACGAGCCCGCGTCGTCGTTACTGCCAACGCGGGCTGCCTGCTGCAGATTGCTCGGCAAGCCCGGATGGAAGGGGAGTCGCTGAAAATCGTGCACCCGATGGACTTGCTCGACCTCAGCTATCGGCATGAGCCGCTGGATTTCTCGTAGCGACATGCGGCTACGCGAACACAATTTTTGGCTGCCAGTGAGTTGGTCCGGCGGGAACAACGATGGCGAGGAGCCGGCCGGTGGAGGTGAGGAGAGCGACTTCCTCCTGGCCGCCGGGGAGAGTGAACGTCGCTGGTCGAATGATTTGCCGTCCGTTGCGGAGGAAGGCCTCCTGCTGCTCGCTGACGGCGAGCGTCGGCAAGGTACCGAGCGCCGACTGTGGCGGCAGGATTGACCGGTCGATGCTTTGCGGACTGATGTCATCGCCACTGAGTGCGTTCGACAAATGGAACGGTCCAATCTCTGTTCGTGATAAGGCGGACATGACCGCCTCGGTTCCGAGAGTCCGGGCGATATCACGACCCAGCGAGCGGACATACGTTCCACTGCCGCAGCGGATGTCGAGCGTGAGTTGCGGATATGAGTATTCAATGAGATCGATAGAATAGACCTCAATGGGCCGCGGCTTGAGGTCGGGGGTTTCTCCCTGGCGAGCCAGTTCATAGGCCCGCTTCCCTTCCACCTTGAGAGCCGAGAACGCCGGCGGCAGTTGCTGGATCGTGCCGATGAAGCTGGGCAGGGCAGCTCGGATTTGGGATTCGGTTGGAACAGGCGCATCGACAAGTTCGGTGACGATCCCTTCCGTGTCCTCCGTTTCGCTCTGCCGCCCCAGCAAGAACGTCGCCAGATATCGCTTCGGCATCCGCTGCACATACTCAATCAGGCGCGTTGCCGGACCGAGACAGACGACCAGCACGCCGCACGCCAGCGGATCGAGCGTCCCCGCATGCCCCACCTTGTGCGGCTTGACCAGTCGCTGCACGCGGTTGACGACATCGCGGGAGGTGACTCCGGCGGGCTTGTTGAGATTGAGAAGGCCGAACATGGAGCTAAGACAGATCTGTGTCAGGATTGAACAGCCGCAGATTGGGAAACAATTTAAAGTGCGGATCGGTCGAGTAAATGAACAGATTGTGTCTGAGTGCCACGGTGGCAGAAAAGAGATCCGTCAAGGGAAGACGGTAACCGCGTGCAATCAATTGTCGATTCCAATGCGCGGCACTACGCCAATCGTTCCAACCTACGTCAATTCTTGGGATACCTACCAGGACCGAGGCAACCCAGTCGGCGTGTTGCTCACGCTTGAAACCGGATAGTACTTCAAAAACAATCGGTCCCACGGAACGGGCTTGGTTTCTCTTTACGAGAGTGCTAATGACCTCGTGCTCCCTGCCTTGAGGTCGATTGAAGAACTGAGCCCATAAACAGGTGTCAATCAGCACTGGGCGGCGCGCCATAAGGATTGTCGTTGAGTTCGGCTTTGTCGAGTTCTATCCAACTTTCCGACATCTCTACCTTGCCGGCCAGATCCAGCAGCTTCATTCTCTGCAAGTAACGGACGTATTCCTTCGCAGCAATCCCTAGCGCGATGACAGGATTTGATTCTTCCGTGAGCGTCGTCAGGTCTTGCACGGTTTGGTCGGGTACATCAACGGTCATCAACATGGAAATGTCCTCGTCGTACTGTTTCAACATCCAGGTTTATTATAGCCGGTTTACTGAGTCGTCAAGCTTTAAAGGGCTGTACGACGAAGTGAGAGCGGCTTAGGTCGCAATTCTTTCCCGTCACTCTGGCGGGACTTTTTTATGCGCGGATAGAATGAGGGAATGAAAAACAACCAGGCCCGCATGATTTCTTTTGCCATTATTGCCGTAGCCGGGTCGTTGCTTTGCCTTAGCGCGACACGAGGAAGTGAGGCTTCAATCCTTCTGGCAATCGGCTTCCTGGGTTTCGGCTACGAAGTATACCGCTCGCATTGGAACGACTGAAAATCGCCGGACAACCTGCCCAAGTCTTAGTTTCTAAACTGTACCACTACCAATCATAAAGCGACCGCAGCTCCGCCGCGGACCGTTTCGCAAGTCCGCTGAACCGCTGCAACAAGCCGTCAACTTCGCCCACACCCAGCCCGGCCAGTACGCGGAACTTGTGCGCCAGGAGCGCTGGCAAATTTCCGCTCGCATTGCGAGCATGTCCCTCGGGATACATCACGAGCCCACTCGACAGTCGGCCGAGGCCGCGATGGTCAATCTCCACGGTGGTCGGAATCCCATCCGGATACTTCGCGTCATACTCCGGCCCGCCATGTACGAACTCAATCTTGTCCATAAGCGAGCGAGTAAGCGGATGAAGCAAAGCTGCATCGTCATAATCGGCGGGCACTAGCATGAGGTCTCGCCACAAATCGCCTGCCTTTCTGACTCCTGACTCCTGACTCCTGAC
Source organism: uncultured Pirellulaceae bacterium (assembly GCA_964444865.1). GTDB lineage: Bacteria > Planctomycetota > Planctomycetia > Pirellulales > Pirellulaceae > SXOA01. Next base: position 5,984 of record CAYUJE010000168.1, on the reverse strand, counting down.
TCCTGCCGCCGACGCCTCGTGGGCGAGGCGGCTAAGCAAGGCTTTCCTGAGCAGCGTCCCCACGATGTACACCATCGAATGATCCGCGCTCTGCCGCGTTCGCGGATCGCGTTTGTGCGGGTCGCCGATGATGCTGAAGGCGGGCTCGTAGATGGTGATACGGATCCGCTCGATGTCATTGGGACTCGTCAGCAATGCCGGATGAGCGGCTAAGAGATCAAGCAGTCCGCCGATCGCGCCCGCGGATTGATGTTCATAAAGCCCCAACTTGAAATGCATCCCCATCACGGCAAAGTCGCTGCCGCTGGTGGCGAGTTCCAAATCGAAGGGGCTGCAGCTTTGTTCCTTCGGCTTTTCGAACAGGCAGAAGACCGCCTGCGGATTGCGGAAAATGTCAGCCGGGCCGACGAAGCCGCGCATGGCCCGCCGCATCGACTGCACGGCCATTTCCGCACTGATGGCCGCGGAAGCTCCCTTGGAATCCGAAAGTTGCTCGCCGTGGCGGATGGCTCGGAAGGGAACGTAGTGAGCGACCGTTAGACCAATAGCCGATTCAATCTGCTCCGCCGTCGCGCCGAGCATCGCGCCATAGACCGCCGCTGAAGCAATCGCCCCGTGCAGCACATGATCGATCTTGTGGTCCTTCAGCGCAAAGCACTCCGCCAGCCGGCCGCGGATTTCATCGAGGCACAACATTCCCAGCAGCGCCTGTTTACCATCCGCACCAGCAAGCTGAGCGGCTGCGATGGCGACCGGATAGAAATCATTGTGCCCGAATTCTCCCCGCGTGTAACCGGTCCGCGGGTTGTAGCCGAAGTTGGTGCCATTGGCATCGAGTTCCCGCGCGGCCGAGCAGTTGGCCAGCACCGCCTTCTCGGGCGATACCAACTCTCGCGACCCAAACACTGGCACGCCACGGGAATCCGGATACGCCAGAGCCTCCTCCCGCAAGATGCGCGGCGCGGGGCAATCGGTGGCGAGCGCCGCCACCGCGCAGGCAATGCTATCGAGGTGAAACTGCTCCGTCCGTTCCAGCACCGCCGCATCCGGCTGGCCGAGTTTTCCACCGAGGAAGTCAACCGCGTACTGGCCAATGCCGCGGGCCTGGTTCTGATGGCGCGTGAGCTTTACGTAACCGTCTGCCATGAACCGCTCCGAATAGGAAGGCGAGATTGTGCCCATGCCGGCCGCCAGCCGCAGGCGACCAGAATGCCGATCAGGATGATCGCCGCGCCAACCGCCATGCAAATCAGCCGGGCCGGCGTAGCCCCGACACCGGCAACGAGGCCGCGCACCTTGGCCAGCTCCATCAGCCAGGCGGCATTCAGCGCTCCGCCGAGCAGCAGCGCGGAACCAACGATAATGGCGACTGCGGCAATGAAGTAATCGAACATGGGACCATTGTACAAGAAATGTCGAAAGCTCTTGCGCCGCATCGTGCCGCGCATCCAGAAGTGAAGACAATCTGCTATGCTGTAAGGTTCCCCTCATTTGCAGCTCCAAAGGCTCCCCATGTCCGCCCCATTGCTCGACGAATCCGAACAAGACCTTGAACCACTTCCGCTGGCCAAAGCCAAGGTCACGCTCCTGCCGCGGAAGGCTCTGCCGTTCTATGGCCGCCATCCGTGGGTTCTTTCGTCGGCCGTGCAAAAGGTCGAGGCCTTCGGCCGCAAGAAGCTCAAGGAAGAAAAACTCGATGGCGAGGTTGTAGACCTCTACAACGAGCGGAACAAATTCGTCGCCCGCGGCTTCTACAACAGCCAGAGCCGCATCCGCGTGCGGCTGTTCACGTGGTCGGAAGGGGAGGCGCTCGACGAAACGCTCTTCCGCCGCCGCATCGCCCAGGCCATCTTGCTCCGAGACCAGATCGGCTACGAACAGATCGCCGACCGCTCGCAAACCGCCACCCGCCTCGTCTTCAGCGAAGGGGACGGTATCTCCGGCCTCGTCGTCGACCGCTATGGCGACTACCTCGTGGTCCAAGCCACCTCGATGGGCATCGCCAAGCGACTGGAGACGATCATCCGCATTCTGCAAGATCTGCTGCGGCCCAAGGGCATCCTCCTTCGGGCCGACAAAAGCATGGCCAAGCTCGAAGGAGTCGAGTTCACCGAGGAACTCCACTGGGGCGAACTTCCCGAGGGGCAAATCACCATTCACGAAAACGGCATCGCCTTCGGCCTCGATCTGAAGGAAGGACAGAAGACCGGCTTCTATCTCGACCAGCGGGAGAACCGCAAAGCCGCCGCGAGCTACATGAAAGGCCGCCGCGTCCTCGACCTCTTCTGCTACACCGGCGGCTTCGCACTCGCGGCGGCCAAACTCGGCGGCGCGAAGGAAGTCCTCGGCATCGACGGCAGCAAAAAGGCCATCGCCCAGGCCCAAGCGAATGCGGCTCTCAATGCCACCACGAACTGCACCTTCGAAGTCGCCGACGCCTTCAAAACGCTCGACCGTCTCCAAGAAGAGGGCACCCGCTTCGACGCCATCGTCCTCGATCCCCCCAAATTCGCCCGCAACCGCAGCACGGTCAACAGCGCCCTCATGGCCTACCACCGCGTCAACCGCCAGGCGGTCGACCTGCTCGAACCGGGGGGCATCCTCGTCACCAACAGTTGCTCCGGCAGCGTCAAGCGCGAGGACTTTCTGCACATGCTCTCGGGCGTCGCCCAAAAGAGCGGCCGGGACATCCAAATCCTGGAAGTCCGCGGCGCTGCCGCCGACCACCCCGTCTCCGCCACTTGCCTGGAGACCGAGTACCTCAAGTGCGTCATCTGCCGAGTGAGTTGAGCGGGGAAGTTACGTTCCTTCGGAGCACCACCACTACGCCAACGCTGCCCAGGCGGCAACCGCGATGGCGGCGGTTTCGATCCGGAGGATGCTGGTGCCGAGGGAGACGGGCCGCCATTGGTGGTCGAGGGCAGCCTTCACTTCGGCAGGCGTGAAGCCTCCTTCGGGACCGATGGCGCAGGTGAGTTGGCGAAGGGTGGCAGGAAGAGTGCCGAGCGATTCACCTCCTGGTTCGGCAATCAAGCGCGGACCGCTCGATGAAGTATCTGGATTTGCAAAATACTCCCCTGCTGTTTGCGGCAGGCCAATTTCCATCAGCCGATTGCGGCCGCATTGCTTGCTGGCTTCAATCACTCCTCGGCGAAGGCGGGCCAAGGCGGCATCCACGGGCTGAGCAACTCCTCGCTCGGTGACGAGGGGGACCAGCCGAGCCGCACCAAGCTCCGTGAGCTTTTCCACGAGCCACTTCTGCCGCTCCCCTTTGGGAAGGGCGACCGCCAGGGTCAGCTCCACGCGCGGCTCGCAGTTGACTTCGTGCCGCTCCAGAACATCAAGCGTCACCGCCGCTTTGGCGATGCGCGCCACCTTTGCCGTGAACTGAGCCCCACTGCCGTCAAAGAGAACGACCTCATCCCCCACCGCGGCTCGCATCACCTTTGCCAAATGCTGCGCCTCGGCATCCACCAGCTCCGCTGTGGAGCCGGTGATGGGCTGTTCGACAAAGAATCGCTCGGACATGCAGGCATCCTAACAAGTAGTCTGCCGGTTTGTCGCGTATAGTCGCCTTTCGCTCCGCGAAAGTTGCGTGCTTTCGCGGAGCGAAAGGCGACTTTCGTTTTGCGCCACTCCTTACCGCTGCTTCGATCCCGTCCTTGGCAAGGTCGCCGAAGCGGGGACGAGGCCCCCCTTGGCATCCAGTGCCGGTCGCACGGCACTGACGGGGGCGATGGAATTGCTTCCCTTGGGTGCCTGCGAGGTCCCCGCCAGGAAGTTGTCGATCTGAGCCGAGTCATGAATCCGTTCGAACTCGCGGTTCATCTCGTTGCGGAGCTTCTTCTCAAACAGGTCTTTGTAAAGCTCGCCTTTCACCGCGGCCATGTCGCGCTGCACAGGGTCTGTCCGGCCCAGGCAGCGAAGCAGGATGAACTGGTCCTCCATGGCGATGATGCCGGAAAGTTCCCCTTCCTTGAGGGCAAACGCTTCCTTCTCAATCACCGGCGAGCCGCTGTGTTTGCAGATCGGCGGCACTTCGCCCCCGTTGGCTCGCGACGACGGTTCGACGGAGTACTGCTGGGCGAGTTGCGAGAAGTAAGTGTCAGTCGGGTTGTTGCGAGCCATGTCCCAAACCCGCTGCGCCTGCCGCTGGTCGGAAAGGACGATGGCCAGCACGCGGACCCGCTCGCCGTAGTTGGACTCAAAGCCCTTTTGCAAATCGGTCTCGCTTACCTTGACGCGGCTTTCGCACAGCTTCTTCAGGGCCACGCTCGGCCAGACGGCATCGGTGCGATAAAGTTCGACCGTAACATTGTCTTGCGTGGTGATGTCCTTGATCCAGCGTTCCACGTCAGGGGTGCGATCCGGCTTGATATAGCCGTTCATGTCCGCGGCGCGGGCAATCTCGGCCTGGATGTCCTGCTCGCCGACTTGAACTTTGCGGCGGGCCAACTCCTGGGTGAAGAGCTTGCGGTTGATTTCGCCTTCGAGCACGTCGGCCCCAAAGCGGACCAGACATTCATCCATGAGCATCTGGTAGGAAATCGAACGGCCATTCACCACGGCCACGGCACCGGAGGGGACTTCGCTCCGTTTGCTGGGATCGGCCAGCACGTTGATGATCTTCGCCTGCTTGTGAACGTTGGCGAAGAACTGCGAGGCCGCGACGCGCGTCTTGTTGTCGCGAATGCGGTCTTCGAGTTGCTTCTGAACGGCCGGGATATCCTTGGGGCCAATGTACTGTTCGGGAATGTGATCCTCGCACCGCAGGATGACCAGCTTCTTTCCTTCCGCCACCGGAATGAGGCCGGAGGTCTGCCCCTTTTGCAGCCGGAAGGCGGCTTCTTCAATGGCGGGGTCGCCGGTGTGCAGGGCGATGGGGGGAATGACACCGCTGGCGGAGGCCACGGTGGGATCTTCGCAGTGCTGCTGGGCCAGTTTGCCGAACTGCTTGGGATCGGCCTTGATGGCGGCCAGAATTTGGGGAGCGAGTTCCTTTTGGCGGGCGGCATCCAAAATGATCAGGCGGCAGCGGACCTTGGGGCCATATTCCGATTCGAAGGCGGTCTTCACTTCCGCCTGGGACACGGTGACGTCGATGGCGGAAGCCCGGCGGAGGGCCAGCATGGGCCACACCACCTCGCGGCGATACTGGGCTTCGGTAAAGTTCCGCTCTTCGCGGAGAAGGGCCAGCCAGCGATCGCGCGGCAAACCGAACTTGCCGGCAATCCGGTCGATTTCTTCGGTCACATCCTTTTCCGTGATCGTGATTCCGCGCGAGGCACAGGCCTCGGCCAGCAGTTGTTTGTTGAGCAAGGTGTCCAGCACTTCGGGGCCATAGCGGCGAATGCATTCGCGTCCCAGGTCGGACTTGGTGATCTGTTCGCCATTCACGACGGCGACCACCGAGAGATCTTTGACGCTCGGCGGAGCCTTGGCACCGGCTCCGCGAACGACCGGAGCTTCACTACTGGTGCCGCCGGAAGAACCGCCGGTGGCAGCTGTGGAGCGAGGAGGCGTGGTGGGACCCGCCACGGGGCGAGCGGGTGTGCCGGCTCGCGGGGCGCTGGGGGCCGCAGGGCCGGTTGTTCGAGGGGCCGACCGAATTGGGGCCTGAGCTTGCGCTTCAGCCGGCGGACTCGCGCCGCGAAAGACGACGGCGACCGCCGCCAGTGCCAAGGCCGGGCAGAGGCCGATGAGCCAGCGTTTCCAGGCAATTTTGCGAGCCGAAGTGCGTCCGTCGGTACCATTCATAGCAAAGCCCTCATCCTTGAGCGGGAACGAAACCGGCCGCGCGCTCGAAAAAAGCGCCGTTGGCGAACCGGCAAAATCTGCCACTTGACCGGCGGGACTATAAGAAAGCGCGCCGGGGCGGGTCAATAGCAGTGACGTCATTCAAGAACCTCGATAGCTAGCATGGTCAGTCAAAGTAGCCGCACGCGGCCTCGCGTGCTGGCTTCGGATGGAACGTGAGGGCAGCA
>CAYUJE010000167.1:0-14819 GCA_964444865.1 uncultured Pirellulaceae bacterium | reverse complement strand
CTGGTGGTCGAAAGTCCCGACCAGGTAGATGCCTGGCATTTCAAGCACGCGAGTCTGGCACAAGATGCAACCGGACGCCCCTGCATCATGGCAACACTCAATAAGGAAGGGGGCGATCGGATGTTGAAGTTCAGTGCAAACAATCGCTCTCGCCAACTCGCCATCATTTTCGATGACGTTGTGATTAGCGCCCCTACCATCCAGGCCGCCATCAGCGACCGCCTTCAGATCACCGGCAATTTCAACAAAGAAGAATTGCAATTCATCGTCAAATCTCTCGGCAGCGCCCGGGCACTCGGCGGCCTGAATCCAACTCCCATCTCGGAAGAGAAGGTGTCGGCCGAAAGCGATAGGCAGTAGCTCACCTCGCCCCTTCCACCTCAAATCTCCCGCTCAGCGTGCTTTTGGATTGATCGGGCAAAGCGGCGAAAATTTTTCCGGGGATCTTATTCCCCGTGGGCTGGCCGAATTCCAGAATGAGCGTGTAGTTGCCATTGAAGTTTTCGGTCTCCGGCAATCCCTTCCCGGGCTCGCTCCATTGCAGGCGGAGTAGCGGGTTTCCGTTCGACTGGCCGGGAGCGACGCGCACCGTTTTGCCGGCCAGCGCTTCCCCTTGGCGGATGAACATCATCACGTCCAGCGCTAAGTCCGGGAAATGGTCCTTCCCCTGGCGGAGAGTCAAAACACCATTTTCCAGAACGACTTTTTCCAAAACAAAATCCCGGCCGTGAATGCGGCCGGCCACCGGAGTTTCGGGAATCGTCGCCGGAGCCGAAGCGGCTGCAGCTGGAGTTACCTTCGCCTGGTCCACCGAATTGCCGAAGGCAAACTCGCCGCTCCTCCCTCCGCCTGAGAACGTGCATTTCGCCCCGCCGGGAACTTGCTTGACCACCACCTGCAACACATTGCCCGACGGCTCCCGCGCGGTCCCCCGATAATTGCCCTGCCCTTCGTGCGTCAGTTGCAACTCCGCCCCCTGCAATCCTTCACGGACCCACTGCTCCACCTGTTGCTGATTCCAAATGCCCGTCGCTTCGCTGGATTGAAGGGCTCCCACGGGAACGCCCCCAGCCGGAATGCTGCCCCCAGTCGTGGGCGAATCGGGACTCCCCTGGGCCGGTGTCCGTAGCGGAACAACGCCAGCCGTGGGGGATGGGCCAACGGGCACCGCCCCGGGTGGATTGTTGACGCCGCATCCCACCAGCCACCCCGCAAAGAGGGCCGCCCAACCCAAGGTAAATCGCCTGCTCATCGAACAATCTCCTTTTTGCTTGTCCAGTATTCGCCGCTTCGGCTTAGTTATTTTGCCAAATTCTGGGCCAATTTGAAGCCACGCCCTAAGCCGCTTCTCCCGCCATTCCCCTATCCCGTCCCCCTCAATTCCGCCTATAATCGCGCTTTCGCCGCCCCCACCCACCGTGGGGTCATTTCTCCGTTTTTCGTGAGGAGCATGTCCGTGGCAGCAGGTAAGTTTCTGTTTACAAGTGAGTCCGTCAGTTCTGGTCACCCGGATAAGCTCGCCGATCAAATTTCCGACGGCATCCTAGACGCCATCTTCGCCCAAGATCCCATGAGCCGTGTCGCCTGCGAAACGCTGGTGACGACCGACTTCTGCTGCCTGGCCGGCGAAATCACCACCAAGGCCAAGGTCGATTACGAAAAGGTTGCCCGCCAGGTCATCCGCGAAGTCGGCTATACCTCCGACGACATCGGCTTCAATGCCGACACCTGCAAAGTCGACGTCCGCCTCCACAGCCAAAGCCCCGACATCGCCATGGGGGTCAACGATGACGCCACCAAGGGCAAAGACATCGGCGCCGGCGACCAAGGCCTGATGTTCGGCTTCGCTTGCGACGACACGCCGGAGTTGATGCCGCTCCCCATCGCTCTTTCGCATCGCATCCTCAATCGGCTGACCAAGGCCCGGCAGTCGGGAGAAGTGAAGTGGCTCCGCCCCGACGCCAAAAGCCAGGTGACCGTGGAATACGACGGCAATAAAGCCGTTCGCATCGACACGGTCGTTGTCAGCACGCAGCACACGCCGGAAGTGACGCAGAGCGACATCCGGGCCTACATCATCGAGAAGATCATCAAGCCGGAACTGCCGGCTGATCTCATCACCGGCGAAATCACCTACCATATCAATCCCACAGGCAACTTCGTCGTCGGCGGACCGCACGGCGACTGCGGCCTGACCGGCCGTAAAATCATCGTCGATACTTACGGCGGCTGGGGACGCCACGGCGGCGGTGCCTTCAGCGGCAAGGACCCAACCAAGGTGGACCGAAGTGCCGCCTACATGGCCCGGCACGTCGCCAAAAACGTCGTCGCTGCCGGCCTGGCCGACCGCTGCGAAGTGCAACTCGCTTACGCCATCGGCGTCTCGGAACCGGTGAGCGTCAATGTCGACACCTTCGGCACCGGCAAAGTCGACGACGAGCAAATCTGCGATCTCATTCGCAAGACCTTCCCCCTCAGCCCCAGCGGCATCATCAAGTACCTCGATCTCCGCCGTCCCATCTACAAGAAGACCGCCGCCGGCGGCCACTTCGGCCGGAGCGAGCCCGAGTTCAGTTGGGAGAAAACCAACATGGCCTCCAAGCTCAGCGAAGCCGCGGGGGCGCTGGCCGGAGCGCGATAGTAGTTCGCTCACTCCGTGAGCGGATATGCCAGCACACGGAGTGTGCTGGCTACTCTCGGTAGGGCGGGGAATTCTCCCGGGTGGCACGCCCACGGCTTTGCGTGGGCGTGAAATTGTTTCTCGTACCCAAACTCCCTCTGGGAACGCGCGCTTGCCAGTCACCGCCTCGCCCGAGTGTCGCAGTGAATCCCCTCTTCTTTGCGTCCGATTCATGATTCGGCAGTTCCTGTTTCACGCTGGGCGTCACGCCCCAACTCTTTGGTGAATCCAGCTTTAAGGTCGATTCACGTGATGTATTTTGGTCAAAGTAGCGACTGTTTTGATTCATAACTGCGCAAGTGTAAGTGCGTAAGTCCTTGCTTTTATTGATCTTGCGCGAGCCACCGGCCCTGTATCCCTTGCCATAAATCGCCCCCTGATAAGCTCTTTTTCGAATTTCTTTCTGCCCATCGCCTGTCGCAACTCTCTTTCCCTCCACGACTTGCGACTTCACGGATCGCGATTCGCTCATCAGGGCGATAAGCCGTGATAAGCCGCTGCCTGCCGCCCTGGGTGTTGGCGTTTGCTGAGGGCAGGTCCGCGCCCACCCTCGTCGCCAATCTAATGATGCGCGAGACCCCCCTTTTGTTCACTGGTCGCAACAAATAATTAATGTGTGGATCATCTCGTCCGAGACTTCTGGAAATGGGGTCCAGCAACAATGTTGTTGACTTGCCTTTGCCCGACGATGACTTGCTGCTGCGTTGCGAAGGGAGAATCGAACCCGCCGGATCCATCATCCGGGATTGCTCCAAATTGCTTCCCAGGCGTATGTTAAAGCGACCATGCCCTCACTTGCCTCTTACTTCCGTACAGCCCCCGCAGGGTTGGGATGTCCTCGCCCACTGCCGGCTGAACTTCGGCAGTGCGATGTCAATCCTTGGCGGTCGCGCAAAGCTGGCGTTTTGGAGAAGGCGAGTCCTCAGTCGGGCCTCGACGACGCGCTCCGCCGACTCGAGGCGGTGCTGCTGCTCGCCCGCGAGCCCCTCAATAGCCGCAAGCTGAGCCAATATGCGGGGCTAGCAGATGGCACCCAGGCCCGCACCCTGCTGCGACAATTGAATGCCTGGTACGACGAAGTGGGGCGAGCCTTTCGCGTGGAAGAGGTGGCGGGGGGCTATCAACTATTAAGTCGCCGAAAATTTGGGAAGTGGCTAAGACGACTCTCCCACGTTCCGGGGGAGTCTCGGCTGTCCGCCCCAGCTCTCGAAACTCTGGCCGTAATTGCCTATCGACAGCCGGTGCCGCGGGCCGATATCGAAGCAATTCGCGGTGTCAATTGCGGGGAAATCCTGCGGCAATTGATGGAGCGCGATTTGGTCCGCATCGGCGGACGGAGTGAAGAACTTGGCCGGCCCTACCTCTACGCGACCACCCGACGATTTTTGAATTTGTTCGGGCTAGTCAGCCTGGAGGAACTGCCGCGAGCCGCCGAATTACGAGCCGCCCCCGTCACGTTGGGCCCGCCCCTTGTCATGGAGCCTAACTCAATCGATAACGATGGGCCAGAAACCGAGGAAACGGAAAGCGACGACGCGCCCCCTTTTGGCGAGGGCGATGAAGTCGGCTACACTGAGAACACGGACTGGACGATAAACGACGAAGCGAATGCGGAATCGGCAGGGGAGCAGGAGATGGTTTGAGACAGGTTGTTGCGAAAACAGCAACAGCGCATGTCACCGGTGGTTTGCCGTCATTCACGCGGGCCAGGCGGAATCAAGCTACCTGGCAAAAAAACTTGCTGCCAGACACCTCCCCCCTATTTTCAATTTGCTTCACTCTTGGAAAATCGAACAAGAGAAACCCGAATCATCAATCGTAAAAACAGGATAGCGACCCCAAGAAGGAGAGCGCCGTGAAGGTCACCATGTTGCCCGACTATCTGCTGGAAGAGGAAGACAACGCCGCGCGTGCCGCAGGCCGCTTGGCGGTGATGCCGCGCGCCGAGGACGAAGACGATTTGGAGGATGAGGACGAATTGGACGACGACGACGATGACGATCTCGACGACGACCTCGAAGATGATGAGGAAGACGAGGACGAAGACGAAGATGAAGATGAGGAAGACGACGAGGACTTCGACGACGACTGGGAAGAGGTCGACGACGACGATGATCTTGAAGATGATGACGAGGACGATGAGGACGACGAAGACGACGACTGGGATGATGACGACGAAGAGGAAGAAGAGGACGAAGAGGAAGACGAACTGTAAGAGCCTGCCTCTGGACTTCTTCCAGCATCAACTCCCCGCGGCCCGTAAGCAGTCCTCATGGGCCGGTGCGCTTTCTTGCCCGAACCGTCTGCTCGATGGACGAAAGTGTCGTTCTACTTGGTCACCAGCGGTATCGCCCCATCCCAGCCCGCCGGAGGCGTCCGGTTGTGCTGGGCGATAAAGACGGTGAGAAAGTCCTTCACCAAATCGTCGGGCGGCACGCGGTGCAGCAGTTTCAAGGCCCGTGTCCAATCGCTGGCCAGAAAGGCATCGACCGCCTCTTCATACGTCGCCAGATTCTCGTCGCTCAACTGTGGGTAGCTGGCCGCCGGCGGGACCAACTCGCTGACCAGGGTCGGTTGGTTCAGACCCGCTGGCCTGACCTTGGCAATGCGGCGCAGGCGGGCGGAATCTGGCGCTAGTTGTTGTTTGGCCAGCGCGGCGGTGGCTTCGTCAAGCAAAATGGGAGCGTGAATCTGCTTGGTCATCGTTTCCAGGCGAGAAGCAAGATTTACCACCGGACCAAAGACCGTGACCTTCACCTGATCAATGGTGCCAATTTTTCCCGCCACCGCACGGCCGGAGGCGATCCCAATTCCCACGCGAAAATCAGAAAGTGCGATCTGCGTGGCCGTTGCCAGTGGTGAACTGGCCCCCTCGGCAAATTCCCGGCGAATCGCCAACGCGGCTCGACAGGCGCGAGCGGCCGCATCGGGTTGAGGCAGCGGCCAACCCCAAAAACCCATCGCGCTGTCCCCATGAAAATCGCCGATGACTCCTCCTTCCGCCAGGATGTGCTGCGTCATCACTCCCAGTGACTGGCTCACCCGCTCCAGCAGTTCCGTAAGATTGCCCGCATGCCGCTCGCTATGTCGCGAGAAGCCGCGCAAGTCGCAAAACAGCACGGAGACATCCGCTTCGCGCGGTGCCAAAGCGACATTTGGGTCTTGCCCCGCCAGAGCTTCCAGCACCAGTGGCGAAAAGAATTGCCCGAGCCCAGCCTGCCGGTGCGCGAGCAGCCGCGATTCGCGCAGACCTGCCAGCGTGGCCGCGGTGAGCTCGGCGAATTTCACATCATCGCGGAGGATTTCAGGATCGCTCGCCGCTTCCAGCGGATTTTCCCCGGCGAAGCTGCCCGTGACATAGAGGGACCACCCTCGGCATGCGGAACCCATGACGGGAGTGCAAAAGGCCCAGTCCACTCCTTCGCTCATGGTCACATCGCTGGCCACCCGTGCTCCGCCACCCCAAACGTGCGCCGTGCTCTCCCCCGAGGCCACCGCCTTGCGGATGAGTCGTTCGCTCGGCCGGAACTCCGTTCCTGAGAGTATCCGACGGTCCCAGTGCAGAACTTTCACGCTTCCGCCGTTTTCCACTTCCACAATGGCCGCGGCAGTCGAACGGGGCACTCCCGACAGCAGCAAGTTCACCAGCCGTACGAACATTTCGCCATCGGTTGCGGAGCCCGAGATGATATCCGGCAGTCGGCTTAGGACTTCGATGCGCTGGTCGGCCTGGCGATAGGGTTTGTGGCGAAGTTCCTCGGCACTAAAGGTTCGCTCATTAGCCGGATGAGGGACATCCAGCGAAACATTCACCCGCTCGTCCGCCAGGGTGAACGTCGTGCCGCCGATGACGAAATGGTCCCCCGGCTTCAGCTCAAAATTGGCGCTTTTGCGTCCGCGATGAAAGACAGGATTGCGAGCGTCGGCCAGGACTGTTACCTGCAGCCGACCATTCTTCCATTCCACCTCCACATGCCGGCGGGAAATCCGTTCGTCCCACGGTGTGGACCAAGGGCCGGCTCCGCGGCCAATAACGTGCGGAGCGCCGGCTTCCACCTTGCGGCGCCAGCGATACTGCGGCTCGGAACCTTGGGCGATGAGATCGGGCATAGAGTTTAGAATGACTGGGTTGGTTTGATTATACGCCGTTCCCCTTCCGTCGCTGGTGGACCATGCAACTGGAAATTGAGCAGAAATACCCCGTGCCCGATTTGTCCCCCCTGCAACAAACGCTGGAGAATCTCGGGGCGAATTTTGAGCCGGTAATCCGCCAAGTGGATATTTATTTCCGACATCCGGCCAGGGACTTTGCGGCAACGGACGAGGCGCTTCGGCTGCGATGTGTTGGGAAAGAGAATTGCATCACCTACAAAGGCCCCAAAATCGATGCCCAAACCAAGACTCGGCGGGAGATTGAACTGCCGCTGGATTCTGGGCCCAAGTCATTGGAATCGTGGTCTGAAATGCTGGAAATTCTGGGATTTAGGAGGGTCAGGGAAGTGTCCAAGGACCGCATTCCAGGGAATCTGGAATGGGAAGGGATGGAGATTCACCTCGCTCTGGATCAGGTATTCGGCCTGGGGACGTATTTGGAACTGGAAATCCTGGCGGACGAGAAGGAACTGAGCACTGCTAAACAGCGTCTGGCGAGCCTTGCGGAGAAGTTAGGACTGCGGCAGCCGGAAAGGCGCGGATATCTGGATTTGCTGTTCTCAAAAGAATCGCCTTAAGCCATTTTAGTGACTAGACTTAGGAAGAGAGGCCAGCGGGTAACCCAGAATCCTGAAAAAATCGAATGCCTCGGCGAAACCTGCTGAATTTGGCGGGGTTGAATTCGTGGGAACTAGGCTGCTTGCACCTCTTTGATTTTGGCGACTTGATATTCGGCACCCTGTTTTCGGAATAAGTGAGGCGGATATGAAATCTCTTGTGGGGATCCTTGGGGCGGCAGCGTTTCTGGCCGCGGTAAGTTCGACCTATGGCGAGGACGCTCCTTTTCCGGGTCTGCCCGCCGGAGTTGACCCCGCCGTCGTCAAACAGAAATTGCTGGAAAAATTTGACGCCAACGGCGACGGTAATCTAACGGGACAGGAGTTGCAGAATGCCCAAGCGGCTCTCCAGAAGCAATTTGGGGGCGGGCTTAACGGAGCTGGCATCAACCTCGAAGAGCTCAAAAAGAAGTTCGACCGGGACGGCGACGGCAAACTGAACCCCGAAGAGCGGGCTGCCGCGATGGCCGCATTTCAAAAGGCCAAAGGCAACGGCGGCGGATTTCCTGGCGGTGATGCACCCGGCAATCCTGCCAGCGGCGGCTTTGGCGGGGAACAGGGGGCTGAAGGCAAAGCTCGTGGCCGCGAAGCGATGATCAAGCGGTTCGACAAAAACGGCGACGGCAAATTAAACGACGAGGAAAAGGCAGAAGCCCAAAAAGTGCTCAAAGCCAAAAAGGGTGAAGCCCGCCCCGCCGGCAAACTCACGGAGGCCATGAAGAAGCTCGATATCGACGGCGACGGCAAACTGAGCGACGAGGAAAAAGCCGCTGCCAAAAAAGAAGCCGCCGAAAAGCGGAAGGGCAAGAAACCCGAGTAACACGTACAAGCGCAGCCCCCAAGTGTTGCCCGGCAGTGTGTGCGAATTTATTCGCCCGCTGCCGGGCATCTTTGTTTCTTGGCACTAACTTCCTATTCTCCTAGGAAGCCTGCGTCTTAACGCCTCGGGGTCTTTGCGTTAAAAGAGAGCATTCCCTCCCATCCAAGGAACCCCCTTATGGCTCTCTTCCCCCGCGATGCGATTCTCACCCGACTAAAGGCTAAGGTGGCGGCCGGCCAGCCCATCATTGGTGGCGGAGCCGGGACAGGCATCAGTGCCAAGATGTCGGAGGCAGGAGGCATCGACCTGCTCGTCATTTACAACTCGGGGCGATTCCGGATGGGAGGCCGCGGGTCGCTGTCGGGGATGATGCCCTATGGAGATGCCAATGCCATCGTGATGGAGATGGCTCGCGAGGTGCTTCCCGTCGTGAAGAACACCCCGGTGATCGCCGGCGTCTGCGGCACTGATCCGTTTCGGGTGATGAAGCTCTTCCTCCGGGATGTGGATGCCGCCGGTTTTAGCGGGGTGCAGAATTTTCCAACAGTCGGACTGATTGACGGCAAATTCCGGCAGAATCTGGAAGAGACGGAGATGGGGTTCGGTCTGGAGGTGGATATGATTGCCGCGGCACACGAAATGGGGCTCCTCACCACTCCTTACTGCTTCAATCCGGACGAGGCGACGGCTATGGCCAAGGCGGGGGCAGACATTTTGATTCCGCACATGGGGCTGACGACGAAAGGGAGCATCGGGGCGAGCACCGCCCTGACGCTGGAAGAATCCGCCCGCCAGGTGCAGGCGATGCACGATGCCGCCAAAAAGGTGAACAAGGATATCCTCGTCCTCTGCCACGGCGGCCCCATCGCCGAGCCCGCAGACGCTCAATTCATCCTCGACCACACCACCGGTATCGTCGGCTTTTACGGTGCCAGCAGCATGGAGCGGCTGCCGGTCGAGCCGGCGATTCGGGACCGGGTGAAGGAGTTCGGGGGATTGAGGATTGGAGTGAGTAGTGGGTAGTGAGTAGTGGGAAGGATGCCTTCATTCGCCATTCGAATTTCGCCATTTGGTTTTCGTCATTTTTCCCAGATTCTCTCGCATCTCAGCCGATAACCGCCTATACTTGCAACACGCGCGGTGACGGGAGTTCCCTTTCACCTGAATGGAGGTTTCTTATGAAACGGTATTTGATGCCGATTGCCGTGATGGCCGCTTGTGCGGCCGCGGTGGCGGCGGATTTGAAGTCGGGCCTGCAAGTCGGCGATAAAGCCGGCTATTTCGAGGTCCATGATGTCACCGGCCCCAAGGCCGGCAATGATCTCTGCTATCGCTGAGCGTATGGCGGACGTCCGGTCGTTGCGATTATTACTCGCAAGCTGACGGACGACTTGGCCAGTTTGGTCAAGCAAGTGGATGAAAAGGTTGGTGCGAATAAAGACAAGAAAATGGCGTCGTTTGTGGTCGTTCTTTCCGAAGACCCAGCCGCCAACGAAGCCCGGCTCAAAGAGCTGGCGAAGAAGGAGGGGATCAAGAACGTCCCCCTGACCACGTTTGCGGATGCGGCCGGACCGGAGAACTACAAAGTCTCCAAGGACGCCGAAGTAACCGTGCTGTTGTGGGTTGGCCAGACGGTGAAAGCAAATCATGCCTTCGCCCCCGGCAAATTGGATAAGGAAGGCATCAAGTCCATCCTGGACGATACTGCCAAGATCCTGCCGTAATGTCTGGCCTTCTTGCCCCTTCCGGGCAAGTGGCAACTTGTTCCTGAATCCGTTCACCGCGCAACAACCGGCCCGCGAGAGGACCCCCTCCCGCGGGCCGCGTTGTTTCTTGTCAGGGAAGACCGTCACTCCGTGACGTGCCAGGCGTGGTCGTTGACCGAGGGCGACGTGATTTCGCCGACGCACTCTGAAAAGTCCAAGAGGTATCTCGCACAGAGGCACGGAGGCACAGAGAAAGGCAAAGGAGGGTTGGCAAAATCATGGAGGGCAAAATGATAAAAATCTCATGATTCTGCCATCTCATTTCCTCTTCGCCTTTCTCTGTGCCTCCGTGCCTCTGTGTGAGATCCTGCTTCGCTTTGATTCTTATCTGTGCCACTGGCGACTTGCCTGCGAGGTTTTGAAGTGCAATAAATGAATTTCGAGACCATGAAACCCATCCTGCAAACTCCCCGTCTGCTGCTCCGCGAAATGCATCACGGCGATCTCGATTTTTTCGCCGAAATGCTCGGCGATTCGGAGGTGATGCGATACTATCCCAAGGTGGAAGACCGCGCCGGGGCTCTCTCCCAGATCCAACGGCAGATGGAGCGGTGTGCCGCCTGGGGTTACGGCCTTTGGCTCGTTGTGTACCGAGAAACGGACCAGCCCATTGGCCGCGTTGGACTGATTCACCAGATTGTGGACGGAGTTGCCGAGGTGGAAGTCGGTTACATGATCCACCGCCCCTACTGGCGGCAAGGCTTCGCGTTCGAGGCTGCTGCCGCGTGCCGTGATTACGCCTTCGCCACGCTCAGCCGCGAGCGAGTCATCTCCCTCGTCCGCCCCGAAAATCTCCCCTCCGCAGCGGTCGCCCGCAAGCTTGGCATGCAGCCTGAAAAGGAGATCATGCACTGGGAGTTGCGACACACCGTGTTTGCGATGCAACGGCCCATCCCGTCCGGCGGGGAATAGCGGCGCAAGCATTGCGCGTCCGTTGCATTTGGCTGGCAACCCGTTGATACTTGTAAGGAGCCTTCCTGCCTCCCCGTCCCACCAGATTTTGCTTCTATTCATGCCCAGGGTTGACCCCATTCGCTGGCTTTGCAATTGGCTGTTGCTGGCGGCCTGCGCGCTGGGCATGACGGCAAACGGGGCCAGTGGCGACGAGCCCGTCTCTTTTCGCCGCGACGTGATGGCGGTCCTTTCCAAAGCCGGCTGCAATTTGGGGGCGTGTCATGGAAACCAAAACGGCAAAGGAGGCTTCAAGCTTTCGCTGCGGGGACAAGACCCGGCTCTTGATTTTGCGTCACTAACAAAAGACGAATCCCAGAGGCGCGTGAACCTGCTGGAGCCCGCCAGCAGTTTGATACTGCAAAAGCCGGCGGGGGAGTTGGCTCATCAAGGCGGAGTGCGATTCAAGAAGGAGTCGCTCGAGTATTCCCTCTTGTTGCGATGGCTTCAGGTCGCTGGCCCTGGCCCGGCGGAAGACGAACCGCGGCTGACGAAGCTGGTTGTCACGCCCGTCGAAGCCGTTCTGTTCTCCCCCGAACAAAGCATCCAGTTGCAAGTGGTCGCCCATTTCGCCGATGGCAGGACGCGGAACGTGACCAGCCTCGCCGTTTATGAACTGACCACAAACCATGTTTCCGCCGGGCACGATGGCGAAATTCAGCGGCTTCAAGCGGGCGAAACGACGGTCATCGTTCGCTATCTCGATCTGCAGGTTCCCGTGCGACTGGCGTTTCTCGACGAACGGCCCGATTTTGTCTGGCAACAGCCGGAAATGAATGGCAGCATCGACGAACATGTCTTCTCCCGGCTCCAAGTCTTGCGAATGAATCCGTCGCCGACAGCCGAGGATGCGGTCTTTATCCGTCGCGCCTACCTCGATTCCATCGGCCTCTTGCCGACGCGCGAGGAAGCCCTGGCTTTCCTGGCGGACACCGCACCCGATAAGCGAGAGCGGCTTATGGACCGACTGTTGGTGCGGCCGGAGTTCGCCGAACATTGGACCCTCAAATGGTCTGACCTCTTGCGGAATGAAGAGAAGGTGCTGGACCCCAAGGGGGTCGATTTATTCTATGGCTGGATTCGCGAATCCATCGCCACCGGCAAGCCCCTCGACCAGTTTGTGCGAGAGATGGTGGCGGCAGAGGGAAGCAACTATGCGAATCCGCCGGCTAATTTCTGGCGGGCTAATCGGGATCCGTTTACTCGCAGCGAGACGGCGGCCCGATTGTTTCTCGGTGTGCGGCTGCAATGTGCCAAGTGCCACAATCACCCGTTTGACCGCTGGACGCAGGACGATTATTACTCGTGGGCGGCCTTATTCGGCCAGATTGATTACAAGCTGGTGGGAGAGAACAAGCGGAGCGACAAACTCGACCTGCATGAATTCAACGGTGAACAGATCGTGCTGGTCGAGACCGAACGGGAAGTGAAGGACGCCCGCACGGGAAAAAATGCCACTCCCAAGTTCCTGGGCGGGGCGATTCTCTCGCTGGAACCGGCATCCAGTCGCCTGCCGCCGCTGGCTCAGTGGCTGGGGTCGCCCGACAACGATCTGTTCGTCAAGTCACAGGCCAATTTTGTTTGGTATCACCTTTTGGGCCGCGGTCTCGTGGAGCCAATTGACGATTTTCGGCTGACGAATCCGCCAAGCCACCGCGAATTGCTCGACGAACTGGCCCGCGATTTCGCCAGCCACGATTTTGACCTCAAGTATCTCGTCCGCCGGATCATGAACAGCCGTGTGTATCAACTTGGCGCGGAGCCGAATGAGACGAACCGAGAGGATGAATCGAATTATTCACGAGCCATCGTCCGCCGCTTGTCTGCGGAGAAACTTTTGGATGCCCAGTGTCAGGTGCTGGATGTTCCGCCCCGTTTGGCCGGTTATCCGCGGGGGACACGAGCGGGGCAAATCCGTGGCGTTTCGCGGGCATCGCGCAAGGACATAAGTGCCGCCGACCGGTTCCTAAAAACCTTTGGCAAACCCGAACGGCTGCTGGCCTGCGAATGCGAGCGTTCCAGCGAAACATCGCTGGGCCAGGCATTCGTGTTCATCGGCAATGAAGGTCTCGCCGAACTTTTGGCCGACGATACGAACCGTCTCAAACGCATGCTCGATTCGGGTGAAAGCGATGAGGCAGTGCTGGCAAATCTCTTCTGGATCACCCTCAGCCGTGAACCCACGCCCGACGAGCAAGCCGCGACGTTGTCGCTGCTCCAAACCGCCCCCGACAAGTTCATCGCTTTGCAGGACGTGGCCTGGGCGCTGATGAACGCCAAGGAATTTGTTTTTCGCCACTGACGTAGCCGCAGGCGGCCCGTCTGCCGGCTTTACCTCGTACCCACTACTATTTTTCGCACTTTTCGTGAGCCCCTCCATGACCTCGCTCCTCCGCCATTTGTCTCTCGTGATGATTCTCACCTTCGGCTCCATGGCGTTCGCCGGCCCCAAAGACGGCCGGCTGGACATCTATTGGATCGATGTGGAAGGTGGTGCCGCGACGCTGATTGTCACTCCCGCCGGCGAGACGGTGCTGATCGACACCGGCAACATCGGCCGCCGCGACCCGGACCGGATCGTGAAGACGCTGGGCGAAGTTGCGGGCATGAAGCAGCTCGATCACGTCATCATCACGCACTATCACAGCGACCATTTTGGCGGCGCGGCCACTTTGGGGGACCTCGTTCCCATTCTCAATCTCTGGGATAATGGCGAGTTCGATGGCTTGCGAGATCGCCCCGACAAGGCCTATCTGAGCCTGAAGTGCGGCGAAAAGCACGTCCTCGCCCCCGGCAGCAAGCTTCCCCTCAAGCAGGCCCAACAACGCGAAAACCAGGCTGTTTCCCTCGCCTGCATCGGCACCCGCCAGACGTTCATCGAGCCCCCCGCAAGCGCGCCGGAAAACAAGGAGATTTGTGCAGCCGCCAAAGAGAAGGAACGGGACGGCAGCGACAACGCCAACAGCGTCGTCATGGTTCTCAACTTCGGTCCCTTCCGCTTTTTCGATGCCGGCGACCTCACCTGGAACCAGGAAGCAAAACTGGTTTGCCCCAAGAACCTCATCGGCAAGGTCGATGTCTATCAGGTAACGCACCACGGACTGGATGCCAGCAACAACCCGCTGGTCATTCGCTCGCTGGAACCCCGTGTCGCGATCATGAACAACGGCACCACCAAGGGGGGCGCTCCGGAAGTGTTCGCGAACCTGAAAGAACAAAAAACCATCAAAGCGATCTACCAGGTCCACAAGAACCTGCGTCCCGACGGCTCCGTCAACAATGTTGCCGACGAATACATCGCCAATAAGGAAGAGCAGTGCAAAGCCAACTACATCAAGCTCTCCGTTGCGGCCGATGCCAAGACCTATACGGTGAGCATTCCGGCGAACAAGCATGAGAGGACGTATAATACGAAGGTGGAGAAATAATCGCTCTCGATTGAGATAAGGCAGAAACGAATATGCAAACCATCCTGGCCCACTTTGATGGCAAGAATATCGTTCCCGATCAGCCGCTGTCCCTTCCGGCTGGGCAGGCGCTGCGGCTGGTTATTGCGTCCGTCGCGCCGGTGATTGCCGGTTTGCCACCGGAACTTGAGGAGCAAGAGAAAGGAATGATCGTGGTTCACGGGACGCGAATTCCTCTCTACCTAGTATTGGAGGCAATGTACGCAGGAAAAACGCCGGTAGAAATCCTGGCCGATTACCCTTCGATTCCAGCCAATTCGCTTCCGCAGATCAAACGGTTTGTTGAGCAAAACGACGCCGTTATGCGGCAACATTATGAAGCCGAAAGAGCGGAACTGGACAGGCAATATGCCGAAGGGAAGAAGG
>CAYUJE010000166.1:0-14838 GCA_964444865.1 uncultured Pirellulaceae bacterium | reverse complement strand
GTCTAATGACTAATGGCTAATGACTAATGGAAGAGATACCTGTCCTTCGTCTTCATTAGACATTAGGGCTTAGTCATTCGTGGTACAGACGTTCCCTATGATCCCAACACTGAGCCAGGTTTGTTCTTTGACCTCCCGCTTTGACGCGGATATCGAGGACTATGCCGCGGGCAAATGTGCGAGCGTGGAAATCTGGCTGACGAAGCTGGAGGATTACCTGGAGCGGCATAGCGTGGCGGAGGTGAAGGACTGGCTGGCGAAATTCGGCGTTTCAACTCCCGCGGCCAGCTTTCAGGGAGGAATCCTCGCCAGCCAAGGAGAGCGGCGGAAGGAAGCTTGGGACTTGTTCCTCCGTCGTTTGGAAATCTGCCGCGAAGTGGGCATCGGCACCATCGTTATCGCCTGCGACGTTCCCCAGCCGCTGTCGCAGGAGACGATTGAACGGGTGCAAGTCTCGCTCGTTCAGGCCGCCCAGGAATGCGGCAAGCGGGGTTTGCGGGCCGCTCTGGAATTTCAAGCCACGAGTAGCTTCGGCAACAACCTGCAAACCGCCGCGGCTTTGGTCGCCGAAGCGGGGAGCCCGCATCTGGGCATCTGTCTGGACGCCTTCCACTTCTTCACTGGCCCCAGCAAAACCGAAGACCTCAGCTTCCTGACAACTTCCAACCTATTCCACGTCCAGCTCTGCGACCTGCTCGACACTCCCCGCGAACTCGCCACCGACGCCGGCCGCATCCTTCCCGGCGACGGCGACTTCCCTCTTCAGCCGCTGATCGACCATTTGCGGTCCATTAACTACCAAGGCTGCGTTTCGCTGGAACTGCTCAATCCACAACTCTGGCAAGTCCCGCCGCGGCAGTTGGGGGAAATCGGGATGACCGCGTTGCGTAAGGTGCTGGGGCAGGCGAGGATGTAGCCGTAGAACGTGTTTGTGCAATCCTTCGGTGCCAAAATGCACAAGTCCATATCACTCGGATTGCTCGTGCTCGCCAATGTTTTGGCTGCGATGCTCGTTCTGTTTCTGGCAACCTGCGGGAACTATTTTTGGCCAGCCTCGATCTTTGATCCGGGGATGTTTGCTTTGGCGGGGATCGCAGCCGCGCAGGTGCTGGTCCTGGCGATAGTAACGGCGCTCTACGATCCTCGCATTCCGGCGGCACGTTGGCTCGCCATCGCCGCCATTCTTTTTTGCTCACTGACGATACTGGCTCTCGAATCAGCGACGGCGAGCAGCCTTGTCGAAATGTGGCGAGGATGGCATAAGCCCAGCACGTTTTTATGGGATGTCAGGGAGCATCTCTTCTCGACGGCACCTGCGGCGATGATGGTTCTTGCGGCCTCGGTGGCTCTGGTTTTGGTCGTTCACATCGTGTGTTGGCCACTGCGGACGACTTTCGGGTGGCGGCTCGTAAGAAAGGGAGATCCAGATGCATTTACAAATTCACGCCAATTTGGGATCACCCATCTGCTCGCCTGGGTTGGCCTTTCGGCGTCATTACTGTGGCTGCTAACGACGGCCGCCGGTGGGGACCAGCTAGGAACGGCAATTCTCGCGGTGATGATTTTGGCCGGAATTTCCTTGTTGTTTGTAGCGCCTTGGCTCTATCTGCTCCGAAAGAAAGAAGTCAACCTATGGCCGCTCGCCGCAGCCTGCGGAACACTTGCAGCTTTGAGTTATGCGGTGCAAGAGGGGATCGCGCAGTTCAACCTGTATCAAGTCGCCAATTCCAAATCGGTAGCTGCCGCGCTTCTCCTTCCCTCGTTTCAATTCCAGGAGTTGTTCGGCTACGCGGGCACAATCACATTGACAACCTTCTTGAACCTGTTCGCCCTGCGTAAAATAGGATTTCGTTTCGAGGGCGCAACACGTGCGACAAGTGGCGTGGCAAGCGATTCCTCGCCCTCTCACTCCACCACCATCGCTCCCCAACCATCGAATTCGATGCCGAATGTTGCGGCCAGCTCTTGATTGGCGAGGGATTCTTCATGAATCGCTTCCAGTTCGAGCGGCAGGCGCTTGGAGGCGGTGAAGGAGCCGCTGGCGAAGTCGATTTTGCCGGGGGCGGTGTAGCCTCGTTTGGCGAGTTGAGCGGCGACTCGCTTCAGGCCGTCGGCACTTCCACAGAAGGTGAAGTCGATGTCGTGCGGCTTATCGGGGTTGGAGCCCGCTTTGAACAGGTTGTCGACCACGTCCCGGTCCCGCATCCATTGCCAGTCGCTGGCCGTCGGGCGAATGGTTTCGTTGAAGAATTCCCAGCCGTCATGCTCGGAGACTTCGATCAGATAATCCTTGTTTTGCTGCATCCACCAGCCGACCGGCGGGCGGAAGGAGTCGTAGTTGGCGAGTTGAAAGACAATCTCCCGGTTGCCGTCGTGCGTCAGCCGCCCCACCAGGCGGCATTGAACATTCGCCTGCCCCAGCACCTCGCAAAGCTGATCCTCCATCCCATACAGCCGCTCGCTTTCGGGGCTCGTCGGCCCGCCGTTGCGGTTCGGATGCTTGACCGGCACAATCACCCGGGCACAGTACGGAAACTGAAAGCTCAGATCCTGCTCGGTGGCCTCGACATCAAACGAAACGAAGAGCGGCTTGTCCGACGCGAACGTCAGATACTGGTCCCAGCGGTCATGGACGATTTGAGTCGGCATTTTGGAAATTGTAGCCGGCCACTTTGGGAAAAAGCAAATCCCCGTGGGTGCCGTAACCCGTCGCACCGGGTGTCATCCAAGAAACAGCGACATTGACCCTTTTTGCCGTGGCTACGTAGAATGAAGGCTAGCCCCCAACTCTCGCCCGAGGTCGGAATGACTTTGCTCCCCCGCTCGACTCTGCTTGGTTTGTGCAGCCTGCTTTGCCTGGCCGCCGCGCCGTTGCTGGCCCAGGAGAAACCGCGGCTGAAATCGGACTTTGGGGCACAACCGGCGTTTCCAGGGATTCCGGGGCTCGGGGGGGGAAATGAAATTGGCGACGTGGAGCTTACTGCGAGTTACACGATCCTCCGAGGTTCCAATTCCGGAACCCTCAGCGTCCGCGCGGAAATCACTCCTGGTTGGCATACGTTTTCCATGACCTTGGCGAAAGGAGCCACCGGAAAGGCCTCCGTAATCAAAGTCGATTCCCCTCAAATTACCAACTTAAAGAACATTCAATTCGCACCCGATCGCCCCCCCATCATCAAAGACGACGAGTTTTCTGAGTTCAAGCTTGAAGAGTATGAAGATGCCGTGACCTGGACCGCGCCCATCGTTGTGAAAGAAGGCGCTGACCCAGAAAAGCTGAAAATCGAGGCGACGTTCTCGGGGCAGGTTTGCAAAGAATCGTGCGTACCCATTCGCGGCATAACGGCGACGGCGAAGTTTGCAGGCTTTGTCGAGCTGCCGACGGGCGAGTTTCGTCCACAAATGAATGAATTGGTTTGGAAGGCCCACCTGGAGCCGAAAGTCGTGGCACCTGGAACCACGGCCAGGTTGATTTTCGAGGTGACGCCCCAAAAGGGATATCACTTTTATCCGCTTGCTTATCGGATACCGGAAGAAGGTGACTCGTTTCCTACCGCGATCATCGTGACTAACGCCGGAAATTGGCGAAAGCACCAGGTGATTCCCTCTTCGCCACCGAAGAGCGTGATGACCGAAAAGCTCGGAAAGCAGACGTATTATGACGAACCGACCACCTTTACCGTTGATTTGGATGTCCCCAAGGACGCGGCAGCCGGTCCACTGACCGTGAGCGGCGTTTTGATTTATCAAACGTGTCTGGAGGATCGTTGCAATCCGCCGGGAGGAGCGAAATTTGAAGTGACCGCGACGGTGGGTGCTGCCGAGGAGACCGGTGCGATTCCCGTCGCGTTCACCGAAGTCGATCGCAAGAATTTCAGGGATCAGGTAGTTGCAGTCGCCAACGCTACACCGCTCCCTTACGGCGTCATTGACTACTACGTTCTGGCGGGTCAACTTGGCCTGGCGCTGCTCGGGGGTATTCTGCTGAATTTCATGCCCTGCGTGTTGCCGGTGCTCGGGCTGAAGATTCTTAACTTCGCGCAGCAGGGAGGAAAGAGTCGCGGAAAAGTGCTGGCGCTCAACGTCGTCTATACGGCGGGTCTCATTGCGGTCTTTCTGGTGCTGGCGACGATGTCGGCGTTTTTGAATTTTGGCTGGGGGCAGCAGTTCACCCAGTTGTGGTTCAAGATCACCCTGCTGGTGATGACGTTTGCGTTTGCACTCAGTTTTCTCGGTGTGTGGGAAATACCCATTCCCGGCTTTGCCGGGGGCGAAAAGGCGAATGCCCTGCAGCAGCAGGAGGGCTACGTGGGGGCGTTTTTTAAGGGGGTCTTCACGACCATTCTGGGCGTTTCGTGCAGCGGGCCGTTCTTGGGGGGCGTCTTCGGGTACACCCTCACGCAGCCGCCGTTTGTGACCTATCTGATCTTCCTCCTCGTTGGCTTTGGCATGGCCTCGCCGTTTCTCGCCATCGCCGTGTTTCCACAGACGCAGAAGCTGCTTCCCAAGCCGGGCGAGTGGATGAATACGTTCAAACACTTGATGGGATTTGTGATGCTGGGGGTGGTGGTCTACTTGTTCTCAACGCTGGGCAAGGATTTCTATGTTGCCACGCTAGCCATGCTTGTCGGCGTTGGCTTTGGCTGCTGGTGGATCGGACAAGTGCCGGGCTATGAGGAGCGGAGCAAGCAACTGCGTGCCTGGGGCGTTGGCATCGCGGCCGCCGCCGTGATTGGTTTCGGGTCGTTCCAGCTCTTTGGCCCGGTGACGCGACTGTACGAATGGAAGCACTTCTCTCAGGCCGAATTAGCCGGCCTTCAACAGGAAAAAACCGTGATGGTGGACTTCACGGCCACCTGGTGTGTGAACTGCCAGGTCAACTTTCGCTTCGCCATCAATACGGCTGCGGTGAAGGAGATTGTCGAAAAGAATGGTGTCGTCGCGATGGAAGCGGACTGGACCGAAGAGAATCCGGATCTCGAAAAGCAGCTTGATCTATTGCAAAGCCAGAGCATCCCCATCCTCGCCATTTACCCCGCCGGCCGGCCGCAGGATGTGATCATTCTGCGGGACCTTGTTACGGCAAAACAGGTGGTGGAAGCGCTGGAGAAAGCAGGCCCTTCCAAGGATGCGGCGAAAGCAGCCGAAACCGCCACCGCTGAAGCCGATGCAAGAAAGCCGCGGGCGGGATAAGGATAGTACTCTTCACGCTCCGCGTGAAGATTCCTCTCGCGGAGCGAGAGGACTACTTTGCTTGCTACTCCAGCAGCCAGGTCAAGCCGCTGCTCTGGGCAGCCGCTTCATAGCCGTCGGGCAATTGAGTGTTGCAAGCGATAAGGCTGGCGATGAGTGCCAGGCAAAACGCGCTGCGGAGCAGACCGGTCTGCCAGCGAATGCGAGTTCCCGCTGACGGAGATGATGCCGGCGAAAGCGCGAGCAGCAAAACGAGCGTCAGCACACCTTCCGCCGCACCAGCCGCCAGATGCGACAGCAACATGCTGCTGGCGAAGTCGCTCCAGCCGGAGAGTTCGCTCGCGGAACGCAAAAGGGCCGTTTCCAGCGGTATGAGCAGAGCCGCCAGCACGACCGCGAACAATGCAGCCACCGCAGCAACGGATATCCGCTGCAATTCAAATCGCCTTAATAGATAAACAACTCCCGCGGGAAGCAGCGCCATGTTCACGATATTCGCCCCGAGCGAAGTCAATCCGCCGTCGCCGAGAACCAAAGCCTGCACGGTCAAAACAATCGCCATCGTCCAAGCTCCCAGGCTTGGCCCCACCATCCACGCCAGCAGCACGCCGCCGACGAGGTGGGCACTGACTCCCGGCAGCACCGGTACATTGAACATCTGAGCGGCGAAAACAAACAGGCCCAGAGCAGCCGCGAGGGCCAGTTTCCTCCCGTCCTTTGCGGACGCTGTTCGAACGATGTCGATGGCCACAGCGCCGAGTCCAATTCCCGCAGCCCCAAACGCCAGGGCGGCACATTCGGGGGTCAAAGCTCCATTTCCCAGATGCATAGCAAGGCTCCGAGTAGACACCAGCCTGAAGCGCAAGCGAAGGAAATCGCCGCCAGCCGGATGAATTGGTCTTAAGCATAGAACTATGCCCGGATTCAGGCAAGAAGCGTTTTTGGGTGACACTAACCCGACGCGCCAGCGAGGGAATTCCGCGAGGCAGGCCAAAGCGACGTTGATCCGCGACAACGCCTCCTCCCCCCTCGCTGGCATGTCGGGCTAGTGTGTAGGATGACCCGATTATTTATTTTTCGATCAAATCCGCCATCTTGAGACGCAGGATTCCGTATGGCCTCCGACATTTCCCAGCTCGCCATCAACACCATCCGCACCCTCAGCATGGACGGTGTGCAGAAAGCCAACAGCGGCCACCCCGGCACGCCGATGGCCTTGGCTCCGGTCACCTACCAGCTTTGGAACCACAACCTCAACTATGACCCGGCTCATCCCCACTGGCCGGGGCGTGACCGATTCATTCTGAGCTGCGGGCATGCGTCGATGTTGCTCTACTCGACGCTCCATCTAGCGGGCGTGACCAAGATCGACAAGCAAGGGAAGCTGCACGAAAACGAGCTGGCCATCACGCTCGACAACATCAAGAACTTCCGCCAACTCGGCAGCCCCTGCGCGGGACATCCGGAATACGGCGATGCGGCGGGGATTGAAACCACCACCGGGCCGCTCGGGCAAGGATGCGGCAACAGCGTTGGCATGGCGATGGCCGCCAAGTGGCTCGCCGCCCGCTACAACAAACCGGGGTTCGATCTGTTCGGCTTTCGGACCTATGCCCTCTGCAGTGACGGAGATGTGATGGAAGGAGTTGCCTGCGAGGCGGCCTCCATCGCCGGGCATTTGAAGCTCAATAATCTCGTCTGGATTTACGACGACAACACCATCACGATCGAAGGTCACACCGAGTTGGCCTTCAGTGAAAACGTCCCTGAGCGGTTTCGGGGACTTGGCTGGAACACGCTCACGGTTACGGATGCAAATGACCTGGCGGCGATTCAAAAAGCGTTGGATGCGGCCAAGAAGTCCGACGACAAGCCAACCCTGATCGTCCTCAAAAGCATCATCGGTTGGGGATCGCCCAACAAGGCCAACACCCACAATGCCCACGGGGCTCCTCTCGGCCCTGACGAAGTGAAGCTCACCAAAAAAGCCTACGGCTGGCCAGAAGATGCCCAGTTCCTGGTGCCGCCGGAAGTTCCGCAGCATTTTGCACAAGGATCAGGCAAGCGAGGTAGAGATGCTTGCGGTAAATGGAATGATCAGTTTGCCGCCTACGAAAAACAGTTTCCCAAGGAGGCCGCCGAGTTAAAGGCAATTTGGGCCGGCAAACTTCCCGCTGGTTGGGACGCGGGAATTCCAACGTTTCCCGCCGATGCCAAGGGTATGGCCACGCGTATCTCGTCAGGCAAGGTCATCAACGGCCTGGCGAAGAATTTTCCCTGGCTCATCGGCGGCTCTGCGGACCTGGCGCCGAGCACGATGACCATGATGGAGTCGGTCGAAGCCGGCCACTTCAGCAGCCACAACTACGGCGGGCGGAACCTGCACTTCGGCATCCGCGAGCACGCCATGGCGGCGATTTGCAATGGGCTCTCCCTCTGCGGTCTGCGGGCCTATGGAGCGACGTTCTTTGTCTTCACCGACTACATGCGTCCCAGCATGCGGCTGGCGAGCATCATGCATCAACCGGTGACCTACGTCCTGACGCACGACTCGATCGGCCTGGGCGAAGACGGCCCCACCCACCAGCCGGTGGAGCATCTTTCGGCCTGCCGAGCCATCCCCGGCCTCGACGTCATCCGCCCCGGCGACGCTAACGAAGTGGCGGAAGCCTATCGCACCGCCATGCAGCGGACGAAGCACCCTGCCGCCATCGTCCTGTCGCGGCAGAACGTACCCACCATCGACCGCGCCAAATTTGCTCCCGCCTCCCTCACCTCCCGCGGCGGCTACATCCTGGCCGAAGCCCCCGGCGGCAAGCCGCAGGCCATCCTTATGGCTACCGGCAGCGAACTGGACATCGCGATGAAAGCCTGGGAAAAGCTGACCGCCGAAGGCATCCAGGTCCGCCTGGTCAGCATGCCTTGCACGGAGTGGTTCGACGAGCAGGACGAAGCGTATCGTTCCTCGGTCCTCCCCCGCGAAATCACCGCCCGCGTCGCGGTCGAAGCCGGCATTCGCCAATCCTGGGATAAATACTTGGGCGAAAATGGCCGGTTCGTGGGTATGAGCACCTTCGGTGCCTCGGCTCCGTTTGGCGAGCTTTACAAGCACTTTGGAATCACCTCCGAGCACGTGGTGGAAGAGTTGAAGGGGGCGATTGGGAGGTAGGGGGGCAGTATCCAGTAATGGAGGGATGTCTAGCAGATCCCCTTCTTGCAGATTTTGGCCCTGAAATGCTCTCTTTGCGATATCATGAGGAATGCGGGCCTGATTGTTGCCCCCCGCGTTTCGCCGAATTATCATGAAAGAGCTTTTAATCAGCACAAATGGCGCTGCCGCGGCCTGGGGCAAAGGGTCGTGGCGGCGATTCCAATTCCGTCTTCGGTTCCACGCACTTTTTTCAGGAGCGCCCGTTCATGGCTAGGAGCTTTTTCTCCCATTGCCTCGCGTTGGCCGCGCTGGGGGTTTGCATCCCGGCTCTGCACGCGCAAGACAATCTGCTTGACGATTTGTATGGTCGTGGTGTTCACGCCTACTTTTCGCGAAATTACCAAGATGCCTACAAGCATCTGACCGACGCTGCAACCAGCGGGTCCCAGGATCCGCGGGTTTACTACTTCCGCGCTCTCACCGATCTGCGGCTGAACAAGGCGGATGACGCCACGGCCGATTTGAAGAAGGCGACTGAGCTGGAATACAACGGCGACGCGCCGTTTCAGGTCAGCAAGGCCCTGGAGCGCGTGCAAGGGAACGAACGTCTGATGATTGAAGACGTGCGGGCCAAAGCTCGGCTGTCTATCCGCAACGCTGCGGAGGAGCGGGCCAAGATTCGCTACCAGGATCGCATCAAAGCGGAAGCGAAAATTCTGCGCAATCCGCCGGCCGCTGGTGCTGAACCGGCCCCCCCTGCAGTAGCTGCGGAAGAAGCTCCTGCCGCTGAACCTGCTGCCGAGAAGCCGGCCGCACCCGAAAAGCCGGCCGCACCCGCAAAGCCGGCGACGGATGATCCCTTTGGTGAAGCACCCGCTGGGAAAGCTCCCGCCAAGCCGGCCGCACCGGCCGAGGAAAAGCCAGCAGCGCCCGCCAAGCCGGCGGCCGAAGATCCCTTTGGTGAAGCACCGGCCGGCGAGAAGCCCGCGGCGCCTGCTGCGGAAAAACCGGCCGCGCCTGCTGCCGCACCCGCCGCTGAAAAGCCAGCCGCCGATCCGTTTGGTGAAGCTCCTGAAAAGCCTGCTGCTCCTGCCGCGGAAAAACCAGCAGCGCCGGCCAAGCCCGCTGCGGATGATCCGTTTGGTGATACTCCCGAAAAGCCAGCCGCGCCCCCTGCTGAAAAACCTGCTGCTCCTGCCGCCGAAAAGCCGGCTGCGGAAGAAAAGCTCGCTGCTACCTTGGAGGTAAGCAAGGACGGTCGGTACGTCGATCATGGGGAGTACATCGAAGACACCACTACTAAGTTGCTCTGGCAGAAGGACGGGGCCGCCGCAGGGAAAAAGAATTTCCAGCAGGCTGCCGACTATGCCAAGGGGCTCAAACTCGGCGGTATGACCGGCTGGCGCGTGCCGACCGCAAAGGAACTCGCGGCCATTTTCCCAGCCGATAAGCCATTCCTTAACTCCAAGTACAATCCCGACAAGTGTTGTGCCGGTCCGAATGAGTATGCGTCTTTCTGGACGAGCGAATTGGATACACGGTTGGATGATTATGCATACATCTACCAGTGGTACGCTGGCGGGGGGGCCAACAACGGTTTCGCGAGCAAGAATTTCGTATACGTCCGTTGCGTGCACGATCCGGTCGATTCCTTGACAGGGGACAAGCCCGCCGCGGAAGCTCCCGCCGGCGAAGTGAAGCAAACTTCCGCGACCGAGCCCGCCACTCCCTCCGGCAAGGGGAGCGTTTTGGGGAGCTTTGTCCGAGCCGTCTCCAAGGCTGTTCCGGGTGAGGCCAAAGTTGCCGGCAGCCAGCCCCCGGCTGCAGCCGAACCGCCGATTCCCAAGGGGGATCCGAATGCTCCCGATCCGTTCGGCGATGCACCGGCGGCCAAGCCCGCAGCAGCGCCTGCCGGCAAGCCAGCCGCGAGCGATCCGTTTGCGGATGATCCGCCGGCCGCTCCCGCGGCGAAGGCTCCGGCCAAACCAGCGGAGACGAAGCCCGCCGACGAAGACCCGTTCAAGTAATTGAGTTTTCGAAAGATCGTCCTCGGTCCCGTGCATGGCGCGGGACCACGTACTTGGTTAGTTTGCAATTTGCTATGGGGCTCGCTGTTCCGTCCCACCTAGCGGCCCTTCCTTAATTCGCCCACTTCTCCGCTGGAAAGGAGTCGCCCCGTGACTCATTGCCGCAGCCGTCTTTTCGTCGCCACCACGCTGGCCTGCCTGTTTGCCACGCCGCTATTCGCCGGGCCCACGGTCAGCAGCGTCTCCCTCCGCGGACTTACCATCGGCCAGCCGACGACAATTGTCATTGACGGAGCGGATCTGATCCCCGACCCACAGTTGATTCTGCCGGTGAAGATTGCCTCGCAGACGGTCAAGCCGAACGCCACTGCCACCCATGTCGAACTTGAAGTAAACATCGACCCAAGTGCCGCTCCCGGCATCTACTTGCTGCGAATCGCCAGCGGCAAGGGAATCTCCAGCCCGCTCGCCATCGGCATCGACAAGCTGCCGCAGATTCCCTTCACGCCGCAGATCGCCACCCTCCCCGTCGCCATGCACGGCAGCCTCGGTGGGCCGCAAGTGCTTAAGACCACGTTTACTGGTACGAAAGGGACGAAAATCGTTATCGATTGCGAGGCCCAGCGGCTGGGAAGCAATCTCAAGCCGGTAGTGCGGCTCTATAACGAGCGGGGAACCCAACTCGCCTGGTGCCCGCCGACAAATTCGATTGGTGGCGACGCTCGCTGTGATTTCGAATTGCCCGCGGATGGTGCTTATAACATCGAGGTTCACGATCAGCTTTATCGCGCCGGGATGCCCGCCTTTTTCCGTTTGAAAGTTGGAGCCCTGCAGTTCGCGGACCTTGCCTTCCCGCTGGCGGTTTCGCCGGCCTCCAAAACGCCCATCAGCTTTGTGGGGTCGAACCTTGCCGGGACGGTCGAGCAAGATTCTCTCGCCAGCATTTATCCCGGCGAGCGCGGCGCTACGCTCCCCGCTACGGAGCAATTCACCGGGGCCGCTCCGCGAGTGATTGTGAGTGACCATCCCGAACAGCGGGAAACGCCCCAGGCGGCTGGGCAATTGCAGTCGCTCGGAGCGGCTCCAGTCGGCGTGAGCGGCACGATTGCCGTGCCAGGCGAAGAGGATAAGTACTTGCTGGATGTCACTCCGGGCCAAAATCTCCGATTCAATGTTGTGAGCCATCGGATTGGGACGCTCCTGGATGGGGTACTTTCGATTCGCAACGAGCAGGGTGGGCAACTTGCCGCCAACGACGATCAGCCCAATACCAGCGACCCTGGGCTCGATTTCACCATCCCCGCGGGTGTAACGAAGCTGCAACTGGCGATTGCTGATATGCAAAAAAAGGGGGGAGCGGATCTTGTTTATCGGATTGAAGTGACCGACCTGAGCCGGCCAGACTTTGACTTGTCCGTCGATGCCGTCAGCCTGAACATTCCCGCGGGCGCAACACAGGTCGTTCCAGTTGAAATTGAGCGCCGCAAATACGGGGGAGCGATTGAGCTGTCTGTGGATGGCTTGCCGGCGGAAGTAAAGGTGGAGGGGACGAAGATTTCTCCCGGGGCTGAAATTGCCCTGTTGTCGTTTACAGCTCCGGCGAGTTTCAAGGCGGCAGGTGTGGTGCGGATTGTCGGCAAAGCGATTGACGTTCCCGCACCGCTCGTCCGGGTCGCACGGACGGAAGACGTGGCAGGAGCAAAGTATCAGCCGCAGTTTTTGGATGAGATCGGGCTGTCTGTCGCGGAGCCCGCGCCGTTTGGTTTCACCTGGGCGGCAACCAGTGAGGACAAGCTTCCCATCGGCAGTAAACTCGCGGCGAATGTGCAGTTCACTCGCGCCGCTGGTGTGACTGGCAATATTCGCGTCCGCCTCCTCTCCTCCCAGCCGATGCCGCAAAAGAAAGCTGAGCAGCCGCCGCCGGCAAAGCGCAAACGGGGGAAAGCCGTGGCGGTTGCCACGGTGGATGATGTCGATCGGGCCCTTCGCGTCGAAGGGATGCCCATATTTGCGGCTGACAAGGCGGAGGGCGTCGTCAATATTCTCGTTCCCGGCGATCTGCCGCAGCATCCGTGGGATGTGGCGCTCGTTGCGGAGTTGCTCGGTCCGGATAACAAAACGGTTTTGGCGTCGGTTGCCGCGCCGGCCCGCACACTGCCAACTTCCGTTCCGTTCACACTCGAACTCACCAGTGCCCCGAAAGTGGACGGCAAGGCCGGGGCTGGGGAGACCGGCAAATTTATCGGCAAGCTCAACCGCCTCGGCGGCTTTAACCAGCCGGTGACGGTGACTCTGACGAATTTGCCCAAAGAATATCCCGCTCCCAAAGTGGTCGTTCCCGGCGATAAATCCGACTTTGAACTCGCGGTCGTTTTTCCCTTTGGTTCCAAGCCGATGGAACTCAAGGACGGCAAACTGGTCGGCGTGATTGACCCCGCCAAACCGGACACCATTCGCAGCAACGAAGTGGCGGTCGTTATCAACGTCGTTCCCGGCGAAAAACCCGCTGCCGAGCCGCCGAAGGAGATTTTTGAGGACGACGAGAAGTTCGTCGCCCTGCTGACCGAAGGTGGGGGCACGGCAGCCATTGAACCGGCCGACAAGGCGTCGGGCAAGGCATCTGTCAAAGTCACACCGGACCAGAAGTTCAACGCCAACCTGCCGGGCCTGCAAGTGAAGATTCGCGAGAATCCCGCACCCGGTGAGTTCCGCTACATCCGCTTTGCCTGGAAGAAAAAGGGTGGGGCGGCTATTTGCCTGCAACTCAATCATGACGGTGCCTGGGGCCCCGGCGGCAGCGGCAAGGAAGGAGCCAAGTTTCGTTATCACAGCGGCCCTGCGGAGGTCTACGGCGGCTCGCTCGCCGTCGGCGACAAGCTCCCTGAAGGGTTCGTCGTCGTTACCCGCGACCTGTTCGCTGACTTCGGCGAGTTCACGCTCAACGGCATCGCCCTGTCGCCTGTCGATGGGGAGTTCGCTCTGTTCGACCAGATTTATCTGGGGAAAAACATGGCGGATTTTGAATTGATCAAGCCGGTGCCGTAGGAAGAGAGAAGTGGGCTCACACAAAGGCACGGGGGCACAGAGGAAGGGAGTTGAAGATGAACCATGTATCCTGTCGGCTGAATATTCGACTTATTGGTACTAAGTTCTCAGTACTGCGTACTCAGCACTTGCTGCCGCTCGCCGCTCTCTTCTTCGCAGCCGCGCACATCCCGCCGGCCCTCGCCAAAGACTCCCGTCCCAACATCCTGTTCATCATGTCGGATGATCACGGCTACCAGGCAATCAGCGCCTATGGCAGCAAGGTGAACAAGACGCCGAACATTGATCGGCTGGCAAAGGAAGGGATGCGGCTGGACCGCTGTTTTGTGACGAACTCGATTTGCGGGCCCTGCCGGGCGGTGATTTTGACCGGCAAGTACAGCCATCTCAATGGCTACACGGTGAACGAGAAAGTGTTCAACGGCCAGCAGCAGACGGTTCCCAAATTATTGCAGGCGGCCGGCTATCAAACCGCGATGATTGGCAAGTGGCACCTGGGGAGCGACCCAACCGGCTTCGATTATTGGCACATCCTGCAAGGGCAGGGGCCTTATTATAACCCGGCCATGAAAACGCAGGGTGGCATCGTCAAGCACACCGGCTACACCACGGAAATCATCACCGATCTCACGCTCGAATGGTTGGAAAAGGGGCGGGACAAGGACAAGCCGTTCCTGCTGATGTACCAGCACAAGGCCCCGCATCGCAACTGGCAGCCGGGGCCGAAGTACCTGGACCATTACAAGGACGTGGAAATTCCCGAACCGGAAACGCTGTTTGACGACTACTCCGGCCGGGCTTCACCGGCCGCCAAGCAAACCATGTCGATCGCCAAGGATTTGAATGACGACGACCTGAAGATCACGCCGCCAAGGGGGCTGAATCCGGAGCAACTCAAAACTTTCACCGACGCCTATCAGGAAGAGAACGACTTTCTCAAAAGGGCCCGCTTTACGAAGGAAGGGATGATCCGCTGGAAGTACCAGCGCTACGTAAAGGATTATCTCCGCTGCATCGACGCCGTCGACGACAACGTCGGCCGAGTGCTCGACTACCTCGATAAATCGGGCCTCGCTGAGAACACCGTGGTCATCTATACCTCCGACCAAGGCTGGTATCTGGGCGAGCACGGCTGGTACGACAAGCGGTGGATGTATGAGGAGTCCTTCCGCACACCCATGCTCATTCGCTGGCCGGGCAAGATTAAGCCGGGCAGTGTGAACACCGACATGGCCATGAATCTCGACTTCGCCGAGACCTTCCTGGATATTGCCGGGGTCAAAATCCCGGCTGACATGCAGGGAAGAAGCCTCGTCCCCATTCTCACAGGCAAGACACCTGCCGACTGGCGGAAGAGCGTCTATTACCACTACTACGAATTCCCGCAGCCCCACCACGTCCACCCACACTACGGCATCCGGA
>CAYUJE010000165.1:0-14851 GCA_964444865.1 uncultured Pirellulaceae bacterium | reverse complement strand
AGCGGCAAATTCTGTTCGCCAGCAATCTTTTTGCAGGATTCAAACTCGGGGGAGAAGCTAAGGCTGCCATCGGAGAGGACGGCCAGCTTTCCTTCGATAGTCCCCCAAGTGGTCTGAACGCTGTGCGGCCGCCGCTCCAGCTTATGACGGCTGGCGGGCCAGCGGCGGATGCCGAGGGTGCCGGTTTCCTTGAAGATGATTTTCTCCATCTTGGGGACGAGGTCGGGGCCGCACAGGACGCTGAGTAAGACACCCGGGCGGTTCTTCTTCATCTGGATGGAAGTGGTGTAGACGTCGAGAGCCCCGGCTTCGAAGAGTTTAGCCGTGCAGTGGCCGATGATCTCGCCGCTGATGTCGTCGAGATTGGTTTCCAGCACCCAGACCTGGTCGCTGACGATATTCTGCTCGGCTTCGCCGATAATGAGGCGGAGCAGATTGGCCTGCTCCTTCATATCCCGATCCCCCGCACCCAGGCCAATGGTTTGCATTTTCATTGCCGGCAGAGGGCCGAATTCGTCGGCGACCGTGGCCACGATGGCGGCTCCGGTGGGAGTGGTGAGCTCGCAGGAGCAGACCGATGGCGCGAGCGGAATCCCTTTGAGCAATTCCGCCGTGGCTGGGGCGGGGATGCTCACCCGGCCATGCTCGATTTCCAGAAAGCCAGTGCCGGTCGGAATCGGCGAGCAGACAATCCGGTCCACGCCGAGGAGGGTCAAGCCGACGGCACTCCCCACAATGTCCGCGATGGAATCGACGGCTCCCACTTCATGGAAATGGACTTTGCGAATCGTCGTTCCATGCACCTTGGCTTCAGCCTCACCCAGCCGTGTGAAGATTCGCTTGGCTAGTTCCTTCTGAGCCGTCGTTAGGACCGTACTGGCATCAATCTTCTCGACGATATGGTGCAGATGCCGATGGGCTTTCTCCGGTTCATGCTGGACATGGACCTTGAGACCGCGAAAGCCCTTGCGATGCACTTCTTCGGCAACGAGCTTTACGCCCGGATAGCCGAGCGAGTCAATTCCGGCCTGCATCGCAGCCAGATCCACGCCGCAGTCAGCAAGCGCACCGAGAGTCATGTCCCCGCTAATTCCGCTGG
Organism: uncultured Pirellulaceae bacterium; assembly: GCA_964444865.1. Lineage (GTDB taxonomy): Bacteria > Planctomycetota > Planctomycetia > Pirellulales > Pirellulaceae > SXOA01. The sequence continues at coordinate 13,752 of CAYUJE010000165.1, read as the reverse complement.
GGCAGTCGAAGAAGGCGATTTTCATAAAAGGCTCAGGGAGGAAACGGAGAATCCGTTTACCAGGATAGCAGGCTCGCAAACCCTGCGCAATGGCTGAGCTTATCCTAATCCAAGCCGAGATGAACTCGTATTCAATCCGTGGTAATCGTGACATCCGTGGTCAAGAAGATGTGAACCACGGATATCACGGATCGAATATCACAATCTGCGCAACAGAAAACTCGCACAGAAGCACTGGGGCACGGAGGGGAGATTCCCTCGATGTCCCGACGACTCGGTGCGAGTTTTAGCGGAGAGCACCAATGAATGCCCTCGTTCGTCGTCTCTGTTCAATGTTCCCAAAACCGACTACTTCGCCAAGCGAAGGGGATCCCCAGCGGTCTTGACGCTGGGCTCGTAGTTTCGGGAGCTGATTTCGGCGTGGGGCTCCTTGCTGCCCGGAAGGTGGGCAAAGTCGCCCTGGTCCAACTCGCCACGGACAATGCGGACCGTGTCGGGAGCTTCGATCCCGAGTGTGACGCGGTTGCCGGCAACCCGATTCACAACGACCGTGATGTTTCCACCGATGACGAGACGTTCTCCAACTTTGCGGCTCAGAACTAACATGATTCATTCCTCCGTGGGGTGCGCCCGCTGCTAGCGAGCTGGATTTCATTTCCGACGCACGAGAATCTTTCTAATCGCCCCCCGGCGATTTTCAGTTTGCCGATTCGGCAGACTCGCGTTGAGTCATTGGAATAGCAAGTTGTGTTCCCAAGGTGAATTCATGAGGAAAAATCGGTGACATTGCAGATAATTCAGAAAACTGGTCCGGGTGCAGGAGCTGCGCAAGGGGTTTTGAACGGGTTTCGCTGCCGTATCATGCATGGATAAACGTGGTCATTTGACAAAGGGATTGCCTAGAGGGTGAAACCGATTTTCCGGCGATTCCCACCACGTTCGGCAGCTAGCTTTCCAGCAGGCAATTTGGGGATTCTCAATTGGGGAATGTGTCCAAAAATGAGACGACGCGATGCATAGCGCGCGCCCGCGATAGCAGCTTGCTGCTGGCAGTTTTGGTGCAGTAGATAGCCTGCCAACGATACCTGTGCCAAAACGGATGTGCCATTTCTGCGCACCCTGGTCGCTGGCGGTACAGCGCCGTTCCCTTAAGATGCTGGGTGCCCCGGAGCTAGCTTGCGGCGTATACCAACCTCTTTCGAACATCCTGAACCTGGAAAAACCTTATGAGTCAATCAGCTTCCTACTCTTGGACATTCAACTCCCTGGCAATCTTGCTGGCGACATTTCTGGCCTCTTCGTCAGCGGCCGATGATGCCGAGGAAGACCTGCTGCAAAAGGCTTCGCTGGCTTCCGCTCGAGGAGACGTCGAGCAGGCGATTGGCGTGCTGAACGAGGTGATTACCAAAAATCCCAAGCAGTCGCTTGCCTATTATTTGCGCGGGCGAGAGAACTTTCGGGCCGGCAAGATTAAGGAATCGGTAAGTGATTTGGACAAGCATGTCGAACTGGCAACGGTGAAAGATCCCAAGGCGGAAGCCCGGCAGTGGGAGCGAGGAATTTCCTACTACTACGCCGGGGAGTTCGAGAAAGGGGCCAAGCAGTTTGAGCTCTATCAGACTTTTCACGATCAAGACGTGGAGAATTCCACCTGGCGATATCTCTGTGTGGCCCGTCAGGACGGCGTCGACAAGGCGGTGAAAAATCTGCTCCCCATCAGTGACGACCGCCGCGTTCCCATGATGCAGATTTACGACCTTTACCGCGGCAAACTCAAGCCAGCCGACGTCCTGGCCGCCGCGGAAGCCGGCGAACCGACGAAGGAAGCCTTTAACCAGCGACTCTTCTATGCCCATCTCTACATCGGCCTCTGGCACGAAGTGGCTGGCGAGAAGGACCTGGCAAAGAAGCACATCCTGGAGTCGGAAAAGCACAAGATCGGCCATTACATGTGGGACGTGGCCCATGTCCATGCGGATTTGCTGCGGGAGAGGGAGAAGAAGGGGGATAAAGAGTAAGAGTAAGAGTATGAGTAAGATTAAGAGGTAAGGGTACCCGGAGAACAGGATCAATCCGGGTGTTGACTTTCGTGGTGGCAGTGCCAGACTGACGGCAGATTTCCTCTCTCATTTTCCTTGGAGTTTGCCATGTCCCTGGTTCAAAGAAATTGGTTGATTGCGATTCTGGCCCTGGTCTTCGTCGCCCCCACACTGGCCGACGATGCGAAGCCGAATGATGCTGTTGTTCCCGTCCCGCGCGACGGCGGCTGGATGAAGCGGCACGAGAGCTTCAATGAACGAGTGAAAAAGGGGAACGCCGACTTGCTCCTTATTGGCGATTCGATTACCCAAGGCTGGGAAGGCTCCGGTGCCAAGGTTTGGAAGGAATTTTACGAGAAGCGGAACGCGGTCAACCTCGGCATCGGCGGCGACCGGACGCAGCACGTCCTGTGGCGGCTGGATAACGGCAATATCGAGGGGATCAAGCCAAGGCTGGCCGTGCTGATGATTGGCACCAACAATTCCGGCAGCAACACGTCCGAACAAATCGCCGAAGGGGTGAAAGCCATCGTCGAAAAGCTTCGCACCAAGCTCCCCGAGACCAAAGTGCTGGTCCTCGCCATCTTTCCCCGCGGACCCAATAACGAGAACAAGAATCGCCAGGTCAACGCCGGCGCGAACGCCATCATCGCCAAGCTGGCCGACGATAAGAACGTCTTCTATCTCGACATCGGCCCCAAGTTCCTCGATGCCGACGGCAATCTCAGCAAGGAAGTAATGCCCGATCTGCTCCATCTGAACGAGAAGAGCTATCGGACTTGGGCGGAGTCGACGGAAGAAATGGTGAAGAAGCTGATGGGAGAGTAGTTGGCAGAGAATTCCGAAGTTCGAAATCCGAACGACGAATGAAGGAAGACGATGGAAACATCGGGGCTTCAAGCGGATCGTTTTCGCGGCTCATTGCTGGGGTTGGCCTGCGGTGATGCCGTGGGGACTCGGGTTGAGTTTTCTTCGCCGGGATCTTTTGCTCCCGTTACGGACATGCTTGGCGGCGGGCCGTTTGGGCTCGCCGCGGGGGAGTGGACCGACGATACGTCCATGGCTCTCTGTCTGGCGGAGAGTCTGCTCGAAAAACGGGGCATGGACCCGGTGGATCAATTGCAGCGGTACGTCCGCTGGTGGCGTGAAGGACACTGGAGTTCGACCGGCGAGTGCTTTGACATCGGCAATGCGACGCACGAAGCACTGACCAGGTTTCAACTCACGGGTGAGCCCTTTTGTGGCAGCACCGACCCGCGAAGGGCCGGCAATGGCTCCATCATGCGGCTGGCACCGGTCCCCATGTTCTTTGCTGCGGAGCCAGTTCGGGCCGTTGCCGCCGCTGCGGAAAGTTCTCGCACAACCCATGCGGCACCCAACGCTATTCACGCCTGTCGCTACCTGGCGGGGTTGATAGTTGGTGCCCTGCGAGGAGCAAACAAGGAGGAGTTGCTCTCCTCCAATTTTGCTCCTCCCGATGTCTCTTGGCACGACGAGCCTCTTTCGCCAGAAATCGCCGCAGTCGCTGCCGGCTCCTTTCGCACCCGGCAACCGCCGCAGATCAAGGGAAGTGGCTATGTGGTCCGTTCGCTCGAAGCCGCCCTTTGGGCGCTTTATCGCGCCAATTCGTTTGAAGAGGGATGCCTGCTTGCGGTAAACTTGGGGGACGACGCCGACACGACCGCAGCCGTTTATGGACAATTGGCGGGGGCTCTGTGGGGCGAACGGGGCATTCCCGCCAAGTGGCTTTCACGCCTGGCCCTGCGGGAAGAAATAACTCAACTGGCAAGTCGCCTCTATGAACAAGCTGCGAACAGCGAATCCTCTCTGCGGCGGACTTAGACAGTGCTGGCCCTTGGTTGTCTTAATGGCGGCAATCGACTATTCCCTACTACTCGCGGACGAGCCCTTCGTGAAACCCAAAGACGGTGCCGAGAAAAACGCGGAGCCTCTCCCCCTTTTCAACATGCCGGGGGAAGTCCACAAGGGTCCGCTTCCCAAGTTGACCGAGCACGAAGTCGCTCTGGCCAAGGCGCTTCAGGCGGATGTCGAAATGCTCGCCAACGAAATTGGCGAGCGCAACGTGAGCAACTTTCATTACGACGACCTTCTGGCTGCAGAGCGGTTCCTCCGCAAGTCTCTGATGGATGCAGGTTGCAAGGTGGAACGCCAATCCTACGTGGTCCGAGGAAGAGAAGTCGCCAACCTGATTGCGGAAATTCCCGGCGGCGACAAGAAGGACGAAATTGTCGTCATCGGCGGGCATTACGATTCCGTAGTCGGCTGTCCCGGGGCCAACGACAACGGCACGGGCACCGCGGCGACGCTTGCGCTGGCTCGAGAATTCGCCAAGACAAAACCAACTCGGACGCTCCGCTTTGTTTTCTTTGTCAACGAAGAGCCCCCTTGGTTTCAAACCAAAGAAATGGGGTCCGTGGTATATGCCAAACGCTGCAAGGAGCGCAAGGAAAACATTTTTGGCATGCTCAGCCTGGAAACCATTGGCTATTACAGCGATGAAAAGGGGAGCCAAAAGTTCGACAGCCTGCCGCCGCTCCGGCTGCTTTACCCCGACACGGGGAACTTCATCGCCTTCGTGGCGGACGTCAACTCGGGTCCTCTCGTCCAGCAAGTCGCCGGCAAATTCCGGGAAACTACCAAATTCCCCGCCTACGGCTGTGCCATGCCAGATAACATCGCCGGCGTGGGCTGGTCGGACCATTGGTCGTTCTGGCAAATGGGATATTCCGCGGTGATGGTCACGGACACTGCCCCTTTCCGCTATCCTCATTATCATAAGAAAACCGACACCCCGGACAAAATCGACTTCGAGCGCACCGCGCGCGTCGTCGCCGGATTGGAACGAGTCATCGCTGACCTGGCAGGAGTAAAATAGTGCCGCTGACCAAAAGGACCGCCCTCGTCGATAAAGATTCCCGCCATTTGGGCAGACGCCTCGACCGCGTTGTGCAATCGCTCACGGACATGCTCCCCCGCGCGCAGGTCCTCGGTCTCTTCGACCACGGCTGCGTCATGCTCAATGGAGCGACCTGCACCTTTCCCGGTCAGAAGGCTGGCATCGGGGACGAAGTGGAAGTTCGGTTTGACGCCAAGCAAATCTATCATCCCCGCAAACAGCCACGCCAAAACATTGGCTTTGAGATCGTCTTCGAAGATCGACATCTGATCGTCGTCAACAAGCCGCCGGAGCTATTGACCGTCCCTACGATTCGCGGCGAGACGAACACCCTCGTCGCCAAAGTCAGTGAGTACGTTCGCCATGTTTCCGGCGGCAAACAAGTTTTCACCGCTCATCGGCTCGACCGGGGCGTTTCGGGACTGCTCGTGATGGGAAAGACGATGGAGATCTCCCAGCAGCTCCGGGACCAGTTCGCCCTGCACAAGCCGGAGCGGGAGTATGCGGCTCTTGTTGCCGGAAATCTGCGGGATGACAAAGGGACCTTTAACACTCTGCTGGCGACGGATAAGGACCTCACCCGCTTCTCCACGGATGACGAGGACATCGGCCAACGGGCCATCACCCATTACGAAGTGACGAAGCGCCTCAAGGGAATGACTTTCATTACCGTATGGCTCGAAACCGGCCGCCGCAATCAGATTCGCGTCCACTTCGCCGAAGCCGGTCATCCGGTCCTCGGCGACCCACGCTACGAACCCGAACTTGCCTCCCATCGCTGGTGGCCTTACAAACGGCTGGCGCTCCACGCCCGCAAGCTCGGCTTTGATCACCCCATCACCGGCCAGCATCTGCGCTTCGAATCGCCACTGCCGGCCGAGATGGTGCGAATACTCTCCAAGTAGCCAGCCCACTCCGTGTGCTGGCAGTGGGGTAGGCTTCCAGCCTGCCACATTATTTTGGGCGAAGGACAATTGACTCCGCCCTTGGAAAATCAGGGCAGGCTGGAAGCCTACCCCACCTGGTTACTACTTCCGCTTCAGCGTGAACGACATGTAGTGATAACCCGTCTCGTCGTTCACCATCATGCCGCCGCCGGGGGCGAAGTACTTGGCCAGGACGGAGAACGCGGGCAGCGGGTTGTCCTTCAGGGCCTGGTTCACATTCTTGAGAAAACCATTGTTTTCCGCGGCGCTTTCCAGCCCCTTCTGCGTATTTTCGGCCCGGATCAACTCATAGCCAAACCGCAGAGCCTCTTCCGGCCGCGTGAACTGCACCATGCCCGGCGCATCGCCCCCCACTTGTCGCTTGATTTTTGCGGCAATCAGTTTGTATTCCAAATCGCTGGCCAGACCTCGCGAAGCATCGCTGGTCACGGTGATGCAGTGCTGCAGCGCCTTGGTGCTGTCGGTCGCCACCAGGTAATCGCCAATGATGGCGAGAGCCGGCGTTGGCCGCCGGAACCCGGCGGGAGGCTGGGGCGCACCTTCCTGCGGTTCAGGGATTAGAATCGCCCAATAATTGACTCCACCAAAGGCTTTCTTCTCCACCCGGTCTGGATACTTGGCCACAATTTTCTCAATCACGTTCGCCTGAAACACCTTGGGATCCTTGAGTTTCACCCCAATGATGTTGACCTGGCTGTTTGGGACAATCGGCTTCTCAATCCACTGCGTGTAGGTGAATCGGCCGTCCAATGCTGGAATGATTTCCGCTTCGACATCGATGCCAATGTTGTCCGACAGCCGCTCCTTCATGAAGGCTTTGAAATTCCCTTCTCCCTGCAGACTGTCCCACAGCTTGTTCCCGTTCTTGAACATGTCTTCCACCCGCCAATGCATCGTCATGTAGCTGGTGACGTCGCTTGGGATCCAGGTTTCCGGCTCGGTATCGCCCGAACCCATCGCAATCAACTCCACCACGCCGCTTCGCGGATTATCCAGGAGAAGGTGGAAGTGAGTCACCGAGTCAAATTCCCCGGCTCCAAAAATCATGCTTCCTCCCATTCCTTTCACGCCGTCCAAACCGAGCGGCTGGAAGAAGGCGAGGGCGAGCGAGGCTGGGCCATTGCGCAGCGCCTTGCGGGCAATCTCCACCGGGTCCACATACCAGGTCAACTGCGGGCGCTCGTCCTTGGAACCGCCACAGCGGCTCATGATGGAATTGAACTTGGCGTTATCGGCCAGTGACTTCTCTTCCGTATCACCGTTCCAGGCTTTGAGGAGGGAATTCACCAGGTCTTTGTTTGTCGCCAGGACGACCGTGCCGTCCTTATCAAATTGAAATGCGGATTGCCCATCGGGGCCGGTGTAGATATTCAACTTCACATCGCCGATCACCTCGCTGGTCTTTGTGCCGCCGTTCTCGGTCAGCAGGGCTTCCCCCTTTTCGAGCAGCTTATTGACGCTGAGAATCTGGTCCTTCACATCTGCAATCAAAACGATCGACGGCATTCCTTCGCCGACATTCACCACTGCCAGACAAACTTCCCCTTGCGGAATTTTCAGCAGGTCGCCAAGCGGCAAGCCAACCCGGTCTTCAATCTGCTTCCACTGCTCTTCCACCGAGCCGTAAAGCTGCCGCACCAACGGAGCGACATTCTCGTCCTGAAACATCCTGCCGGCAGCGGTCTCCTTGAACTTCGCCACCATGTCCTGGGTATCCGTAATGCGGACATACGCCAGCGTCCCCTCCGGCAGCAGTTTCGGCCCCACCGGCCTTTCGGCCATGGAGACCGAAGCCAGACAGCCCAAAAGCAGAAGCGGAACCACAACGAATTTGGAAATACGCGCCAGCCAGTTTTGCTTACTCACAGAAGTGCCCCGAAGTAGGAAACGAATACCGCCCAATGTGACAGCGGATTGCACGAAAGTACCCTCTTACCAGGAGACTTGTTTCAAGTAGTCCGGAAGCGCAAAGCAACCTGCAAAGGGGCCGATGATGAAAAATCTCTGCGGCAATTCGCGGCAACCTGTTACTGCACAATGGCTTACAGCGAATGACTTGGCAGGTTTTTCATCACGTCCCTCCTCGGTCGAGGGGGGGCGAAACTTTGCCAAGTCACGGTGGTTCAATTCCTTGGCCTTCGCCTTTGCTCCTGAAGTCTCCTGGCGGAAACCATTATAGAAACGGGCCTCTACCGACCAAGTCTCCATCAACTCGGCCGTTCATCATTGCGTCGTCCCCAGATGTCCCCCACAATGAAAGGGTTCGCCAATCGGTACAACCGGCGTTCCAACAAGACTTTGTGCCGTGCGGACCGGTGGTGACGATGAGGCTGAAGAGTCTCGAAGAACCGCGAACAGCGATTATTCTGCTAGCAGGTGGTTTATGAAAAAGTTCTTTTTTGTCGCACAATTTACCGGGTTTGCCGTAATCGTCGGACTTTTCGTCGGCGTGGCAAACGGTCAGGGCTTTGGCGGGGGAAACACCGGCGGAATGGGCGGAGGGTTTAGCGGCGGCACAGGGACTGGTAGCTTTGGCGGGTCCTCGATTCCAGGGTCAACCGCCGGCCGTTCATCAACGGGTTCGAGTACGGGTGGAAGCAGCAGTTCATTATTCAACTCTGGCAGCAGCAGTAGCAGCAGTTCCCTCTTCGGCGGCAGCAGTTCGGGATCCGGAAGCAGCGGAAACAGCGGAAGCAGCGGAGGAAGCGGCACAGGAAATGCGCAAACCACCATCCAAACGGGCCAACTGGGCTCTGCCAATCCGATTACCCGAGGCGCAGCAATCGAACGAAACATGGGGACCAACCTGATTTATTCCAATGCCGATGTCATTGGGGGCCAAGCGACTGGAAACAACAACCAGTTCGCCAACTTGTTTTCCCAGATTGGCAGGCAGATGAACCAAGGGGGCAACTTCAATCAGCAAGGGGGCCGCAATTCGGCTCGGCCGACCATCCGCATCCCGCTCAAGCTTGGATTTGCCCCGCAGCCGGTCTCCGTTCCTCAATTCACTTCCAGATTTGAGAGTCGGCTGGCTAATCTCTCCGCCATCAACACGATCAGCCCTATTCATGTGGCGATGGAAGGCTCGACGGCCGTTTTAACTGGGGTGGTTGCAACCGAGCAGGACCGGCAATTGGCCGAGGGGGTTGCATCGTTGGAGCCCGAGGTTGAGACCGTTCGGAATGAGATAACTGTTCAGGCCGCAGCCGGTGCGGAAGGGTTGAATTCGCCGTCGAAGACTCCCTAGTTTCTTCTGTCGTGGGATTGACTTCCGGAGTCTCACTCTCCGCCGTTGGTGGGTTGGCGGGAAGTGCGGAGGGGTATGTCTGGAGCACCTGCGGCGATATTTGTGCCGGCTCCTGGATTCGACTGGCCGCTACCCGTTCCGCGAGATTTTGCGGCAGAGTGACGGATGTTGTTTGAATGCGGCTCTCACGAAGTCCCTGGGCAGAGATGTCCTCGTCAAATCCGACTCTGGTGATGTCTCCGTCGCGCGTCGCCGTGGCGGTCAGGACTTTGTGCTCCACCGTTTTTTCTTGCAGCGGAGTCTCGGGGCCTGGCAGCAGTCCGAGTGACTGCTGTCCCACCACGACCTGCCCCGACGCAGCCGTGAAGATCGGCACGAGGCTGATTTCGGCCTGTGGATTGCCGACGGCATCCCAAGGAACCCACACGCTATAGGATGCACCGAGTTCCGTGGGGCTGAAATGGCTGCTGAACTGTTCCGGCGTAAAAGCAACGCGCCGATCGGCTTGCTTGTGGTCGCTCGTTTTGTCGGTGTCGTCATAACAATAAACGACCAGTTGTCCTTCCACAGGAACCGGTTCATTCTTGGCATTGTAGAAGTAAATGCGTCCCCCAAACCCGCGCGTAGCCGGTTTTCCGGGTGTGTTGTACATAGCTGGCGACCAGAGTGCCACTAGCTTTGCCGGTGCTTGATACTTGCTCTCGCTGATTTGCGACGTTTTATCGGCCCAGGGCATCGATTTGGACCAGTTCTTCGTCGGCCCCGCGCAGCCGCTTGTCAGCCCCACGCTCAAGGCCAGCAACATGTAGGAAATGGGCTTTTTCATAGGACTCAGTTTCCCTGCATATTTTCAGAAATCACCAGGCAGTTCGGAGAAAATCTACGGACCCTAACGATAGATTGCCGGTTCTACGTCCGGTTGGTCACTGGATTGCTCAGGACGATTAAATCCGGCCGGCTCCACTTCCCCATCGGATGGCAAACCGAGTTTCGGCGGCGGCGGCAGTCGTCCCAATCGATCGGCCCAAGGAGTGGCCCCCGGCTGGTTTATGGGATTGGTGCGAGTCCTCGCGGACTCATATCCGGTGACTTTGGGAGGTGCAGGAGTCGGTTCCGACGGGGGAACGGACGGCGGACTTGCAGTGCCGATGTTACCGGCACTCGGCGGAGGCGAACTTCCCCGTTGGCGAAGCGGAACAGTCGCCGGCGAAGGTGGGCTAATAGGCTCCAATTGCGATCCGCCGCGCCGGCTGGTCGTGGGGATCACCGGCAGCGGTCCCATCGGCGGAGGCGCAATCCCGGGGGCAGGCAGCGGAACCTCTTCGGGCGTGCCCGGATGTTCGTCGGGGAAAATCAGCGGCGAAGTCGGACCCAGGCCGCTGGTGTTGCTTGTAATGTAAGGGACCTCTCCATGCACATTGGCAACATCCGCCAGGCACCAGCTCATCCGCTCCGACTCGCGCTGGTTCAGCCAGTTCTCCTGCTCATCCGTCTGGATGATGTACGGAGTCATGATGATCAGAAGCTCGGTACGGTCAATCTGCGTGGCATCAAACCGGAAGAGCCGGCCCAGCACTGGCACGTCCGACAGATACGGAACGCGCCTCGTCGTTTCAATTTGGCTGCGGGTGATCAAGCCTCCCAGAATGACTGTCTGTCCACTCCGCGTATTGACCGTGGTGCTGGCCACGGTCTTCTTGACCTGAGGAATTCGCACCGCTCCCGCCCCTGTGACGGCGTTTGCACTCTGCACCGTTGTTCCTTCAGCCTCCGGACCCAGTTCGGACTTGGTGACATCCACGAACATGATGATATTTCCATCCGTATTGGTTCGCGGAGTTACTTGCAAGATGATGCCGGTATTCACCACATCCACGGTATTTTGCGCGATGCCGTTGGTAACGATGGAGCCCGAGATCATGCGGACTTCCGCTCCCACCTGCACGTTGGCCATCTGATTGTCGAGGGTTTGAATTTGGGGACGGCTGAGGACTTGCAGCCGCTGGGAGTGCTGCAGTGCCCGGACCAGCACATTGACCGAGTCGCTGCTGGCGGAAAGTACCAGGCCGCCATACCCCAGCGTGGCATCTGTTCGTCCTAGCCCCAGATTCGAGAGACCCTGCGAAGCGGCCGCATTGCGCGTGGCCAACGAGGCAGCGGAAGTGCTATTGCCGATGCCGGGTTGGTTGAAGGGAAAGCCAATCGTCCCCACCCCGCGATCAAACAGCAGCGAATCCTGGATACCCAGTTCAATGCCGAACTGCTCCACGTCAGAAAGCTTGACCTCGGCAATCAGCACTTGAATGGCCACCATATTCTTGCGCAGGTCGAGTTGCTTGATAATCTGCTTGATTTCCTCGGCGAATTTCGGCGTGGCGTTCACGATGAGACTGTTGGTAATCGGCTCGGGAACCACAATGATCGCCTGGTCCCAAATGTTGACCGGACTGTTCAGGTTGGGCGCGGTCGTATTCAGCTGCTGACGGTTGGTCAGGTACTGGTTAATCGCGGTTGCGACAGGCTCGGCCGTGGTGTTCTTGAGCATGTAAACACTGGTCAAGCGGTTCCGCAGTTCCTTCTCATCCAGCCCCACCAGAATGCGGTAGACCACCATCAAGTCGCCGGCGTTACCGGAGGCGATGATGCTGTTGGTGCGGGTATCGACCGAGAATTTCAGCGGGACCAGGGTGCTCTCTCCGGAGGAGGTTGCTGACTGAAAGCCTTGCACGCCTTGCTGCTGTTGATTGGTCTGCTGGCCGAACAGCGTTTGCAGCATCGTGGCCATCTGCGTGGCGTCCGCGTCAAACAGGCGGAAAATCTTGACCTGGGCGGATACCATCGGCAAGCCGTCGAGTTGCTCGATCAAAGCCGCCATCAGATCCATGCTCGAAGCCGGACCGGTGACCACCAGGGCATTTGCCCGTGGATCCGCTGCCACCCGCATATCGGACAGGATGCCCGATTCCAGCAGTTCCGTCACGCCATTCTTGTTGGTATTGCGAAAAATGAGCTGAGTTGGCTTGGGTGAGGCCACCGCCCGGGTCGGGGTGCCGGCACCACCTCCACCTCCACCACCCCCTTGCTGGCCGCCGCCCTGCTGGTTGATATTTTGCCCCTGACCTCCACCCCCTTGCCCCGCCTGTTGAATGGCTTGCTGTAATTGCTGGGCGTAAATCGATTCCTGAATCACCTGGATCAGTTCGTCCGCCAGGCTGTTTTTCAGCCGGAAGACCCGAATCTCGTTCTTCACCCCTTTTTCACCCATGGTATCGACGTCGAGGGTATCCAGAATATGGGCCGCCTCTTCCATATCACGCGGGCTAGCCTGCACGATGAGCGAGTTGCTGCGATAGTCGGCGATGATCAAGGCTCGCGTGCCCAGACCGGGGCGAAGTGTTTGTCCCGTTCCAGGGCGATCCGTAAATAACATCCGCAGCTTGGTTTCCGCATCAATGGCCGACAGGTACTTGAGCTTGAAAATCCGCAGCATCTTGTCCGGCGCGACCGGCTGATCAATCTTTTTGATCAGCTCGATCAGTGCATCGATGGCCGTGCGTCGGCCGATGAGCATGAGCGCGTTTGGCTTGACCAGCGGAACCACGGTGACAGTTCCCTGCCGCGCGCCGAGGGCCGGCGTGTAGACTTGGTTGATCATGGAGGCCATTGCCTGGTCGTCCACATGTTCCATCATGTAGAGTTCCACCTCGGGCTTGGTCTTTTCACTTTCCGCTTCGATTTGGGCAATGATCTTCTGCACTCGCTCCACATCTTTCTTCTTGCCGAAGATCAAGAAAATATCGAGCCCTTCGATGTATTCGATTCGCACCGGTCCGATTTTCCCTTCGTCCCCTTCCAGTCCTTCTTCCCCTGGAGGATCGCCGGCCGGTCGTTCACCCGCGGGTGGAACACCCGCCGGCGGCTGCGCGGCTTCGGCGGGTTGCTCTTGCTGAAAGATCATGGAGACAAACTGGCCGATGTGCTGCTTGGGACCGCTCCCCGGCAGAAACGGGAGCGTGACGGATCGGATCAACTCTAGCGCCTTCTGAACTTTGTCCGGCTCCGCCCGATTGAGGGCCACGAGTTCCGATTGAATGCCTCCTGGCCGGCGGGGCGAATCAATTGCCTTGAGCACCTGCCGCCAGGAATCCTGCGCGGTGCGTGGCATGTCGATGGTGACGAGGTCCCGCTCGTGGTCAATGGTAATGGCCACCAGCCCTTCCCTGCCGAACGGAACTTTGACGAGCGTGGAATGCCGGTCGTGGCTGGTGGTGAAGCTGGCCCGCTTGCTCCAAATGCGCGCGAGGGCGAGTTCAAAGTCCTGGGCCGAAACATTTTTCAAAGGATGCGTTCCCCGAACCCGCTGCTCAGCGGGTGGAAGTTCCCGCTGTTCGACCGGCTTGGGGGCGGGGAGAGCCTTCTCTTCCGGCACTTCCGGGGCCAGGAACACGGCAATTTCTTCGTGCACGGCGAGGGGGGCCGTGACAAACATCTGTTTCGTCCGTTGGTTGACGTTGATTTGAACGTCGCGGCGACTCGCGTATTTCGTCTGCAGTTCCCGCGTAACCGCTTCCAATCGATTGGGAGCGATGGAGTAGGCTT
>CAYUJE010000164.1:0-14951 GCA_964444865.1 uncultured Pirellulaceae bacterium | reverse complement strand
GACGACGGCTGCTTCCAGCGCGTTCGCTACACCGGCGAGCCTGTGCAACTGCCGCGTTCGTTCCATATCCATGAAAACGGCGTTCTCGTCTCCTTCACCCAGCCGGTCGATCCCAAGCAAGTCGCTGATCTTCAAAATCATTTCGCCGAAGCTTGGAACTACCGCTATGGGCCTGGTTATGGTTCGCCGGAGATGGCTCCCAGTCACCCCAACGTCGTCGGACACGAAGCGCAAGACATCGCTGGCGTCCACATGATTGGCGAGAAAACTCTGTTCATCGAACTCCCCGATCTGCAGCCGGTCAATCAACTCCATCTCGTGCTGCAAGTCGATGCCGCGAAGCCGCAGGAGCTCTTCATCACGGCTCACAAGCTCGACAAGCCGTTCACCAGCTTCCCCGGTTATCAGAAGAGCGACAAAATCATCGCGGCTCATCCACAGGCGGTGGACATCGCCAGCCTCGGCAAGCGGATCCCCAATCCCTGGGGCGAAAAACGGTCCGTGAAATCGAAGCTGGAGATTGCTGCGGGAAAGAATCTTACCTTTTCGACGCGCACGCTGCGGGTGAAAGCGGGGGAGAGTGTCCGATTGGTGTTTAGCAACCCCGATGTCGTGCCGCATAACTGGGTGCTCGTAAAGCCGGGCTCTCTTTCTCGCGTCGGCGACCTGGCCAACAAACTCGTCGCCGATCCCACCGCGGTCCTGCGGCACTACGTTCCCAAATCAGCGGACGTTCTCGCCTATACCGACATTGTCTCTCCGCAAGACCAATTCTCCATCTACTTCCAGGCTCCCCAGGAAAAAGGCCGCTATCCTTACCTCTGCACATTCCCAGGCCACTGGATGGTAATGAACGGGGAACTCATTGTTGAGTGAAGCCCGATTCGTTTAGTAATTCGTCACAATCCCGCGACTGGCGAGTTCCTTCGCCGCAGCAGCGGATGTGGTGAAGAGAACCGCATCCCAGCCGGCCTCGATGGCGGCGGTGATGTTTTCGGGTCGGTCGTCAAAGAACAGAATCTCGGCAGGGTGAACACCGGCGATTTCCGCGGCTTTCCCATAAATCGCCGCGGTCGGCTTCATCACGCCGATCTGGAAGCTCAAGGCATGACGCTGGAAGAGGCTCCGCAGAAACGGAAAGCGGCTGGAGCAGTAGCGCCAGTGGGCGGTCGAGGTGTTGGAGAGGACGCCGAGCTGATAGCCCGCCCCTCGCAGGCCGCAGAGAATCGGCAGGATGCGAGTATTTAGCTCGAAGATGGCGCTCGCAGCCAGATCGAATTTCTGCGGATCCGGTGCCGTGAAGCCGCTTTCGGAGCGGGCCCGCTGGCAGAAGCGGCCGAAGAATTCTTCCTCGGCGAGTTCCCCCCGCTCATATTCCCAGTGGAGCCCTTCGTCAAACAGGATTTGCCACGCCAGCTTTTCGGGAATGCCGCAGAGCTCCGCGGTCTGTCTGGCCGCCAACTCGTGGGAGAACGTGACGAGGACGTTTCCCATATCGAAGTAGATAAAGGGCTTTTTGATCATAGTGAACTAGGCCACTCGGTGCAGCAGCTCTTCCCCCTTCAGGCCGCGAAGCAGATTCTCCACCGAAATCTCCGCCATCTGTCGGCGAGTCTGGTTGGTGGCGCTGCCGAGATGGGGGGCGATGGTGACGTTGTCGAGCGTGAGGAGCGGATGGTTCCGCGGCAGCGGCTCGGGGTCGGTGACGTCGAGGCCGGCGGCGTAGATACGGCGGGTTTGCAGAGCCTCGGTGAGGGCGGCGGAATCGACGACCGGGCCGCGGGCAATGTTGATGAGGATGGCGGTCGGCTTCATTTTGGCGATGGCGGCCGTACCGATGAGGCCGCGGGTTTCGTCCGTCAGCGGGCAGCAGAGCATGATGTAGTCGGACTGGGCGAGCAGTTCGTCGAAGCTTGCGAAAGTCGCGCCAACGGCTTTCTCGGCCGCATCGTTGCGATGGCGATTGTGATAGACAACTCGCATGTCGAAGGCCCGAGCCCGCTTGGCGACTTGCTGGCCGATGCGACCCAGGCCGATGATGCCGAGCGTGCTGGAATGGATCTCGCGGCCGAGCATGTAGCCGGGGTCGTAGCGGGTGAACGCGGGGCTGCGGGCGTAGCGATCCCCTTCCGCCAGCCGACGTCCCGCCGCCAGGAGGAGCGTCATCCCCATATCCGCCGTCGCGCCGTCCAAAATCCCTGGCGTATTCCCCACGGGAATCCCCCGCTCCTTCGCCGCCGGCAGGCGAATGTGATCGACCCCCACGCCATAGTTGCTGATGACTTTTAGCCCCGACAGCCGGTCGAGCAGCGCGGCATCCACCAGCGGATGGCCATAGGTATAAAGGCCGAGCACCTGCGATGCGATTGGCTCCGCCGCCGCGGTCCAGGGAAGGATTTCGACCTGGCCCGCCATCAGGCCGGTGACGGTGGCATCGAGGGGTGTATCGGCGATTACGAGGGGAAAAAGCATGGTTTTAAGTCCATCAAAACTACGGTTGGGCCAAAAACTCTGACCGCCGATTGTACGGCACAATGCGGGGGAGTCTACAATGAGGGATGCCAGGGGCATTCATTAGTACAAGGGAGGCGGTTATGCGTCGGAATCTCGTGCTTGGTTTTGCGCTGCTCAGCGTTTTTGGACTCGGGCGGCTGGTCACCGCTCAGGATGATCCCGCCAAGCCGGTGGCGAATCCTTTTGATGCGGGAGCGAAAGTTGAGCCGGCAAAGAAACGTTCTGCCGATCCCGTCATCAAGCTCGACCAGCCGCTCGGCCCCGAGGCAACGCTGGAAGAACGGCTGCAGGCGAAGGGGACATTTCAAGCCGACGAAGTGCCGCTTAAGGAATTCGTTGAAGCCTTGGGAACCGCGCTCGACAAGTCGGTGATTCTGGCCACAAAAAAACTCGAAGAGGCGGCAATCAATTTGGAAACGCCGGTGACATTTGGATTGCGAAACGTCAAAACGCAGACGGCACTACGGCTTATTCTCGGGGAACTGGGACTGACCTATTTGACTTATGACGATGTCCTCATGATCACGACGCCGGAAGACGCCGGCTCGCAATTGGTGACACGCGTTTACGACTGCCGGGATTTGATGAAGTTGCCATCGCCAGTGCGGCGGGTCAAGAAAGCGCACCCGGAACAGCAGCCGTCGAACATCGGCACGACGGCACTTCCCGCCAAGGCTCCCGAGAAAAAAGAGGAAGTGGGACCGGACGGCGGTTATGAGATCGCCGACCTGATCGAAACAATCACGGTGACCGTGGTTCCCGATTCCTGGGACGACGTTGGCGGCCCCGGTGGCATCGCGGACTTCAAAGGTCTGGTCACCGTGAACCAGTCGCAGAAAGTCCATGAGCAGATTGAAAAGCTCCTCAATATGCTGCATCAGGCTGGAGGGCTGGAAGAAAAGGTCAAGGTTTCGAAGTAGCGGGCGCGAGTCTGGTTAGTCAGGAATTGTTTGGATGTATTAGCGCGGTCGGGGGCGTTTCGAGGAGAAGGTGCATGCGTACGTACTATTGCGCAGTTTTGGTCTGCGTCGTTGTCGTGTCAGAAGGCGCGGTCAATTGGAAGTCGCTTGCGGCTCAGGAAACGGTGTCAGCCCAACAGTCCCACACCCACACCATAAAACTCGTTGAGCCCGCAGATCCCACGAAGCCGCTAGAAGAGCGCCTGCAAGCGAGGGCCACATTCCATGCCAAGGATGCACCGCTACAGGATTTCGCAGAAGAACTTGGCAAGGCTCTCGACCATCCGGTAATTCTCGCGACCAAACAATTCGAAGAGGCCGGTATCAATCTGCAAACGCCAATGACCTATAACCTGCGGAACGTGCGTATTCGGACCGGGCTGGGGCTGATCTTGTCGGAACTAGGTTTGAATTACGTCATCAAGGATGATGTCCTGGTGATTACCACGCCTTCAGGCTGCGGCTGCGAGCAGCTTGTCACCCGCGTTTACAACTGCCACGACCTCCTCAAGCTCCCCTCGCCCATCAAGAAAATAGACTACGGCCCCCGGCCCCTTGTTGTGGGTGCCGGGACGCTGATTCCGGTCGGAAAGCCGATGAAAGATGCCGGTCCCGACGGCGGCTATAACATTGACGATTTGACGGAGCTGCTTTCGATAGCCGTTGATCCCGATTCCTGGGATGATGTCGGCGGCCCAGGCAGCATCAGTGAGTTCAAAGGACTCGTCGTCATTTATCAGACTCCAACGGTCCACGAAAAGGTTGAAGGCCTGCTGAACATGTTGCACAAAGCAGGTGGTATCGAAGAGAAGGTCAAAGTTTCGCGTTAGGGCAGGATTCCGCGGGGGCTGTTCACGACGAGAGAGGCTGTCTTAGGTGCAGGTTGCAATTACTCGGCTTTGTAGTGATCGGCGGTTTGGCATTCACTCAATTCGCCGAGGCGCAAGTTGTTTCGGCGACCAAACCGGCCAAGCACCAGATAGAGCTTATCCAGCCGCTGGTGGCAGGGAAAACGCTGGATGAACTGCTGGAGGCAAAGGGGTCTTTTCAGGCGGAAGAAGCGACGCTCAAAGGTTTCGCCGCAGCGCTGGAAACCGCGCTCGACACTTCGGTCGTTCTGAAGACGACGAAGCTGGAAGAGGTGGCAATCGACACGGATATGCCACTGACTTACAAGCTCAAAAATGTGCGTGTCCAAACTGCTCTCAAGCTGATCTTGGGTGACGCTGGCCTGGCTTATGTCCTTGAGGACGATGTACTTCTCATTACGACGCCCGAAGATGCCGGATCGCAACTCGTTACCCGCGTCTATGACTGCTGCGATTTGCTGGACGTTAATGAAAACTCAGCTCAAGGACTTTTCGAGGTGATCACAACTCTCGTCGACTCGGATTCATGGGACTTCTCCGGTCCGTCACCCCAGGCCGACTTCAAAGGGTTGCTTGTCATTTCGCAGTCGCAGGAAGTCCACGAGAAAATTGAGAAGTTCCTGAACCAACTTCACAAGTCCGGCGGGCTGGAAGGGAAGGTCAAAGTCTTTCGATAGCTCAGCGCGAGAGGGACGAGAACTCCCGACCTCCTCGCAACTAATCCAAGAAATTCCCTTCCTCCAGCCGCTGGGGGACGTATTCCTCGGTGACGTAGCTGATGTCCTTGCTGATGAGGGATTCGACTTCCAGCTTGAAGCCGTTTTTCAGCATCTTGTCGATTTCGTTTTGCCAGGCCTTTTTCTTTTCGAACCAGGGATAAGCCTTGATCTGGTTGGCCCGCTTGATGTCCTGCTCGTTGAGCTTGATTTGCACGCTGGGGGTCAGTTCGCAGCGCTCGTAGTCGCTGCTGCGCAGACCCAGGAAGCGAGCGTCGGGAATTGCCATCCGAGTCGATTCATAGGCCAGATTGATGGATCCCTGCTTGAGCACGCTGTAGATGTAGTATCCCCAGGGGTCGTTATCGAGCACACAGTACACGGGGAGTTTCAGTTCATTGTGCAATCGATTGAGCAACCGCCGGACTCCGCGGGGAGGTTGCCCCTTTCCATGAGTGAGGAGGCATTTGTGCTTTTGCCAGAAGCGATCTTCGTGAAAGCGCCGCCAGACGGTGTCCTTTTCGACGTGCAGGATGAACTTGGCGTCGCACTTCACGAACTCGATCACATCCGGCTCAACAATCGAGGGGATGCTGTAACCAGCCGAGCCCATCCGAGTGCAGTCGATGGTGTCGCCGTTGTCCAAGAGAGTCAGCGGCCCCGCCAGATTGCCGACGTTCGAGGCGTAGACATGCAGTTCCTCGCGGAGCGTGTCCAGCATGACTTCCACATCCTCGATCACGGGATCGCATTCGTCCTGATCCTGAAATGTCTCTTCGGAGGTCCCTTTAATCGTGTGCTTCAGCAGATAGAAGAGTCCTCGGATGCTGGTGGTCTTTCCCTGATCGATCAACTGTTTGCAGCCGCTTCCTACCAGACAAGTTTGCATGTAAGCCTTGGCCTGCGACAAGTTGAACAGCTCCCGCCGATTGGTGCCGGAGCCCATCTCGATGATCTTCCGCGACTGATTGAACTTCACATTCGACAAGCTGCGACTGGGGATATCGAGATACGGCGCGCGGCCGGTTTCTGCCGTGCCGATGACCTTTCCGGCCAGGTTACGGAGGCTGGAGAGTGTTTTCTTGTCCTTGGAGGTGAGGACGGGGGCTTTGGTTTCGGCGCGGGTGAATTTTTTGGCCATGGCAGGTATGGTTATCGGAAAAACAACGGAGACAAGGTAAACTGTTGGAAAGGAGAGGAATGCATGGGATCGGAACAACCGCTCATTGATCATATCTACCGAGACAAGGTTTCTCGCGCACGAATGATGAGTCCGGACGAGAAATTTGACGCCGGCTACACACTCTTTGAGCAAGCCTGCGAGGTGACGAGAGCGGGAATTCGTTTCCAGCATCCCGAAGCGAACGAACAAGAGGTTGAAAGAATCTTGGAAAAACGCCTGGCAATTCGCGCAATGCTCGACAACCAATCGCGAGACAGCCGCTCAAGGACCTATGGAATCTAGCGATCCAGCCCTGGCAGTGATCGATGCCCTCGACAAGGCTGGCGTGGCCTACATGCTCGTGGGATCGCACTCGAGTAATTTCTATGGAATACCGCGCTCGACCCGCGACGCAGATTTCATGATCGAGCTGGGCAGCAAGTCGATTGCCGATATCGAAGCCTTTCTTCCGCCAACCTACCGGCTCAACCGGCAAGTTGAATTTGAAACGCTGACAGGATCGCTTAAGAACATTATCGGGATCGACGGCACCCGGTACGTCGTCGAGCTCTTTCGCCTTTCGGGAGATGCTTTTCATGTATCCCGCTTTGCTCGAAGACACCAGGTTCCAATGCACGGACGTCAAGTTTGGATTCCGACTGCTGAGGATGTAATTGTGCAAAAGCTGCGCTGGGGAAGAACCAAAGATTTGGAAGACGTGCGCGATGTTCTTTCTGTTCAGCAAGACCAACTCAAGTGGGATTACATTTTTGAATGGTGCGCGGTCCACAATACACGGGACCTCCTTGAAGAGGTGCGAAAAAACACTCCGCGAATTGACTAAGCCCCCTCCGGCTCAGGATTCACAATCAGCACATTGTCGCCAAAGTCCTCTGTTTCGTCTTCGGTCCGCTTCTTCCCGCGGTCGTCGAACTTGACGTCGGCTTCTGCGGTCTTGCGCTTGGCGATCTGGAGGAGCTTTTCATAGAGCTCGGTCCGCTTCTTGTCGGGGAGCTCGTTGATGACGCCGCAGGCCTGCGCCACTTCGCCAAGGTAACGAAGAAAAATGCTTCGCCGCTCTCCTTCCTGCTTCACCTTTTTGCGGGCGTTGAGATACATGCCGAGCTTGCGGCCGACGGCTTGGAGGCCGAGGCGGAGCTCCTTCTGGATTTCGGGATAGCCGGCGATGGCTTCCTTGGATTCGCTGGTGAAGGGGACCCAGACGCTGGCCATGTGAACCATCACGGTGATCGGTCCCTGCGGCAATTGGCCGCGGGACTGGGAAAGGCCGTAGCTCCGCCAGTTGTTGCCGATAACCGACTGCGTGATGGCACAGGCGGCGGGCTGGAATTGGAGCGGGACGCGGTTAGCGTAGCGGAGGACCTGCATCGTCTGCCCTTCGGAAAGGTTGACGTTCCGCATCGCCGCGTGAAGCTGCTCGATTTCCGACTTTTTCAGCTTGGATGGGCTTTGCCGCGTTCCCATCTTGGCTTCGGTCAGGATTTTTTCCGAGGCATCGTTACCGACGCCGTCGAAGGTGTTCATCAGGAATTGGCGGAGCGTGCGGGCGTCGCTTTCGCCCAAGAGTTCGGTCAGATTCTCCAGCGACACCTTTTGAGCGGCACTCGCGCCGCCATAGGCGAGGCCGACTTCGATGACGAACGGATTTCCGCGATAGACGGAAGGAGGGCGAGTGGCCGCACAATAAAACTCACCGGGAACGACATGATGCAGTCCCGACAGGATGAGCGGCTCGCCGATGGGGCAGATGCAATCGGTGTTCGGGGCGCTGATGCGGGTGTTTTGAATCGCCTGGTAAATCGCGTCCGCTTCCTGCCGGCCGATTTTGGTGACGCTGGCGCGGGTGCTGACCTTCGCCTCTTCGCAAATCAGCTTGGCGATGTGGGAACTGACTCGCGAGAAGGAATCGGTCAAAAACTGGGTGATGGTGGTGGTGTGCGTATCCTTGAGCATCGTCACCAGCCGGCCGAGCTCCACGCCGTAGGGGTG
Organism: uncultured Pirellulaceae bacterium; assembly: GCA_964444865.1. GTDB lineage: Bacteria > Planctomycetota > Planctomycetia > Pirellulales > Pirellulaceae > SXOA01. Next base: position 6,721 of record CAYUJE010000164.1, on the reverse strand, counting down.
GGGCTTGATCTCCTTGGGCTCAGGGGGAAGCTGCGTGGTGCTGCGGTTGTAACTGGATTCGTTCCCTTCCGCGTCCTTGTAATGCAGCGTGACGTGCGGGTTGGCGATGGCGGTCTGTTCCAGGTACTCATCCACGCTGCCGCGACCGCGGAGGTACTTCCCTTCGAGTTCGATGGTGACGCGGGTGCCGCTTTTCACTTCGACCGGCTCTTTTCCTTCCTCGGCTGGATAATGGGAGACCCAGTCGATGCCATGGGCGAGCATATATTTGTGCCCTTTTTCGCCGGGCTGAATGTCTTCACCCTCTCCTTTGCCGTTGATGATTTCGGGGTGGTTCCGCTTGGTGTCGATCTGCAACTCGAAGTAGTGAGCCGGTTTGCGGACGGAGATTTTGGAGATGATCTTCACCGGCTTACCCGTGGTGAGCATGCCATACATGCCGGCTGCGGAGATGCCGATCCCCTGCTGGCCGCGGCTCATGCGGAGGCGATGGAACTTGCTGCCGTAAAGGAGTTTGCCGAAGATGAGGGGGATTTGCTTTTTGACGATGCCCGGGCCGTTGTCCTGGACACTGACTTTGAAGCGGTTATTGCCGGTTGCTTCGATGGCGACCCAGATTTCCGGAACCAAACCCGCTTCCTCGCAGGCATCCAGGCTGTTATCCACCGCTTCCTTCACCGTGGTGAGGAGCGCTTTTCGCGGGTTATCGAAGCCGAGCAGGTGGCGGTTTTTGGCGAAAAACTCGCTGACGGAAATATCCCGCTGCTTGGTCGCCATCGACTCGGCGGTAGCGCGGCGCTTCCCCGAGCCGCTTTCCGCGGTGAGGCGGCCGTTCGCGTGTCCGTTGGCATGACCATTCGCGTGGCCATTTGAGGTTGAGCCGTTCGCGGACTCTTCCACCTCTTCTGCTGACGAAATTCGAGATGCTGGTTCTTTCGTTGCCTTCGCCATGATGAATCGGGCACTCCTCCAAGAATAGTAGCCGGCACACTCCGTGTGCCGGATGTCCGCTCACGGCGTGAGCGGAATACTCAGTGTCAAACTCTCCGGATTGTACCGCTTTTCCCCAATTCATCCCAGTCGGCTTTAACGCTGTTACGGGAGCTATCGGCAGGGTGCTCGCATTTGTTGCGGTAAGCAGGGGAAGGGCTATGGTCACAGCCGAACCTTGGCCGAAAGCAAAAAGTAGTCCGCTCACTCCATGAGCGGATCGACCTGCACGCGGAGCTTGCAGGCTACACTACCAATCGCTGCAAGGAGCCCCTCATGACACGGACGATTCTTCACTCGGCGCTGGCTGCCTCTGCCGTGCTGAGCCTCTCACTGCTCGCCGGAATCTCGGTCGCTCAAGACTGCCCGAACTGCCCCGGCGGACATGCGGCCCACGGACATTCGCTGCACCACGGCCAGAACCGCAGTCCCTACGACGGAAGTTATGCCGGCAAGGGGCACGGGAAATACAACGCCCTCGGCAATTGCAACTATCGCAACTATGCCCAGCAGGATTTGTTCTACAACCACTACGTCGGTAACAACTGCGGCGGGATGGGAGCCCAGCTTTATCTCTCGCCCCGCCCAGTGCCGCAGTTTGTCGGCAATACGTACATCACCTATCAGCCGCTCATGCCACATGAGTTCCTGTATACCCACGACCGCACGTATCACCGTTATTACAACGGCGGCCTCGGACTGACCCGCACGAGCGTCCATTATGGCCACTCGATCTTTGGGCGCTAGGCCATTCCCCCACTATCCTGCCGGAGAACTCCCGTGAATATTCGTCCGATCCTCCTCGTTGTCGCCTGTGCGGCAGCGGTGCTCGTTGCGTCCGCTCCCGTCCAAGCCGGCGGCCCCTACAGCCGCGGCAACCGCCAGGCGATGCGCTATTCGGCCAATCGCCCTTGGCATGGCAACTATGCCAACACCAGCGCGGGTGTGCCGATGGCGCTCGTCGTCCCTCCCACTTCGCACACCATGGCGAGTTGGGGCTGGGGCGTGACCGGCAGTGAAATCCGGCCGATCTACCATCAGTTCGGCCGTTATTATCCCGGCCAACTCGATGCGACAGGCGGCACCTACAACCCCACCCCCGCCTGGCCCAGCCACACCGACCAGTTCGGGATTTATCCGGTGCGTGGACCTTGGTAGTCGACGCCGGAGAGACCATCCACAGACGCAATTTCTATACAGGGCGAGTCCACCAACTCGCCCTGCTTGCTTTTGGGAGCGAACTTGAAGGGGCGTGCCAGAATTCAGTCGCCAGAGGGAGAACCACTCCTGGGCACGAGTCGTAGCTAATGCACTACTTCCAAGATGGAGTAAGATAACGGGAGCGGGAGATTTAGCCGCCGCATGCCTCACGTTTGCTAACGAGCCCCCATATGCGTTTGAGCTCTAATCCGGTCCTCGTTCTCCTCGTTTTCCTTTTGGCTGTTGCGGGTTGCGGATCCAAACCGCCGGCGATTACCACAAATCCCGGTTCGACGGGGCCGATCCCGCTAATCGATCCCGCTGTGCCTCCCAGTAACGATTTGCGATCTTCCACGATCAAAGTCACGGATGTTACGGCCACCGCGGGAGTCGAGTTCACCTACAAGAACGATAGCGAAAAGTTGAATCGAGCCATTGTGGAGTCGGTCGGCGGCGGACAGGGAATGTTCGACTTTGATCGAGACGGTTTACTCGACCTGCTGCACGTCGGCGGCGGCCTTTATCGAGGGCCAGGAAATAAAGATATGGGGGGATACCCCAGCGTGCTCTTTCGTAATCGCGGCAACTGGAACTTTGAAAACATCTCCCAGCCGGCCGGCGGTTTCGCGGGTGATCGTTTCAAACACGGCTGCACTGCCGCCGACTACGACAACGACGGTTTTCAAGATGTGCTGATTTGCGGCTACGGTGGGGTGCAACTCTGGCGAAACATGGGGGACGGAACTTTTGAGGAGGGGCATGTGGCCGCACTCCTCACGGACAAACTCTGGAGCACCTGCGGGGCCTTCGGCGATTTCAATCAGGATGGCTTTTTGGATCTCTACGTGGCTCACTATGTGGACTGGTCTTTCCAAAACGATCCTACCTGCACGGAAACCGGCACGCTCAGCAAGAATCGGGAAACCTGCCCCCCCAAGATGTTTAAGGGTTTGCCGGACACACTCTATATGAGCAATGGAGACGGCACCTTTCGCGATGTTTCCACGGTGGCTGGCCTCCATCCCGATGGCAAGGGGCTCGCGGTGCTGACCGGTGATTTTGACCTGGATGGCGACCAGGATCTTTACGTCTGTAATGACACGACGGAGAATTTTCTCTACCTCAATGACGGCACCGGCAAGTTCGAGGAAGACGCTGCCCTGCGCGGCTGTGCTACCGATAACAAAGGAATCCCCAATGGCAGCATGGGGATTGATCTGGCCGATTACAACCACGATGGGCTGCCCGATATCTGGGTTGCCAACTACGAACGCGAATCTTTTGCGATGTACGTCAATGATGGTCGCGGCTTTTTTCGCCATGTCAGCGAACCACTAGGAATCACGGCCATCGGGGGTGTATTCGTTGGCTTTGGCACGATGTTTGTCGACCTGGACCGGGATGGGTATGAAGACGTTTTGGTCAACAACGGACATGTGCAGTTCCATCCCCAGGAAACTCCGGTTCACCAACTTCCGCTGCTGTTGATGAATCAAAAGGGAAATTCCTTTGACCGAGTTCGATTGGGAGAGAGCTCGTATTTCGATACGCCCCATCTTGGCCGAGGGCTGGCGATTGGTGACTTGGATAACGACGGCGATTACGACTTTGGATTCACGAACAACAACGAACCTTCAGCCCTGGTCCGCAACGACAGCACGGACGGAAACTCCTGGCTGCGAGTGCGACTGGTGGGCCGAGCTTCGAATCGCGACGCGATCGGCACTCGATTGGTGCTGGAGACGGAAGGGGGCAAACTCCTCCGGTTTGTCAAAAGCGGTGCGAGCTACGTATCTCATTGCGATGATCGGCCCTTGTTTGCATTTCCCAAAGGAACCAAACTCCAGTCGCTCGCCATTCACTGGCCCTCGGGAAAAATTCAAAGGGCGACCGACTTTTTGGCGGGCGACGAGCTAACCATTGTGGAAGATTGATTGCCACTAGAAGCGCCGGCCAGAACAGCCACTAAATCGAGCTTGGGCTCTCGGAACCTCGCGTCACCGCAACCCACCCCTTGGTCCCCACGCAGGCAGAGAAGAGGAATCCGTATTGGTCAATCGAACACAAACCGCTCGTCGTACTCGACTTCGTTGTTTTGCAGATACCGCAGGAACTCGGGCTCGAACGGTTCCTTCGCGTGGTGCTCCTTTTGGCGGGCGATGTAAAGCTCAAGGTCGGTCAACACTGACTTGCTGACCGTGAATCCGCCGTAGCCGATTTGCCAGGCGAACTCTTGGCGGCCGGGAAATGTGTCGTGGACCCAGCCGGATGAGTTGGCTTTGATGTCGCGCACCACGTCGGCCAGCGACAACATCGCGGGCAGTTGGGCCAGCAAATGGACATGATCGGCCACGCCGCCGACACGAATCGGCACGCCCCCGAGTTCGCGGATGATGCCGCCGAGATACGGATGCAGCCGCTCCTCCAATTCAAAGTCGATGAACGGCTGACGATGCTTGGTGCTGAAGATGATTTGAAAGTAGAGCCGGGTGAACGTGTGGGCCATGAGAGCCTCCGAATACGAACGAAGGATTTTGGACTCCGCACATTTTAGAGCCAGCAATTGGGCAAATGCCAGAAGTGCGACTCTTCAGCCACGGCAGTGGCGTTAGAACCCAGCCCACAGCGCGAGCTGTGGATACGAATGCGAAAAACAAATTTCAAGCCGCGGCAGCGGCGCAAGAACGGTGGCCGGCGGGAACGCGACGATCGCCGTGCGCCAATGCCGGCGCTTCCAAGATCGACGGCGCGCATCGAATCAACCATTCTTTCGCCCCGGCTGGGGCTCTTTTGGCGGTTGCCGCCTATAACCCACAGCTTGCGCTGTGGGCTGAGTTCTAACACCGCTACCGCGGTTAGGAAGTCGCCGCTGCAGCGGCTGAGGAGGGGGCGGCGAAGCTGGCGGGCTTAGGGGGACCTGGGAATGTTCACCGCGCCGCGGATTGCCTCGAAAATCGAGACTGGGGACTTGGAACCTCGCGTCACTGCAACTCACCACTTGGTCCGCACGCTGCAGGGTTGTCATTTGGGAAGCTGAGGCGAAACGCTCACTCCACGAAATTCAGTGCTAACTATTCTTGAAGATAAGGCCCCACAGAAAGTTTCCAACGAATGCGCCAACAATTAATGCCAACAGCGGTATCTTTGCAAGGTTATAGGAGTTGGGGGCGGTACTGTCGAAGTTGACAGTGCTAAATGCTATGGCTCCGGCTATCACGCCAAATGCAAGTGCACCAATCAGCCCACCTGGGTTGAGCTTAATGTTGTTCAATGTGTCGTTCGCGAGTGATGAAACTCAAAACTGGAAATTCAATACTGATTTCACCACGAAGTTACGTGTGTGTAGTTCGCCGATGCAGCTGACAATTCATCATCCCCTACACCAATCCCGGAATCATCTTCCCCTCATCCGTCAGCGGCACTGGCCGGCCCAAGGAGTCGGGGTATTCCTTTTTCGAGTCGATGCCGAGGAGCGTCATGACAGTGTGGCGGAGGTCGCCGACACTGATGGGGAGCTCGGTGGGGGCAGCGGCCTGGTGGTCGGTGGCACCGATGATGCGGCCCGGCTTGGTGCCGCCGCCGGCGAAGAGGATGCACTGGGCCATCGACCAGTGGTCGCGGCCGGCCTGGGCGTTGATGCGGGGGGTGCGGCCCATTTCGCCCATCATGACGACGAGCGTGCTGTCGAGCATGCCCCGCTGTTCCAGGTCGGTGACCAGGGCGGCGAAGGCCCGGTCGGCGGGGGGAATGAGATCGCCCTGCAAGGCGGGGAAGCAGTTGAAATGCACGTCCCAGCCGGGGGCGTCGATGCCGACGAAGCGGCAGCCGGCTTCGACGAGGCGGCGGCCGAGGAGGGCACACTGGCCGATTTGCGTCTGGCCATATTCCTCGCGGAGCTTCTCGGGCTCGGACTGGATGTGGAACGCCTTGCGGGCCTCGGGGGAGGTCATCAGGTCGTAGGCCTTGGCGTAGTAGGTGCTCATCGCCTTGGCCCGCCCGGTCCGCTGGCCGGTTTTTTCCAGCCCTGCCAGCAGCCGCTGCCGCAGGCCGAGGCGGGACTCGGTCATCCCTTCCAGCCGGCCGAGGTCCTTGACCTCGAAGTCGGGCTGGCTGGGGTCGGCTTCGATGACGAAGGGGGCGTATTCGGCCCCGTAGAAACCGGGCCCGCCGGCGGACATCGGGTGCGGCATGTTGATGTACGGCGGCATCGTCCCCACCGCCCCCTTCTCGCGGCTGACGATGGAGCCGAGCGAGGGGAAGTGCTCGTTGGTCGGAATCGGGTGCTCGCCGTCGGCAAACGGCGGCTTGCGGCCGGTCATCACGTAGTAATAGCCGGTCATGTGGCCGTTGTCGGCGTGGCTGTGGCTGCGGACGACGGTGAACTTGTCGGCAATGGCCGCACACTTCTGGCAATGCTCGGTAAAGAACGTGCCGGGGACCTTGGTCGGCATCGTCTTGAACGGGCCGCGAATCTCCGGCGGAGCGTCCGGCTTGGGGTCCCACATATCCTGCTGCGGCGGGCCACCTTCCA
>CAYUJE010000163.1:10611-14959 GCA_964444865.1 uncultured Pirellulaceae bacterium | reverse complement strand
ACTGAGTACTGAGTACTGAGTACTGAGTACTGAGTACTGAGTACTGAGTACTGAGAATGGAGCCTGTTGAATTGCGTTTTATTCGGAAATACCCAAAGTTTTTCGGAGTCACGCCATGTCCGGCGTCCGATCCTTCACCGACCTGCTTTGTTGGCAACGTGCCCGGCAATGGTCCAAGGCGATCTTCGAATTGTCCGAATCCAAACCCTTCGCTCGCGATCAACGGCTGGCGGTTCAGATTAACGATTCGTCCGAGTCGGTGATGTCCAATATTGCCGAAGGTTTTGGACGTGGCACCCAGGCGGAGTTCATTACGTTTCTCGGCTACTCCTTGGGTAGTTTGGACGAAACGAAATCGCATCTCTGTGCCGCCTACGATCGGAAGTATCTGGGCAAGGATGAATTCGCTGCCTTGTTTTCCGAGGGAACCGAGATTCGCAAGATGACCGTGGGATTGATACAGTCCATGGTCAAGCCTGGCGGCGGTGTCAAATTCAGCCGTCGATACAAGAGTTGGACAGAGGACAACTGGGAGCGATACGAGCGGATTACGGGAAAACAGCGTCCGGAGTTTTTTCGAATGAGAGCGGACGACGTGCCCGGCCTGCTAGTCAAAGACAGCTTCGCAAAGGATGGCGATGACAATGGAACCGTGTAATGCCTCGCATGGTCGGTCGGCTGGATCGCTGTACTCAATACTGAGTACTAAGTACTTAGTACTCAGTACGAAGCAAAGAAAGCCGAGGACTAGCCCGTCTCAAGACTCCATTGCGAAACCTTCCACAACCACCCAGACACTTCATAGCTCCGCAGATCGCCAATCTTTCTACACCTCCCTCGGCTGCTCCATCCTGGGCGGTTTGCTGCTCTGGGCCGCGTTTCCGCCGCTCAATTTATGGCCCATCGCATGGCTGGCACCGCTGCCGTGGCTTTATCTGGTTCTTCGCCCCCAGCCGATGACACGGTGGGCCTACTTTGGGATTTGGCTCGGCGGATTGGCCCACTGGCTGGCGATGCTTTATGGAATCGCTCTGGCGCATGTTCTGCTTGTGTTTGGTTGGATTCTGCTTTCGGCCTACTTAGGTCTGTATCTGCCGCTGTTCATTGGTCTCTGTCGAATTGCCGCTTGGCGGCTGAGGGTTTCGATCCTGCTGATCGCTCCCGTGGTGTGGGTGGGGTTGGAACTTGCCCGAGGGTACGTCGTTACCGGATTTTCCGCGGGGCTGCTTAGTCATTCGCAATCCGACTGGACTGCCCTGTTACAGATTGCGGATGTGTTCGGTGCCTACGGCGTCAGCTTCCTAATCATGTTCGTTGCGGCAGCGGCGGCGAGGTCCATCTTTTCGGTCAAACGTGAAGCCTGGCCTCTGCTACCCGCGGCAGCCGTCATGCTGCTCACGCTCGCCTATGGCTGGTTGCGACTTGCCGAAACTCCCCCGGGTACCTCACGCGTGCCGCAACTAATCGCCCTGATTCAAGGTTCGCGTGACGTTCATATCGATATGGATTTTCGCCAGTCGATGGAGCGGATGCAGCATTATTCCGAGTTGACGCAGCAGGCCTGTAAGAACCACCGCAAACTCGACCTTGTCATCTGGCCAGAATCCATGTTCGCCCTGCCGCTTGTGGTCAACTCTCCCGGCACAGAGTCTTCGAAAGAGGAAAGTGAGGCTGCCCTCTTTTTTCAACGTGAGTTTCCCAAGGCCGTCAAACAGGCAGCCGACATGCTGAACGAACCGGGCTCTGCCGGCGCGAATGCACCCACGCTGTTTTATTTTTGCACGACCACGCTCGATTACGGCCCTGATCGCCGCCGGGTCTATAACTCCGCTCTCCTCGCCAATGAAAAGGGAGAAATCGTCAGCCGCTATGACAAGACACATGCGGTAATGTTTGGCGAGTACGTCCCCTTCGCCAGTTGGTTTCCGATAATTGAAGACGTCTTTCCCATTGAAGGAATGACCGAAGGGGACCTGCCCGTGGCAGCGGACGTGAAGGGAATGAACTACTGCCCAAACATTTGTTTTGAAAGCACCGTGCCCCATCTCATCCGCCAGCAGGTATTGACGCTCGAGAAACAGGGAACGCCCGTGGATGTGCTCGTGAACCTGACGAACGATGGCTGGTTTTATGGCTCGTCGATTCTCGACCTGCATTTGAAATGCGGCATCTTCCGGGCGATTGAAAATCGCCGGCCGATGATCATTGCCGCCAACACTGGCATTTCAGCGAATATCGAAGGAACCGGTCGGGTGCTCGACCGCGGTCCCAAGCGTCAGGCGCAGGTGCTGGTCGTTTCCGTGCAACCCGACAGTCGCCGCCCGCTCTATCACACTCTGGGCGATTGGCCGGCTATTGCGTGCGCAGCGGTTTGCGGTCTGCTGGCGGCCTGGGGGATCGTTCTGCGTCGGCGAGATAAGAATTTGGGAATAGTTTTGCCCGTTGCTCACGAAACTGAACGTAACAAGCCAAGCGATTGAAACCACCTTGGTTTGTAAGCCGGCGATGCCAATCGGAATTGCCGACGCTCATTGGGGGGGTGCGTGTTAGGTGCTACGTGCCGGTAATTCCTGCGGCTGGCTATCCCAATCTTTGCAACCCCCCAAAATTAAAGCCATTTCGTTGACTTTTCCTTTTAGGGGTAATTATACTGGCCTCCAAGGTGTCAGAAGGTATTGCCTCCGCTCGTTCTGCGCGGTTGCCGCAAATCCCCTTCTGGCATCAAGCCGTATTCGCCTCCGGGCCACGTTAGTTCAAGGACTCGCTCGCCATGACACTTGTCGGCAAAATCTTTACGGTGCTCATTTTCATCATGAGCCTGGTATTTATGTCCTTTGCGGTGATGGTCTTCGCCACCCATCAAAACTGGCGGGATCTGGTGAAGAGCACCGATTCCAGCAAGCCAGGGTTGGAGCGGCGGCTGGAACTGAAGACGGACGAACTGAAAGGCGCGAAGCAAGAGCATGAGCGAACCAAGCAGCAACTGGCGCTGGAGCAGGCCTCTCGCCGCCAGGCTCTCGCGGCTCTGCAAACTCGAATCACCACGGCGGAAGCGACCGTCGCTCAACAGGAAAAAGAACTCAACGACAAGATTGCGGCTCTTAATCAAGAGTCCCAAGCCAACAAAACCGCCCAGGAACGCCTGACGAAACTTGAAGAGGAAGTTGCCATTCTCCGCAAAGAAACGCAACTTGCTCAACTGGACCGTGACACGCAGTTCTCCAAGGTGGTGGAGCTGACGGACCGATTGAACCAAGACGAAGTCAAGCGGCAGGCACTGGAAGAGCGGTCTAATCAGCTGAATGCACAACTTGCCCAGTTGACGATGGTGTTGAAAGCTAACGGACTTACCAAGGATTCGCTGGTCGCCCAATTGGAGCCGATTGGCCTCAACGGCATTGTGCTTGTTGTTGGCGACAAGGATTTGATCGAAATCTCTGTTGGCAAGGATGACGGTCTGCGAGAAGGACACATCATGGAAGTCTACCGCGGCGACACCTACCTTGGCCAAATCAAAATCATGAAGGTTGCCCCCGATCGGGCGGTCGGCCAAATCAACAAAGACCTCAAACGGGGCCAGGTACGGAAGGGAGATCATGTCACTACCAAGTTCAGCTAATCCCATCGTTCCGGCTCAGAAGCAGCCGACCAATGTCTACACAATGATGCTGGTGTTGTCGCTGTTTGCGATCATTACTGCCACCGTCCTGTTAGCGATGGAACTCAAACGGTTCGAGCCGCATCCCTGGTGGAACGCACCGCCGGTTCCAAACGTGCAGTAAGCCTGGCATTTGGGATAAACCAAAACCGACTCTCGGGCAGGCAATTCGCCTGCCCTTTTTCATGCGCCGAACGGCCTGCAAATCATTGCCCCAAAGTCCCTATGCCTCAAGGACTTACGGCACCAGTTTCGGCAGGTCGACCCGTTGTGATTCAGGGTTCAAATTGGTAAACTGAGCACTCGATTTTCCACTTGATTTTGGCTCAGTTTTCGCGGTTTTTTGGGGCTTAGAAAAGAGCCTCGCCGCGGTCTGGAAAGGACTCTGAATTGGCGTCTGACCCCACCTCTCCCGGCGATTCGCTCCCCCCTGATCCTCCCGGCGATCCACCCCCTGGTGCCACGCCTCCCGGTGGCAATGGCAAGGACGGTCTCATCCTCGATCAATCGATTGAAGATGAACTCAAGGAAAGCTACCTGACGTACGCCATGAGCGTCATCGTCAGCCGGGCTTTGCCTGATGCGCGGGATGGCCTCAAGCCTTCGCAGCGCCGAATCCTGGTCGCCATGAACGACCTCAACCTTGGCCCCACCGCCAGCCGCACGAAGTGCGCGAAGATTTGCGGCGAG
>CAYUJE010000163.1:0-10601 GCA_964444865.1 uncultured Pirellulaceae bacterium | reverse complement strand
ATCCCCACGGCGAGAGCGTGATTTATCCCACGCTTGTTCGCATGGCCCAGGAATGGAACACGCGGCACGTTCTGATCGACAAGCAGGGAAACTTCGGCTCCATCGCCGGCATGCCACCGGCTGCCATGCGATATACCGAAGCTCGCATGTCGCACATCGCGGCCTTGATGCTTGAGGATATCGATCGGGATACCGTCGATCTAGTTCCGACCTACGACGAACGTCTCCGCGAGCCAACCGTTTTGCCGAGCAAATTTCCGAACCTGCTGGTCAACGGCACCCAGGGAATTGCCGTCGGCATGGCCACGAGCATTCCTCCCCACAATCTGCGGGAAATCTGCGATGCCCTCGTGCGCGTCATCGACGAGCCGGATGTTTCCATCGACGAGTTGATGGAGCTTGTTCCGGGGCCTGACTTCCCGACGGGTGGCATGATCTGCGGCCGCAGCGGGCTGCGGCGCGGCTATCTCACCGGCCGAGGCAACGTGGTCCTCCGGTCGCGCGCCCGGATCGAAGAGCATAAGAAGGACCGCTACCGCATCGTGGTGACCGAGATTCCTTACCAGCAATCGCGTGACGGCGTGCTGGAGAAGATCAAGGACCTGATCAACGATGACCGGATCAAGGGAATCTCCGAGGTTACGGATATCAGCGATCTGAACCATCCGGTCCACATCCTGATCGACATCAAGCGGGACTCGGATCCGGAAGTTGTTCTCAATCAGCTTTACCAGTTTTCGCCGCTGCAGGATACGTTCTCCATCATTCTGCTCGCCCTCGTCGATGGTAAGCCCCGGGAATGCACGCTCAAGCAACTGCTGGAAGAATTCCTGCGGCACCGGGTGGTGGTCATTCGCCGCCGGACGCAGTTTCTGCTGGCCAAAGCTCGCCGACGCAAGCACACCATCGAAGGACTGCTTCTCGCCCTGGCGAATATTGACGAAATCATCCGCATCATCCGGGCCTCCAAGACTCAGGCGGAAGCAAAGCTCGGCCTGATGGGTGTGGAGGCCCCAGCTTCCCTGATGCAGCGGGCACTGGGTGACTCAGGGTTCAAAATTTTCCAAGAAGAGCGGGGCGTCTCCGACGTATACCGTCTGACTGCCGTGCAGAGCGAGGCCATCCTTCGGATGACCCTCGGTCAGCTCGTCAATCTGGAGCAGGAACGCCTTTCGGGCGAGCACGCAGAGCTGCTCACCGAGATTCTCGAGCTGCTCCGCATTCTCGGCGACGAAGCCAACATCCGTGCCATCATTCGGGACGATCTCCTGGAGATCAAAAAGAAGCACGGCGACGACCGGCGGACCGAAATCAGCGGGGACGAGATCGGCAGCGTCAATTTGGAGGACCTGATCACCGAAGAGACCATGGTGGTCTCGATCAGTCACAAGGGATACATCAAGCGGACCCCGGCCAGCACCTACCGGGCCCAGCGCCGCGGCGGCAAGGGAATGAAGGGGGCGAAGACCGACGAGGAAGATCCAATCCAGCACCTATTTGTCGCCAGCACGCACGCCCACCTGCTGTTTTTCACGAACAAGGGAAAGGTCTATTGGCAGAAGGTCTACGACATCCCCGAGCTCAGTCGCGATAGCAAGGGGCGGGCAATTGTGAATCTGCTGAATATGACCGAAGGAGAAAAGATCGCCGAATGCATCGCCATTCGGGACTTCAATCTCCCCGGTCATTACCTCCTCATGGCAACTCGCGGCGGCCTTGCCAAGAAGACCGCGCTGGAAGCCTATAGCCGGCCGAAACGTGGTGGAATCATTGCAATCAACCTCAAGCCGGACGACGAACTTGTGGACGTGGCCATCGTCCGTCCTGGAGACGAGATCATTTTCTCGACCGCCCGGGGACAGGCGATCCGCTTTCGCGAATCGACGGTTCGTTCCGTCGGCCGCGACTCCAGCGGCGTGAAGGGGATTCGCCTCAAGTCCGGCGACAAAGTCGTCGGCATGGTCATTGCCGACCCCTTGGCCACGTTGCTCACGGTCAGCGAAAAGGGCTATGGAAAACGGACTCCGTTTGGCCCCAATTCGGATGTTGACGTGCCGGACGAATCAGAGAGTGAGACCGAGGTCGAAACGGACGAAGCAGTCACCTCCGAAACCGCCGCTGTCGATGAGCCTGATTCCGAAGCATCCGAGCAGGCTGGGGGGGAAGAAGGGGAAGAACGGACTTCGTCTTCCCATCGCTATCCCACCAAGGGTCGCGGCGGACAGGGTGTGCGCGACATGAAGACGTCGGAGCGCAACGGCGCGGTGATCGGCATTGTGGCGGTTGGTGAGGACGATGAACTGATCATGATGACCGCTCGTGGCAAGCTGCAACGAATCCGCGCCGCCGATATCGGCGTCAAGGGGCGAAATACCCAGGGTGTCCGCATCATGAGCATGGACGAGGGGGACTCACTCATCGCCGTTGTGCCGGTGCCGAAGGATGAGGGCGAAGGGGAATGACTAAGCACTAATGACTAATGTCTAATGGAAAAGTGCCTTTCATTAGTCATTAGACATTAGGATTTAGTCATTTGCATTTCTAGTCTGGAAAGGATGTCCTATGAAACTAGCAATGATCGGTACCGGCTATGTCGGCCTTGTCACCGGGACTTGCCTGGCGGAGAGTGGCAATGAGGTGACCTGCGTCGATATCGATCTGGCCAAGATTGAGCGGCTGAAGCAAGGGGAGATTCCGATCTTTGAGCCGGGCCTGTCGGAAATGGTGTTGCAGAACGCGGCTCAGGGGCGGCTGCACTTCACCGTGGAATTTCAAGATGCGGTGCGAGATGCCCGACTCGTCTTCATTGCCGTCGGCACCCCCCAGGATGAGAAAGGTGCCGCCGACCTGAAATACGTCATGTCCGCCGCGGCAGCCATCGCGCCCCATTTGCGGCCGGATGCTGTCGTCGTCATCAAGAGCACCGTCCCCGTCGGCACCAACGCCAAAGTGGCCGCGAAGCTCGGCGAAGTTGCCGGCCGACCCTGCGATGTGGCGAGTAATCCCGAGTTTCTCAAGGAGGGTGCCGCCATCGACGATTTCCAGCGTCCCGACCGAGTCGTCATTGGCGTCCGGACGGAAAACGCCAAGCGGCTGCTCACCCAACTTTACAGACCGTTCCTGCGGACGTCCAACCCGCTCCTCTCCATGACGCCGGAAAGCGCGGAACTGACCAAATATGTGGCCAACGCCATGTTGGCGGCCAAGATCAGCTTCATCAACGAGATGGCCAACCTTTGCGAGCGCAAGGGAGGGGACATCAACGACGTGCGACAGGGAATCGGCCACGACCAGCGGATCGGGTTTCAATTCCTCTTCCCCGGCGTCGGCTACGGCGGCAGTTGTTTTCCCAAAGACATCCGGGCCTTGGCCCAGATGGAGCGGGAAGTCGGCATGGAACCCCGGATGCTCGACGCCATCGACGAAATCAACACAGCCCAGAAGCAAACGCTCATCGACAAAATCGAAAAGCACTTCGGCGGTCCGCCTAAGGGAAAGACCATCGCCGTTTGGGGACTTGCCTTCAAGCCCCGCACCGACGACATCCGCGAAGCGCCGGCCCTGGTCCTCATCGACTATCTGCTCAAAAGCGGTGCCCGTGTACAATGCCACGATCCCGAGGCGATGCCCAACGTCGAAAGGGAATACGCAGCGCGGAAAGACCTCGGCAATCTCGACCAGCGGTTCCTCTTCGCCGATCAGCCGCTCGATTGCCTGGAAGGAGCGGATGCTCTGGCAATCAACACGGAGTGGAACGTCTTCCGCAATCCCGATTTTGAGCAGATGAAAAAGTTGCTCGCCGCGCCGCTCATTTTCGACGGTCGCAATCTCTATTCGGCGGAAACGATGCGAGAGTATGGCTTCACATACTATTCCATCGGCAGGGCACCGGTCACGCCCTAACGGCCACGTCCGAAAGCCAAATGGAATTCGGCCGAGAATAGTCCTGCCGCTGGCACTGCTTAACGCGCTTTCTCGTGGAGCGCCTGCCACGCCTTTACCGCAGGATACGGCTCCCGTTTGGGTGAAA
The DNA here is from genome assembly GCA_964444865.1 of uncultured Pirellulaceae bacterium. Classification (GTDB taxonomy): domain Bacteria; phylum Planctomycetota; class Planctomycetia; order Pirellulales; family Pirellulaceae; genus SXOA01. The sequence continues at coordinate 6,571 of CAYUJE010000163.1, read as the reverse complement.
ACAGTCCCCACGATTTTTCAATCTCCAGCTTGGATTCGGCTGCTTTCCAGGGCAAGTCGAAAGCCTCGAAACTGACGCCGTGGAAGGTCCAGGCGGTGTCATCACCGCCGAGGACGCCGGGCTTGAGATAAGTCTCCCAATACGCGGCCTGGGTCTCCGGCGAGTACTTCGCATCGCCAGCATGGGGAAAGCCGGTCTCCTTGAGGAGCACGGGCTTCTTTGTCTTTTTGGCGAGAGCCGTCGCCTGCTCCCGCGCCCAAGCGGCTGCTTCCGCGGGCGCCAGTTCCTTGCGGTCAAAAACCGGATGGATATTCGGGGCCAGGAAATCGCCAAACTTGACGACCGCCTCCCGGCCATAGCCGACCAGCGGCTCGCTGGTGGCGATGGGGACGGACTTGGGGAGTCGGGGCCGTAAGCGAGCTTCGGCAATTGCCAGGTCTTCCTCCTCATAGCGGCCAAAAGTCAGTCCTTCATTGCCGACGAGGACGCCGATTGCGAAATCGTGCTGATAATGCGTCGCCAGCGCCGCCACGCCGTCGAGTTCCGCCGCCGACTTGATGTCCCACACGCCCAGCAGTACAGCTCGGTACTTCAGCATTTTGGCCACCGCCAAAATCCGCGGCGTATTCGCCTCATGATAGCCGTAGAGCACCAAGCCGTCGAAGGTCTCTCGCAATACTTCCAAATCCTTCCGAATCGAGCTCGTCTTCAGCAGCCGCTGGTTCACTTCGGAGCGCGGGTCCAGCTCCGACGGCGTATAGCAAATCATCGCCGGCGACGGCTTGCCGGTAAGATAGGTGAAGAGGGGATTGCGGGTGTCGGGAGGAGCGGCTGAGACGCTCGCGGCGAGCGCGCAAAAGCTGACGATAACGAAAAGGCAAAGGCGAAACCGGCTCATTCGAGTCAATCTCCATGGTTGGGGTCGGGAGGTGTTTCGCGTCAGACAACATCGGCCTTGGAGAAAAGTCAGCCGCGAAACTCCTCCTGACCCCGTCCGCGCTGCACCCCGTCTGCCGTATGATTTCCTTCAGGGCCTCTCAGGATTTGAAGCGAACCGGCATGCCACGCCAACGGGGTCAGGAAAGGTTTTCGCGGCCAGCGTGAATGGGGAATGATGCGTTTTTCACCGCGAAAACCCTTCCCGACCCCTTCCGGCCCTATTTCGGTGCCGGCCACTTCAAATGCTTGTGCAAGAACTCATAGGTCTTCACCCCGTTGATCTTGTGCGGCCCGTCAAACACTTCCAGCTCGCAGCGGTCGGCGAGCTTGAGCCGGTGGCTGTAGTTGTAGAAGACCTTGGCGTACTCGTAGGAAACCCACCAGTCCTCGGAGACTCCGTCGGTGTGGCCCCGTTCGACCATGAACGGTCGCGGGCAGATGAGCGCCGCCATTTCGCTGTAGTTAAACGTGCTGCCGAGGTCGAATTCAAAGATTTCGTACTCGCCGGTCCAGACATACGAAAACGGCAGGCGGGTGGAGGCGTTTTTGGCGACCCATTCGTTGAAGTCCGCGGAGCAGATGCTGAGGCAGTAGTTTTTCACAAGCGGCGGAATCCGCATCGCGCTTTTGCCCCCGTAGCTGAGGCCGTAGAAGGCGATCCGGTCCTTGTCCACCATCGGGAGCGTTTCGAGCCAGTTGCAGATTTGCTGGTGCTGCGGCACGATGACCGAGAACAGCGTTTTGCCCAGCGGGTTGGCCTTCCGCTGCAAGGTGCGGAAGCGGTCCTTGCCGATGTACAGGTTCTGCGGCGAGAACGTGATGAACCCCCGCTCCGCCAGCCGGCCGGCGAAGGCACTGTAATATTGAAAGCCGGGCTCGCCGATGGTGTCTTGCGGCCGCCCCTCCAGCCCGTGCTGGCAAACCACCACCGGCCGCTTCTCCCCCTCCTTCAAATCCTTGGGGAGAATCAAAATCCCATAGGCAATCACGTCCGGCCAGACATCCAGCACCACCTCATACCCCGTCCACTTCTCCGTCTCATACGCCTTGCGGCTGCGAGGAGCCGGCTCCAGGAGCGGAATATCAAACCGGCCAATCACCTCGGTGGCAAATTTCTCGCGGTAGTCCTCGACCGTCTTGTTGTAGGCGTCGAGGTTCGGGGACTTATAGAGTTTGTCCATGTAGTCATTGCGGACGTACTCGCTTTCGCGAAGCAGGTACTGCGTGTCCGCTTCGATTTCGTGCTGCTGCCGTTCTTGACGCTGGGTGATTGCCAGCAAGAGGTCGTCCTCGATCGTGTAGACCGGCAGCTTTTCGGAAACGTTCGCTGGGAACTTTGAGGCTGGCTTTTGCTTGCCGATGATTTCAAGGTTGCGAATGAAGTTTGCCAATCCTAAATGTGAAACGATGGACTCGTCTTTGGCTACGGCGTCGTCCTTGAAAGACGCGAATATGAACGGGTGTGGGGGGGCAATTCCATTGACCATCTCCGTCGCCCGATCAAACTCCTTCTGAACCTCCGCTAGCGGGGCTCTGGCGAGTTTCGCGGGCGCGCCTCCACCCGTACCCGGCAACTCCAACTCAGGCGCTTTGGCGTGTTCCACAACCAGCGGACGTGGAGCGATCATCGCAGCCAACTCGGCGTCACCAAACTGCTGCAGCAATCCGAAGACATTGCGATCAATTGGCTGCTCCCATACCTTTTCACGGGGACCGAAGTATCCGCTCACCCCAACGGCCTGAATGCGAGGATCGAGAGCGCCCGAATAGAGCGCGATGGCTCCCCCTTCACCATAGCCGTAGACTCCAATAGGGAGCTTCGATTTGGCACCGTCGGCTCTTTGCTCCAGCCAATCCACTGCCGCTAAGGTCTTTTGCACTTCGTAGCCAATGAGATGGCGGCCAAGTTCAAACGCTGGACGATAGGCAAACTCGCGGCCCGAAATGTTGCCGCGCCCTCGGCGAGGTTCCAGCTTGCGGTCAATGAGCACCGGCACGATGACGCGATACCCGTTTTCCGCCAGTGCTCGGGCGTATTGGCTCGCCAATGGAAGGCCTCCTGCCAATCCCACCAGTTGCTCGGGCGTTTGATCGGCGTCCGGCAGATAGATAATGTTGAGCTTGGGGGCGTCATTCGGTACGAGTAACAATCCCTCGCCCGTCAAATCTCGAACCACTCGCCAGGTCATTCGATAAACTTTGTATTTGTCGGCAGTCGCTACTAACTTCAGCGACACACTATCGACGGTTTCCAGCAAGACCCGTTTATCCCGCACCCCCAGGATGTGGGCCAGACGCTGGCGGTTGGGTTCGATGGACTTATCGTACGCTGCTGGGCTGGAGAGGTCCCGCTTCCAGAATTTGGCCCGCCCTGCCACCGATTTCTCGATTTCCCGGAGCAGGAACTTGTCCACGCCGTCCACGAGCTGAGCCGCGATGTCCCCTTCCATTTCCAGCTTCTTCGTCCCCGCCAGCGGTGTCCGGGCGTCTCCTTTGATTTCCGTCACCGGTGCCGGCTTATCCTGGGCCAGTAGAGAAGAAGCGGATGGCCATGAAAAACACAAAGAGGCACAAAAAAGCAGAGCGGCAGAGAGAGTGTAGCGGCGGGGCATGGCGGGGTCTCACAAGGGCGGGAGAGGATGGCTGCCGCCCATTGTTGCCTTTCGTGGGGTAGGCTTCCAGCCTGCCCAGCAAGATTTTCGGGCAGGCTGAAAGCCTGCCCCACTTTCATGCCGCTCTCGCCTGCTGTTCCTCGAATGCCGCATCGACCTGGCGAATCTCGGCAGCGGTGAGACGATAGAGTTGGTAAACCAACTCGTCCATTTCGCGGTCGACTTCGTGGGGTAGGCTTCCAGCCTGCCCAGATGAGATTTTCGGGCAGGCTGGAAGCCTACCCCACGAGGCTAATTCCGCCAGCCGAGCCACGGTCTCCTCTTTGCCCTGCTGCGGCACCCGTATCGGCAGTTGCTCCAATTGTCCCTTATTCATCGCCAGATACCCGCCGGCAAGTTTCTTCGCGGCAAATCGCTCGCGGAACAGAAACGACATGAGCCGCGAGTTGAGGAGGGCGAGCAGATAGAACGGATCATCCAACGGATCGGCGGCGGCATAGACCTGAACCCCAAGTGCGAAGCCCTGATTGTCATAAGCCGCTTCGATCCGGCGAGACATGCCGGCGATGATGATTTTCGGATTTGCGTAAAGCTTTTTCTTCAGCGGTGAGAGTGCATTGGAATTCAGGTCCAGCATAGGCTGGTGAAACTTTCGCTGCATGTAGCGGACGTTGCCCAGACGGATGGAGTAGCGGTCGATATTACCGCTGACGACGAAGGGGTGCAGGTCTTGGTTGGGGGACGCTTCCTCGCCGATCTCTTGCAGCAATTCCACGATATGGCCAGCCGTGTATCCAGAGGCCCCGCTGAGCAGTCTGGCCCGCTGGCCCATAGGCTCCGTGGGGACGCGTGATTCAACGTCGAGCGTGCGATGGAGCGAGATCGTGCGCGGTGAAAGCAGAGATTGCGGCATCAGCCGATAGGGCTGGTCATCATGGAGTTCGGCGGCTGAGGCAATTTCTCGCACACGGACCGCGTGGTGTTTAGCGGCGGGGCACTTTTGAAAAATCAAAATGTGCGGATAGACTTCCGCCTCCGCAAAAACACTGACGCCCGACAGATCCACCATATCGTGCAACGTTGTTTCCGCCAGCAGCAACTCCCGCAAAGGCCGAGCGTAGTCCAGACCGGCCCATTTGTTGGGAATAATCATTCCGCAGATGCCGCCGGGTTTGAGCAGTTGCAACGACCGCTCCAGAAAGAGGACGTAGAGATCAAAGTTGCCGCGAGCGGACTTGAATCGCTGCCGGAGGTCTTGCCGATATGCAGGGGAGGTGGATTTGGAAAGCTCGCGGATGTTGATGTAAGGAGGGTTGCCGAGGATGAGGTCGAAGGGAGCGGGAGAGAAAGAGGGGGAGAGGAAATCGCAACAGTCGAGCTGAAGAGGAAGAGGATTAAGATTTGGAGTAAGATTAAGATTAAGAGTGAAGGGGGCGTTGGCTGCCACAATGGCAGCGGTATCGGTATCGACTCCAATTAGCGAGCAGCCGGGAATTTGAGCGTGTGCTTCGTGCAGGAATGCTCCCGCACCGCAGGAGGGATCGAGGATGCGCAGCGAGGAACTCGCCTGTCCCGCTGCTGTCAGTAATTCCAACGACCGTTTCACCAACCAGCGGACAATTTCCGGCGGCGTGTAGTAGACCCCCTTGGCCCGTTTCTCCTTGCGCGTGAGCAATGGCTCATCACGGGGAGGGGAGAAACGGAGGATGCGGGGTTCGCTCGGCATGGAAATGAGCCGCGGAAACGAGAATGCGGGGATGGCCGCGAAAAACGCGAAGATGCACAAAGATGAGGAAAGAAATTCCGTTTGCCTTTTTGTGCCTTTTCGTGTTTTTCGCGGCCATTCCCTCTTTGATTGGTTTTGTCCGGCGGATGGTACTCGGCGGCAACTCGCATCGCAAGCGAATATGCTCACGCCGTGCGGCACAAATTGCCGATAATGCGACCACGTTTCCCTTCCATCCCCTCGGCTCCGCTAGCACTATGTCGCTCTCTGCCTTACTACCGGCTGCGATTCCTGGGCTGGCAGTGCTATCGGCGGGTGTGGCCCGCGTTGCCGCGAGCGGGTTGTCGTTCGCGTCGATGCTGGTGGACCCGGCCGGAGTGCCTGCGGCGGCAGCACCTGCGCCAAGCAAGCCGCAATTGCCCGCGGGGCTGCAAAAGGCCGTCAGCGAATTTGCCGCAATCTTAAAAGAGAAACTGGCGGCGATGGGAGCATCCCTTTCCGGCTCCGTCGAGCTTTCGGCGGACGTGCTGGGTGGAGTTGAAGCCCAGGGGAATGAGCAGGATGTTCGCGCCGTCGAGCAACTTTTGGCGCAGGACCAGGATCTCTCGGCGGCCTTCCTGCAACTGGCCGGTGCGTTCAACCAAGCCATGGGACAAACCAATTCCGTCGGGCTTTCAATGCCCTGGGATGTGGCGGGGGCGGCGCAGGGAGCGAAGTTGGTGGTCGGCGAAAGCGGTGCGACGATGGCGTCGAAGAATTGAAGTTTTTAGTTTTCAGTGTTCAGTACTCTTTCCGCCGCCAGTTCGCCGTCGTGAACGCAAAACGGCACGCCGACGCCGCGATAGCTGTTGCCGGCGATGGCAAGTCCCGGAATCTTTGCGGTTTGCTCTTCGATCTGCCGCACTTTGTCGAGATGGCCAACGTGGTACTGCGGCATCGCGCCGTGCCAGTGGGCGATGTCGCAGAATTCGGGCTCGCCGGTCACTCCCAGTAGATCGCGCAGTTCTTCCAGCACGATCTTGGACGTCTCCGCATCCGACATCGCAAGCAATTCCGGCTGTAGTGCCCCACCGACGAACACGCGGAAGAGTACCTTTCCGTCTGGCGCGCGGCCAGGGTACTTAACACTCGTAAAGCTGCCCGCAATAATCTTCCGCTTCTCGATAGCCGGCACTACGAACCCGAAACCATCGAGCGGATGAGCAATCTGCTCGCGGCGGAAGCCGAGCAGCGCCACGTTGCAGCCAGCTTGCGGAATACTGACGACTAAGCGGGAAAGCTCCGCATCAACGCC
>CAYUJE010000162.1:0-15000 GCA_964444865.1 uncultured Pirellulaceae bacterium | reverse complement strand
CTACTCGGCTTACCACAATGCTTCAATCGGCTTGCCGCCGTCCGCAATCGACTGCGGCCGGCCGGAGGGGTTGGTGAAATGGAGGTTGGTCGGCACTCCCAGGAACTTAAAGAACGTCGCCCGCAAATCGTTGGGGGTCACGGGGTGCGTCTTGGGCTCTTCGCCGCGGGTGGTCGAGGAGCCGATGATCTGTCCCATCTTCATGCCGCCTCCGGCAAGCAGTTGATTCCCCAGCAGCGGCCAATGCCCCCGTCCGCCACTGTCACTGTCAACATTCGGCGTCCGCCCAAATTCACCGACCACCGCCAGCAAAATCTTCTTCTCCAGCCCCCGAGCATACAGGTCTTCCAAGAAAACCGAGAGCGCCCGGTCAAGTTCCGGAACGTATTTGTGCATCTCCTCTTCAATCGTGCCGTGGCCAACGGCAGGATTGGTCCCGTGAGAATCCCAGCTTCCATAACGGACGTTGATCAGCCCCACCCCCGCCTCCGCCAGCCGGCGGGCGAGCAGCAGCTTCTCCCCCAGGTTCTCCTTCCCCTTGCCGTATTTCTCCCGCACTTTGGGATCTTCTCGCGACAGGTCGAAGGCCTCCCGCGCCTTCCCCCGAATCAGGTCCACGGCCCGCCCCTCAAATTCACCCAGGGCGTTCATCATGCCGCTGGCATCGATCCGCCGGTTCTGGTTGTCGAACGCCGCCAAGAGCCCCCGCCGGTCGGCCAGGCGCTCCTGCGGAATCCGGAGAGTCATGTCCCCCATCGCATTCCCATGCAAATCGAACGGGCAATACGCCGGCCCGAGCCAACTCGGCCCCTCCGCATAGATATAGTCCTGCTTGACGCACGTCGGCAGCAACGTCGCCGGATGCGTCGGACCCCGATGTCGCGAAACCACCGCCCCAAAGCTCGGCTGATTCTGGGCTGCCCCGAAAGCCGCCGCCCGGTGGGCGTGGCCGGTCATCAAAAAGTGCGTGGCATCGGCATGGTCGGCTGAATCGTGCGTGTACGAGCGGATGAGGCTGAACTTGTCCGCCTGCTGCGAAATTTTCTGAAAGAGCCCGCCGATCAGCGTCCCCGGCACATTGGTCTTGGTCGCCCCGACGACGCTCCGAAACGGCAACGGGTTCTCCGGCTTGGGATCAAAGGTCTCGTACTGCGACGGCCCGCCGTTGAGGAACAGCCAGATGATCGACGTATCCTTGGCCTGCTCCGCCGCCCCTTCGGCCCGCGCCTGCAACAGCCCGGCCAGCGTCAGCCCCCCCATGCCGAGCGCGCCGATCTTCAGGAAGTCCCGCCGCGAACGGCCGTCGCATCCGCGCCGCCATCCTGATCCATAAACCGTAAGCACGCCCGCACCTCTTTCACTCAAACCGCCGCCCAAAAATACCAAGGCCGATTCTACGCCCCCCAAATCCATGCGTCAACTTTGATGCTTCTCGCACGCTTTTCAGCCACTAACCCGCCGCGCCAGCGAGGGAATTCTGTTCCGCACTTCAAACTCACCCAACTACTTCGTCAGCCCCACCCGCGAGCACCCTCGCTCGCGCGTCGGGCTAGTGATTTCGGCCATCGCATCCCCCCGATAGTACTCTTTGATTCATGATTCACACCGCTTTTTTTCAAGACTTAGGGTGATTCATCCCGCCGCAAGTCGTTGCGTATACACCTGTTTCGTTGATTCACGTCGCCGTAAGTTTGATTCATGGTCTGATTTTTGGCTCTTCCGACTGAAGCGTGCGCGGCTATAAGCTAAACGCAAGTCCTTGGTGATTTATGGTTTCCGTCTCCGCTCGAAAATAATCGTTGCCCACCACGGAGGTTCCATCCTCAGAGGTTGTCGCGGAATGCCGGCGACTGTCCCGAAGTTGGTCGCCAAGTTCCCTGAAACGCCTCGTTTTCGGGCCTCGTTCTCCTTCCAGGCACCGCTCAGACGGTGCGATCCACGGGACAATTGGCAAAAGCTTCGATCGCGCCTTCCGGGTTGCTTTCCAGCCATCTTGACGTAAGTCCTTTCAGGTTATTGGGTTGCCACTTTCCTCCTACCCGCGCGCGCTTTAGTCGGATGAACCGAAATGCCAACAGGTCACAAGGTTGTTCTCCGGCGACAAGTGGTTGCCAGGGTCGAGGTAACCTGGTCAACAGAGGGCACTCTGTTTGTCAAAACCAGCGAGGGGCCAAGTCGAGGGTATCCTCAACCTCAACATGCACACCAAGTTCCCGCGCTGACGGGCTGATTGAGCTAATTCAGCGAGAATGCGGTCGGTGCCTTGGCGTTGTCGGGGATACGCATCCGAAGTGGGTTCCTTTCGGGGAGGTAGAATTGACTTTACATTTGTCGGAAACAACGAATTTACATTCGCGGGAAACAACTTGTTGGCGACGCCCGCCAACGACACCACGGTCCAATTGTGGGATATTTCTCACCTGCGAAAACAGCCCGAAAAGGTGAAGTAATCACGCGAGGGCTAAGGAAAGCGAGCGGAGGTAGTTCACGCCAAAATCTCTTTAATCACGTTCCCGTGTACGTCGGTCAGCCGCATGTCGCGGCCGCTGAAGCGGAAGGTGAGGCGGGTGTGGTCGATGCCAAGCAGGTGTAGCATCGTCGCGTGCAGGTCGTGGATTTCGGCTTTGTTCTCGACCGCTTTGTAGCCATATTCGTCGGTCTGGCCGTGGATGGTGCCTCCTTTGATTCCGCCCCCCGCGAGCCAAAGGCTGAAGCCGAAAGGGTTGTGATCGCGGCCGTCGGAGCCTTGGGCGAACGGAGTGCGGCCGAATTCGCCCGAGAAGATCACGAGCGTGCTGTCGAGAAGTCCCCGCTGGGCGAGATCCGTCAGCAGGGCGGCAATCGGCTGGTCCACGGCGAGGGAGTTGTCCTCGTGCCCCTTCTTGAGGTTGCTGTGCTGGTCCCAGCGGTCGTGGCCGCAGTTCGGGCAGGTAAGTTCGATGAACCGCACGCCTCTTTCCAAAAGTCTCCGCGCCAGCAGGCACTGACGGGCAAAAGAGGCCGTGTGCGGAAACTTGGAGTCCAGGCCATAGAGTTCCTGCGTCGCGGCTGATTCGTCCTTGAGGTCCGTGAGGCCCGGTACAACCGTTTGCATCCGATAGGCCAGTTCGTAATTGGCGATCGCCGATTCGACCGCGCTATTTTTGCCGGATGCTGCCAGCCGCTGTTCATCCAGTTTCCTCAGCAACGCCAGCTTGTTCTTTTGAAGCTGATCCGTCGCCTCGGTACGGTTGATGTTGGCAACCGGCGGATTGGCAGCAGTGAAGATGGAGCCCTGGTAGCTGGCTGGCAAAAAGCCGCTGTTGAAGTTGTCGAGGCCCCCCGGCGGAATCAAACCGCCGTTGATGACGACGAAACCCGGCAGATCGCGGCACTCGCTACCCAGGCCGTATCCGAACCAAGCCCCCATGCTGGGCCGTCCCTGAATACCCGTGCCCGTGTGCAGGAAGTAGTTGGCGCTGGTGTGCTCCGGGAACTGGCTGGTCATGCTGCGAATAACCGCCAGCTTATCGACGTGCTTGGCGACATTCGGAAAGAGGTCGCTGACCGGAATGCCGCTCTGGCCGTACTGCTGAAACTTCCACGGCGAGCCGAGCGTTGCCCCGTTGTTGTTGAACTGCGTCGGTTCGATCTTCATGGCGAACGGCTTGCCGCTCTCCGCCGTCAGCCGCGGTTTGGGATCGAACGTATCGACCTGGCTCGGTCCGCCGTCCATGTAGAGATAGATAACGCTCTTGGCCTTCGCGGCAAAATGCGGCTTGCGGGGGGCGAGCGGATCGCTGCTCCTCTCCGATTCCGCGGCGAAGCTGATGTCTCCGAAATCCCCCTGCGCCATGAGGGCCGAAAGTGCCACCGCACCAAACCCACAGCCGGCCTGGCGGAGGAAGGAGCGGCGGTCGAAGGGAAGCGGGGTTAGGCGTTGGCAGGGGTACATTGTTTACTTACAAATCTCCGTCTTCCAGCAATAGTTGTCGCAGTTCGTGTCGCGAAGGCTCATTGATTTGTAGCAACTCAACAGTCGCGCGACCCTCCGGCGTGTTTCCGACGAGGATCGCCGCTTCCCAGTGAAAATGCACGCCCCAATCATCCACGCGAGGGTTGAACAGTCGAACTAGGGTGTCTGTCAATGGATCGAATGCGCTTTGGTTGGGACCTTTGTAATAGTTGCATTGAGCACACGACAAACACAGGTTGCTAACCTCATCGTCCCCTCGATGCTGCTTGGCGCGAACATGCTCGACGTGAAAGGGGGTCAGCGGGCTATTCGACGCTGGCAACTGGCAGTATTCGCATCGATGGTTGGCGCGAACGAAAACGAAGTTTTTGGTTTCCGAATTCATGCGGGGGGATGATCCCGGAGAACCCGACGAGCCTTGACCTGGAGAATTGCCAGCAAGTTATTCGCCTGGAGGTAGGCTTCATAATCGTTCCGTTCGGCTTTGGTGAGCTGACCCTCATTTGCCTTGGCGGCGTACGTCTCGAGTTGGGCGGTCAATATTGGGTCCGTCTTGACATTCAAGAGATAGCGTGCCGATTCTGGCGTGATGATTGGCTCAAGCCATTCTCCGACGATGGATGCAGTTGTCATTCCAAGTCTCCTAAGCTCATCCGCATTCATTCTATTATATCGTCTGTCTCGCGAAGCGGCGGACTGCATTCTACCACAGCGTATATCCCCCATCGATCACCAGCGAAGCCCCCGTCATGTACCGGCTGGCGTCACTGGCAAGGTAGACGGCGAGCGGGCCGAGGTCTTCCGGGGGGCCAAAGTCGCCCATGGGAATTTGCTGCAGGAAGGCCTCGGTGACTTCGGGATGGATTTTGCGCCACCGCTGGTTGGGCTCGGTCATGAAGCCGCCGGGCAAGATGGCGTTGACGTTGATTTTGTGCGGAGCCCAGTCGGCGGCGACGGCGCGAGTGAACTGCACCACGGCGGCTTTGCAAGTTTCGTAGTGGCGGCCCTCGATTTTGCGGCCAGCGACGAGAGCGTTAATGCTGGCGATATTGATGATCTTCCCTCCCTGACCGCGGGCGATCATCGCGCCGCCGAGAATCTTGGTGCAGAGAAACACGCTGGTGAGGTTGAGGTCCACAAGTTCTCGCCAGGTCTCCAGGGGCATCTCGTGCGTGGGAATGTTCTGCCGCCGACCGCCAGCGTTGTTAATCAGAATGTGAATCGGCCCGGCTTCGACGAGTGCTTTGTGGCACGCTGCTTCGCACTCGTCCGCCTTGCTGACATCCGCATTGATGATAAAGGCTTCGCGCCCGAGGGCACGAATGTCGGCTGCCGTTGCTTCCAAGCTCGGCACATCGCGGCCCACAAGGACTACATCGGCTCCCATTTCAGCGCAGGCCAGTGCCATTTCCCGCCCCAATCCGCGGCTGCCGCCGGTGATGAAGAGTCGTTTATTGTCGAGACGGAGGCGGTCGAGGAGGGGCATGGTAGGAGAGGGTGAGTCGTGAGTGGTAGGACAGCGAAAAAGGCCCGGAAAGTTCCGGGCCTTGGTTGGTCAATTCAGGCGAAGCATCGCTTGCTTACAGCTTTGGTGGCGGGCGGCTCGGCGGGGGCTTTTTGAGCATCATTTTTGCGTCATTGGCGGCGGCTGGAGCATTTCCATTTCCGTCTCCCATTCTGCGAGGAGCCAAATCGGTGAACGAATCTTCCCAAACCCAGCCAACCGGATCCTTCAGTTCCTTCTCGGCGAGCAGTGCCCAGGGAGTTCCCGGGTGGTCCTTCACGACTCGGTTCAAGTACATCTTGGCCCGTTCCCCCAGCTTGGCCAGCTGGCTGCCGACGGAGATTTCATCCGCGGGCTTCAGGGTCCAAGTGTTGTTCTTGGGATCCTTGGGCTTGAGTCCGCGCTTGGCGGCAGCAAGCATGGCGTTATAGGCTTCGGTGCGAACCTTGACGGCCAGCACGCGACCCATTGCCAAATCGTATCCCGCCTGCCAACGGAGGGTATCTTCTTTCTCTCGATCACTCTCGCCTGTGCGAAGCAATTCGTAAAGCTGATTGATCTTTGGCTCCAGGCGGGCCGCTTCCTGCTGAGCTTCCGAAAGTGCCGTTGCGAAGGCTGCTTCGTCGGATTTCACGAACCTCAAGTTGGGACTCGCCATTTGATCAATCTGAGACATCTTGGCGGCTTCAACGAGCACAAATCGGGCCTTGTTCGAACTCCGACGCTTTTCATACTCCGTCGTCGAGACATAGTCGGGACGATACCGACGCATAATCTCAGGATCAAAGAAGTGGGAAATATGGGAAGAAAACGCTTGCGTCTCCTGCCGGCTCACGGCCCGACGCACATCGCGATTCGCGTGCACGGCAAAGTAGATGCCGCCAGTTTCAACGCACAATCGAGTCAAAGAATAGGGTCCAAAACCCGAATCGATTGGCAGATCCTCTTCTTTGCTCCCAGAGAAGTTCAACTTGATCCGTTCGGGAGCAAAAGATTCAGGACCCTGTTCCACAACACCCCACTTAGGTGATTGGTCAAACTTCGGATCGGGATCAACCCACTTCATCATGGTTTCCTTGCGGCCGAACGGCGCAGGTACGCCGACCACATAAACCGGCATGGTTTGGCGGCGGCAAAGCTTGACAGTTTCGTCCAAGCCGACTTGATCCGTGCCTGCCTCGTCAGTGACCACAATGATCATCACGTTTCGTTCGGGCCGTCCTCCTGGCGGGGTGTAACGGTAATTCGCGTAGTTCTTGGCAACTTCGTAAACGGCACGAAAGACGTTTTCATTGCCGGAATCATCATTCTTGATGCCTTTCACGGCGGCCTTGAGTTCGGCCAGATTCTCCGTGGGCTTTTTCGTCAAGAGCTCAACGTTATTACCAAAAGCCACAACGCTGGAAAGCAGCGGTTCATCTTCGTGCTTCTTAAACGCCTTGTTGCCGGCAGCCTCAATGATGCCAAGTTCTTCATAGATCTTGTCGAAGCGGTCGTGAATGGCATTCCGCTGGGGAATCAAACTGGCGGTGGAATCGAAGCACCAAACCACGAGCGTCTTTCGCTCTTCCAACGAAAGCAGGATTTCGTGCGTCAGGCGGTCGATGGCACCCACCGCGCCGGTCGTTCCCTCGCCCGCCGCACCTTTAACGGCCATATTGGCGTTGTAGTTCAGGCCCGTCGCGACTTCGATGGCGTTGTTAATTTCGACGTTAGCAACTTCGACTTCGGGGAGAATCTCCTGGTGGTTGGGGATCACCGAGACTTCGGAAATGATCGGAGCTTCGGAGAGAGCCATCGCTTCTCCTTGCACACTATTGGCTCCAACATCCTGGCTGGGTTGTTCGGCGAAATAGAATTCTTCAGGAACTTTAAGTTCCTCAATCTCTTCCGTTTCAGGAACGGATACAACTGTGAGCGTTACCTGGTTGTCGGAAACAATAAGGGGGGTTAACCCAAGAGCTACGACGAGAACCAAATGCGCCAGGAGGCTGACAATGAAAGCAGGAGAATCGCCGTCGAAAGGGGTCTCGTCCTCTCCGGTTTGCTTCTGCCACCAAGTCCGTAAGCCCTGAATCATTTTCACGTTACAGCTCCTTTTGCTTTTTCTGCCATGCATGCGGAGGTCTGCAAGCAGGCAACTCGGCAACACGTCCTAAGATGGTTCCCAGACAGGTTTTCCGTTACCAGCCGAATTGTCCTCGATTTTCCTCGAAAATGCAAGCAACTTTGGACATTTTGTGACTTTGGGGTGCGAAAATCGCCGGTAATCCCCTGAAAATGTGTCTGCATTGCCACATCTAAAGCGATGACTCCCGGCAAATGTACTCGGAATTCCGGTAGGCAACGGGTGTGAAATACTTGAGATGAGAGTCTCATTTTTGGGATATCAACAGACGACTGCATGATTCTTTGGCAGGACACCCCCGAAGAGGGGTTGTGAGGGCCGCGATTGTCTCGGTGCGACGGATAATGGATTTTTCAAGACTTGTGCCATAGAACTCATACGCAAAGGTGGTTGCGGCGAATTTTCCAATTCATAATTTGTTGGTTGACGCTGGCAGCTTGCTGGCTCTAGGATGGGTAAAGTGTCAGCAACCATTTGCAAAGGGTGCGAAAGCGGCCTTGTTGAGCTGTCTTGTTCGTTTAAATTCCAACCTCTTCCCTCAACAAAATCACATTCCATGCCATCCACAATTGCTTCTTCCAAGCTTCGGATTCGGTTCGTCACTGTGACTTGTCTGGTGGTGGCATTGCTGGCCGGCACGTCCGCCTTCGGTCAGGACAAAGCCAAGGAAGAGGAGGGCAAGGATAAGATCCCTGATCCGGAAAACATCTCCCTCGAGACCAAAGACAATGTGACGATTAAGGCTACTTACTACGCCAGCATCCTGAAGAAAAAGGCCGTCCCGATCATCATGTTGCACGGCTGGAAGGGTAACCGAGGTGAATATCACATCATGGCTGCTCATCTGCAGAAGCAGGGCTATGCGGTCATATGCCCGGATTTGCGGGGGCACGGAGAAAGTCTCTCCTATAAACTCCCCAACGGCGACGCCGCAGAATTTGATTTGGAGAAAATGAAAGGACCGGACATTGAAAAAATGGTCTTGGACGTGGAAGCAGCCAAACGCTTTCTCGTGAAAAAAAACAATGCGGGTGAGCTCAACGTCAATGCATTATGTGTCGTAGGTGCCGAATTCAGCGGCACGATTGCCATGATGTGGTCCGCCGCCGATTGGAATGCCCGCTCGCTGCCGTCCCTCAAGCAAGGCCAGGATGTGAAGGCGATCGTACTGCTCTCGCCAGACGAATCATTTCGCGGTGTTACCACGCGTGGTCCCATGGCCCATCCGATAGTTCGAGCGAAACTCTCCACGCTCATTTGTGTGGGAAAGGAAGATGCCAAGGCGATTGGCAATGCGAAGCGGATTCATACCGCCATGCAAAGATTTCGCGGCAAGCCTCCGGCGGACGAGGAAGAGGCGCTCAAGAAACAGGATCTATTCTTGGTCGAAGATGCAACGAGCCTGCAAGGCACGGGTCTGCTCCGCAATGGGTTGCAGACGCCCGCCGAAATCCAGAAGTTCCTCTACCTTCGGCTATCGCTTAAGCAAGACGAATATGACTGGGTCGAGCGTAGGAACCCACTTGAGAACGAGTAATCAATTACTGCCTTTTGGCTCCAGTGCATCACGGAGTCCGTCACCCAGCAGGTTGAAGCCCAGCACCGCCAATGAGATGGCGGTGCCTGGGGCAACTGCGTAGCAAATATTCTGCCTCCAATACTGTCGGGCTTCTCCCAGAATGCAGCCCCATTCAGGGACGGTAGAATCGCCGACAAGCCCCAGAAAGGCCAGTCCGGCGACTTCCAATATGGCGGTCCCAATGCTCAAGCTGGCAAGCACGGCCACGGGACTGAGCAAAGCGGGCCCGATGGCATGCGTCAGAATGTGCCAGGTGCCAGCACCCAGCGCCTTGCTGGCGAGTACATATTCCTGATTCACGACACTCATCACCGTGGCCCGCACTTGGCGGGAAAAAATAGGTACGTTAATCAGCCCCACGGCGATAATCACCGTTCCCCAACCGGGGTGAAACGCCGCCGCCACGAGGAGCGCGATCAGCACGCTGGGGAATGCGAGCGCCACATCCACGGTTCGCATGAGCAATGCATCTACCCAGCCGCCAAAGTATCCCGCTATGGCTCCAACAGGGACACCTACACCGACGGCGAGCAGGATCGATATCACTCCGGCCAGTAGCGAAAGTCGCGATCCGTACATCACGCGGGTCAGCAGGTCCTTGGCATTCGCATCCGTTCCCATCCAGTATTCGATGCTCGGGGGTTCGTTCAGCCGTAAGCCGATAATTCCCTTTTGCGGGTCGAGGTTCTTCGCGGAATGACTGAGCGAATAGGGCGATAGATAATTCGCCCCTGCTGCGACGAGCAAGAATGCTGCGACAAGCCCCATGCCAATCCAGGAAGCATAATTTCGCAAGAATCGTTCTCGCGCCCGTGCTGCAGGGGACTGCACAGGCTGATTATTGGCGGAATTGGTATGCGAGGTCATGGTGGCGAGCATTTTACTGGAGGACTGCTGCACCACCCACCCGGCTGGCGGTTAAGCGAACGCTCACTCAGCCGAAGGACTGCGCGAGTTCCCGAATGTAGTCCAGGGCCTCCTCAAGTTCCGGGGCTTCCACTCCTTGTTCGCGGCCGGCGCGGTCGCAGCGGCAGAGGACGAGTAATTCCTCATAACTCTCGGACTCCTTGAGCCGGCGATGGGCTCGCTGGCCAATGGTGCCGTCCAGGATCTCATGAGCAGTCATGTGGTGCTCGATGAACCAGGCCGTTCGCTCTGTGATGAAGCCTTCCAGCGCTTCAAGTCCGGCAGCGACATGGTCATAGGGATCGATGGCTTTCCCGATGTCGTGCAAGAGCGCAGCCAACAAAAACTCCTCGTCGTAAGGCAGCGCGTCGCGGGCGTGGTCGAAGACCTGCAGCGAGTGGTAGAGCGCCTCGCCCTCCGGATGGTACTTGGGGTTCTGCTTCACGTTCTCCAGCGGCAGCAGCAGGCTTTGATAGACCTGAAAGCGATCCACTTTGCTGCCGACTTCGTCCACCGCAGCATCCAGATCGAGGCCCGGATATTCGGCCGTCAGAAACTGCTCCAATTGCGCGATACTGGCCCGCTCAATCGCTTTGCCGGTGATCGAGCTCTTGAAAACGTAGGAGACCAGATTCGAGGCATAGACCGTCAGTTCGAATGGAAAGCGGTCCCTCACATGCACATGCGTGAAAATCCGCTCCTCGTCGTTCTTGCGGACCCGCTTGTGTTCCACGTCATAGACCATGCCATTCTCATCAAGAATCGACGTGACGGCGTCGATGCTGTCGGAGAAGACATGCAGGTCGATGTCGCTCCCCGCTCGAATGTGCCCGGTCATCACACTGCCGATCAGTCGCGGCCGATGGCGGGCCAACAGCCGCATCAGTCGCAGCGCTTCCAGCCGCATCTCGCGAAGGTTGTCCTTACGGGCATCTCCTTCATGCAGCCGGGCAAAGGCCTGGATTTCATCACGAATTTCCGCGTTGCTTGGCAAGTCGGCCGGCTTGACCCAACCCTGGCAAATGCGGTGGGCCGCCTTTTGCTTGGCCCGAAAATATTCCGACTCCTCGCGGGAGTACATCAACCTGGCGGCTTCGAAGGCGATTTGCCGCCGCAACTTCGGATTGGACATTCAGTGCGCCGTAAGCCCAGGAATTTGGCGCGCATAGGCATCGAGGAATAAGGAAATGGAATCGGAATTGAAGTCTACTTCACGGGACCTTGAATTGCCAGATAGTCGCCTACGGCCTCCGCGGCATCTTTCGCGGATAGGGCGGCTTCTCCTGTGGCGGCACCGGCAGGTTGGTTTCTTCCGACCAGCCTTCGCGTTCTTCCTCGCTGGCGTAAAAGCGGAGCCAGATGTCCGGCTGGTCGTCATAGTCGAAGCAATGCCAGTGGAGGAAATTCTTGGGGAGGTCCACTTTCTTTTCCGGGGACGGCAGAATGTCCCGGTAGATGAGGCAGTAGAGTTGGCGGTCGGAGAGATGCTCGGTAAAGTCGAGGACGATCCGCTGCGAGTAGAGTCGCTCGATAGTCTCCTCAAGTACTTCATGCAATTCCGCATCGCCCAGCTTCTCCGGCGAGGGGAGCTTCAGTTCCGGCTCGAACCAACGACTGATAGGAAGGACCGGAGCCCGCTCCCAGGCGAGCATGGACGCCAGGAATTCGTTTTCCTTTTGCGTCGGCAGTCGCTGGTTATCAAACATATGAACCGATTCGTCGAGGAACGGTTCGAGTTCGTCTCTCAGCCGAGCGTTGAGCATGAGCTGATCGACTTCTTCCGGCGTCGAATGGGGGGCGTTCATAGGGAGACTGGGAACGAGGTACTTTCTCACAAGCGTGTTTTCGCTGACGGAAGCCGGGGCGCATCCAAGCATCCGCAGGGACAAGAATTGACTCTACCAAGGGCGGCGAAGGTCGCAATACAAACTTGAGTGGAATCACTCGGGAAAACCATGTTTTTTTTGCCGCTAGCTTTGCAGAACCCCTACGACTGGCAGAGTCACGGGAAGAGGGCGTCAAGGAATGGCAACATGGGGCGCAAAGATGTGTTGTGGTGTCGTCCTAAGTCATTGCTGCCACGTCATTTGCAACGTTGGTCATGCCGTTTCTAACGATTCCTTGATTTGCTTCGAGAAAACTCGCGATGCATCGCAGCAATCCTCCCGGAGCCGGTTCACTTATGACAAATTGTTAAACAGCGGAAACTGCCTGGTCGCCGGTTAAGGCAAAGGCATTTTGTCCCGGTGGTTTGTCTCGTTGGCGTTCTTTCTCGAACCCGTGCCGGCTACAATCCACCCATGGCCACCGCCGACTTTGATCTCGATTCGCTCGCCCGGTATCTGCACATTACCCCTGCGCAGGTACAGAAGATGGCCGAGCGCGGGACGCTGCCGGGGCGAAAGGTCGGGGGGGGCTGGAAATTTCCCCAGGCTGAGATTCATCACTGGCTGGAAGAGCGGATTGGGGCGGCGGACATCGCCGATTTGGCAGCAGTTGAGAAGGTGCTGACTGAAGCCCACCAGCATGGAACGTATGAGATTGTCAGCATATTTAGCTTGATTCCCACGGGTGGAATTGCCGTTCCGCTGGCGGCCAAGACGAAAAGCTCCGTCATTGCGGCCATGGTGGACCTGGCGGCAGAGACCGGTCTGCTCTGGGATACCGACAAGCTGACCGCGGCTGTGCGGGAGCGGGAAAACCTGCATCCCACGGCGCTCGAAAACGGCGTGGCCCTGCTACATCCAAGACGCCCACTGCCGCAAATTCTGGCGGAGCCGATGGTGGTGCTTGGGCTTACTCCCAATGGGATTCCCTTCGGCGAAAGCCGCGGTGTGCTGACGGATATATTCTTTCTGATTTGTTCCACAGACGATGCCAGCCACCTCCGCATTCTCGCCCGCCTCAGCCGCTTGATTACGGCCGAAGGCTTTCTACCGGCTCTCCGCGCGGCATCCGATGCCAGAGCGGCGCGAGATTGTCTCGAGCGGTTCGAGAAAGAGGTTGCGGGATGAATCAGCCCAACGTCTTCATGCTTGGCGATTGGGAGCAGGCAGAGTTTGGACCTGCGGTCGAATTTTTGCGCCGCGAGGCAAATCTGTATCTTCACGGGAGCGACATTAGGGGTTCGCTCACCCATCTCGATCTCATCTTCATTGCAGCCTCCCGCCCCGGCCGATTCTCGGCGGCTGAAGTGGAGGCCCTTCACCGCCGCGCACCGCTCGCCCGGCTGGTCGCACTGCTCGGCAGTTGGTGCGAAGGGGAAGTGCGGTCCGGGCATCCCTGGCCGGGAGTCACACGAATCTATGCTCACCAGTGGCAAGCTCGATTGCCACAAGAACTGAAATCCTGGCAGCCCCGCACCGCGAACGATATCGACCGGCTGATGAACACAAGTCTGTCTTCTAGGCCAATTCGCAAGCTTATCGGCGTTGCCGCGGCCCAGCGAACGATATTCGATGCTCTTGCCGCAGCGTGCCGTTCCCTCGGCACAGACGCCGTTTGGCTGTTGCCGAATCTTCCGTCGCCAGTGCAGCGAGTGGACGCCATTATTTACGACAGCACGCTCGACCTCTCCGCCGAACTTGCCCGGCTCAAGGAATTGCGACAGCAATTGCACTCACCACCGGCCATCATGCTGCTCGACTTTCCGCGACAGCTTGATATGCAGCAGGCCACCGAAGCGGGAGCAACTTCCCTCCTCGCCAAACCTTATCTTCTCGCCGATCTCGCTGCTGAAATCGAGCGAGTCACGATGGAACCTGCGATGCGACTCGTAGCTGCGGCCTGACCAACGCCGCCGGAAAATCGGCCCTTCCCTGGCGTCTTGTTGGGGGCAGGTGTTTTGCCCACGAACTCGGTTGTAGAATTGGAAGAGTTGGCGACCCTTGCGGGGCAAGCCGGTGACAAAATGAAATGGTGCTTTTTCATCTTCGCGGCAATGATCACCGTGACCTTCGCAGGCTGCGGATCGGATCCCTCAAATCCTGCCCCCGGGGCAGCGACTCCTGCCATTACGGCCAAAAACCCCAAAGTGACGCCGGAAAAGGAGACGGCCGACAAGGGGACAGAAGAGAAACCGGCGAAGGAGAAAGCCGCAGATATTGACAAGAAGCCCACCGAGTCGGCGAAGGATGCTAATGGGGACAAAGCGAGCGCGACTGCCACGGACAAACCTGCCGAGCCACCGCCGCAACCCGCCGAGCGATTCTTGCTTTTCACGCCGACGAATCCGCTGATTGTGGAAGTCGAATTGACGATTGACGGCCAACCTCATTTGGAAGCGATGGAAAATCTTGTTGATGAGGTGCTCAAGCTGGGGGATACGGACGGGGACGGGCGGCCAACTTGGAAGGAAGTGGCCGAGAGCAAGCGGTTCAAGTATGGGCAGTTCGGCAATGTCCCCATCAATGATGAAAACAGCGTCAAGCAGATTCTGGAGTTGTATGACACCAACCGTGACGGAACGGTGAACCGGGCCGAAGTGCCTCGGTTCCTCACTCGCAATGCCGGTGGGGCTCGGCCTTTCTCTGTCCGGGGGACGTCGGACTTTCGCTTCACGAGCCGCTACGAGTCGCCGCTTTGGAACTTGTTGAATACGGACGGCGACCGGCACTCCATCTCCGCGGAGGAGATTGCCGCCGCCCCCAGCCGGCTCCGCAGCCGTGATACGGACGACGACGACGTGGTGGTTCCGGCCGATCTGGCCGCGAGTTCCAACCTGATGCCGGGAGAAATGCCTGTCCGCCGTCGAGAGCGGGGGCCGACCGCCGCCCGCTTGCTCGCTAGCGATGCGAACTGGGACATGATCCGCGTGGACCTCGATAATCAGTACGCACTCGGCGGTAATCTGAGCCCCAACGACTTCCCCTGGACCCCCATGTTGTTTTCGCAACTCGACACCGACAAGAGCGGCCGATTGGTAAAAG
>CAYUJE010000161.1:0-15016 GCA_964444865.1 uncultured Pirellulaceae bacterium | reverse complement strand
GCTCCCTTGATGGGGTTTTTGCGATAGGCCGGGATCTTTTCAAAGCCGAGGGACTCGTAGAGGTCGATGGCTTCTTTCATGTGCGGGGTGGTGTCGAGGACGACCCGCTGATAGCCGCGGCCGCGGGCCGATTCGAGAATGGCTTGGGCGAGTTGGCGGCCGACCCCCTGCTTGCGGGCTTCGGGGCGGACGAAGAGCCGCTTCATTTCCCCCGTTTTGTCGTCCACCTTGCGGAGCGACACGCAGCCGTAGGCGACCTCCTTATCATCGACGGCCAGGAAGAGAGAGCCGGTGGGGGGGCCGTATTCGCCGGGGAGTTTTTTTACTTCCTCGTCGAACTTCTGGAATTTGAGGTCGAAGGGGAGCGAGGCGGAATACTCCTGAAAGAGCTTCCGAATTTCGTCGATTTGAATCTGGCTGGCGGCGGGGACAATTCTCATGGTGTTTAGTTTGTAGTAACCCGCTTCAGCGGGTTAGGGTCTCCATGAACCCGCTGAAGCGGGTTACTACAAGCGCGGCTAAAGGCGTTCTTCCATCAGCCCGGCAATCTCCTGCGAGGCCCCGTCGGGGCGGCTTCGCAGGGCGGCAATCACGCGCTGCCGCCGGGCAAGGGGATGATTCTGGTTGAGCTTCCACTTTCCTTCAAGCCGCCGAAGCGGAATTTGGAAGGCAATAATCTGGTCCGCCAGGCGAAAAAGGAACTCTCCCGGCTCAGGCATGGGCCAGGGAGAGGGCATGTTCCGCTCATAAATATCCACCGTTTGCCGGAGAATGTCGAGCTTTTCTTGCGAATCGGGAATCAATTCCAGGTTTCCGTAGGCATGCACGGCCACGTAATTCCAGGTCGGCACGGTTTTCTCTTCCTGGTACCAGGTGGGGGAAATATAGGCATGCGGCCCGGAAAAAATCGCCAAAACCTCTTGCCCAGCCGCCTGTTCCCACTGGGAGTTGGCCTTGGCCATGTGGCCGACGAGGGTTCCGAATTCGCCCCCGGCATCGCGTTTTAGGAGCAGCGGCAGGTGTGAGGCGGTGAGTTCACCGTCGCGGCTGGAAACCAATGTGGCAAAGCTGTAGGACTCAATTGCGGCGTGGAGCTTGCCGAGGTCGGTTTCGGCGAAGTGATTGGGGGTGTACATCGCAAGAGGTTTTTGGTTTCAGTGAGTAGCGGTTTGACGCGGCCAGAGACATTCCGGACGGGCAATTGGTTCGCCACGAACCAGTTTGCCTGCTAGTAGTGGTACAGTTTAGCCCGTTCTGCAATGAGCGGGCTTTTTCATGCGTCCCCCGCTACAATGCCCCCATGAAGTACAGTCCGCGGAGCCTGACGTGAGCGACAGCCTAAGCCGCCCCTGGTATCAATTCAGTCTGAAGTGGATTCTGTGCGCCATTGGATATGCCGCGCTGGTATTTGGGGTGTGGAAAAATGACATCGAATCTACTCTGGGCGCGATTCTGTTCGTGCCCCTGCTGATTAGCACCCTGGTCATTCTTTTAGCGCTTTTGCGATGGTCCGTGCTTTGGCTGATCGAGCAGTCGTTTGGTCATGACGACGAAAATGCTGGTTTGCCTGATTCCACGGCATCCGATGAAAACCCGCCTAATCCTTAGGCACCCGCGCGAAACTTTACCACTACCTGCCTCCTGGGCAACTGGCAGTCATTCTACCGACGGATTATGCTCTAGCGATATTCCTTGTTTCCGGCCGTTCCTCTCCCACGGAATTCAACATGCTTACTCTAAAAACTCCATTTTCACGTTTGCTGCGGCTCTCCGTTATGATCGCGCTTCTTATGGTCGCCGGAACTGCCGCCGCGGAACTGAAAAAAGGGGACCGAGTGGTCTTCCTCGGGGATTCCATCACGCAAGCGGGCGCGGGACCAGGCGGCTATGTGACGCTGGTCCGCGAGGCACTCGACAAGGATCACAAGGACTTGGAAGTCGAGGTTATCGGGGCGGGCATCAGCGGCAATAAGGTCCCCGACCTGGAACGCCGGCTGGAGCGGGATGTGCTGAGCAAGAAGCCGACGGTGGTGGTTATCTATATTGGGATCAACGACGTCTGGCATTCGACAAGCGGCAAGGGAACTTCCAAGGACGCTTACGAGAAGGGACTGGTCAACCTCATCGATCAAATCCAGAAGGCGGACAGCCGCGTCATCCTTTGCACCGCGACGGTCATTGGCGAAAAGACCGACGGCAGCAATCCGCTCGATAAGATGCTGGACGAATACTGCGACATCAGCCGCGGCGTGGCCGCCAAGGAAAAGGTGGAGCTCCTCGACCTGCGAAAGGCGTTTCTGGCTCACCTGAAAGAGCATAATCCAGAGAACAAGGACCGCGGAATTTTGACCGGAGATACCGTCCACCTCAATGCGGAAGGGAACAAATTTGTGGCCAATCAAATGCTCACTGCGCTCACTGCGGCTGAGGATGCGTCGTCCCAAAAATCCTCGGGTAAGGCGGGCAAAGTCCTGCGGCACTGCGTGCTGGTGAAGTTCAAGGCAGACCTGACGCCGGAACAACTCAAGGAATCGGAGGACGCCTTCCGCAGTCTCAAGAGCAAGATCGACGTGATCAAGGACTTTGAATGGGGGACCGACGTGAGCGTGGAAGGGAAGACCGAAGGCTTTACCCACATGTTTATGGTCACCTTTGCGGACGACAAAGGGCGCGACACTTATCTGCCGCATGCCGCCCACAAGGAATTTGTCTCCCTCGTCGGTCCACGCATTGAGAAGGTGCTGGTGGTGGATTACTGGACGAAGGAGTAGGCCGACTTTGCAGGGGCAACCGGCGTTCACACAAGTCCACTCGACGGCGAGAAATGCCGGTTAACTAATGAACTTGGGATCCGGGTTGAAGTCGAGCATCTTGTCGTAGGAGTAGAATTCTTTGGCCAGGCGGTGGGCCATCTGCTGGATGAATAGCTTGCGGAAATTCTCGGCGCTCTCAGTGACATGCACCTCGTGGTGCTCGGGGAAGGTGAATTGTTCTTCCTCAATGACATAGGCGGGCTCTTGGGGCTTGGACATGTCATAGACCTTCCCCTCCACCTTGGCCCTGCCGCGCAGCGTCGTTCCTCCGGGTTCGTAAATGCCGCAGGATTTGAGATCGATGCCGATCACCATGTCCGCCTTCACGCCTTTGCCGACGTCGCGGAAATCCACCACGTCATCCCGTTGGTTGTCCATCCAGTCGGCAACTTTGCTCTCCGAAACGAGTTTGATGTCTTTGACGTTGGCCGCCAGTTCTTTGCTGAGGGCGCGGGCCAGAGCGTCCGCGTCACCTCCCGGCTGGCGAAGGGTTTGGGCGTCGAGGCAGACGACGGCGACTTTCTTCCCTTCCAGCCCCTTGAAATTGGCTTCGACGCGCCGGTCCTCCAACGTCAGGACCAGTTGCGACAAAAACGTGCAGCCGCCGGAATTGGCGACAACTCCGGTGAGAGCACCCAGTCCCAGCATTCGCGACAAGCAGACCCGCCGCGAGAGTAATGTCCGGTTCATAGGCAATCCTTTGCGCTAATCGGCTTCCCTGCCGTTTTGCTGATCGAGTTTGATCACAAACCCATGTTCAGTCGAATCATCCAGTCCAACACGGTAATGAATATCACGGTCAAACCAACTCCCAGCACGGCCCACTCGTTGGGAGGTTGCAGCAACCAGCGGCCCCGCAGCCCGCACAGGAGCATCCACGGCCCCGTGGTTAAAGCCACAATCGCCAGCAAGGCTCCGCCGGAATTTGCCTGCATCGAGGAGAGGACTTGCCCCCGGACCATGTGGGACCAGGAGGTGGTCATCCCGCAACTCGGACAGCGTATTCCGACAAACTGACGCACCGAACACATCGGCAAGCCGAGTTGATGGTGCGTTCCCATTCCGGCTGGGTCCGGTGTGAGCCGCCAGGAAACCCCGAGCAGGGCCACCAGCACGCCTCCCACCAAAACCAGCGGCAGCCGTTCGTACCATTTCAAAGGAAACGGATACCAAAGCGGCCGGCCGCGCGCAGCACCACTGGCGGAGTTGCCAGCAGTCGGGGGCGGAGGATAGTCGAGTTGGGACGACATTGGCAAGAGCAAAATGGGGAAATGACGAGTTCCGAATGACGAATGACGAGTTCCGAATGACGAATGACGAAAAAATCAGACGAGAGCCAACTTCAGGCTACATCAGCGGCGGGCTGGCTGGAAGAACGGCGAGACTTGGAAGTTCGGCTTCGGTCACAACGAGCCGCCGAATGTTCGTGGCGCGTCCGGTCGCTTCGTCAATATCGACAATGGTGCCGCAGAGCCGCACGTCGCCGGTCGCGACGTCAAACTGCGTTGGCTGGAAGGTGATGGTGGTTTCTTGAACGCGGTCGATGCGGCGTCCGAGGATGCTATCATGCGGGCCGGTCATGCCAACATCGCATTGAAAGGCCGTCCCCCCCGGGAAAATCTGCTCATCGGCGGTGGTCACATGGGTGTGTGTCCCCAGCACGGCTGAAACCTTGCCGTCGAGGTAGCGCCCCATGAGCTGCTTGTCGCTGGTGGCTTCGGCATGCATGTCGACGATACGAACCTTGACCTCAGCCGGGATTTCCGCCAGCACCCGGTCTGCTGCCAGGAAGGGGCAATCAACCGGCCGCATGAAGACTCGTCCCATCAGGCTGAATACGGCCACTGGAATTCCGGATGCCGCCTTAACGACTGCCCAGGTTTTTCCCGGCGCTTGCGGTGGATAGTTCGCCGGTTTGACGAGGTTGCTTTCCTCTTGCAGCACGGAGCAGATTTCGCTCCGGCGATAGATGTGATCCCCGAGCGTGATGCAATCCACCCCAGCCGCAATCAGCTTTTTGTAGATGCTGGGAGCCATGCCACTGCCGTCGGCGGAGTTTTCCGCATTGGCGATGACCAGGTCCAAAGACTCCCGTTTTCGCAGCCCGGGGACCGCCTGAGTCACCATTTTCACGCCCGGCTTGCCGACGATATCGCCAATGAGAAGGATCCGCATGGGATTCAGTCTAACGACTCGGCCACCCGCCGCGCAAGCACATGCCTTCGACTAATTCTTGGCCGGCAGATATTTCCCATTGAAGATTTCGGGATCAAAAGGATCCCGCGGTCCAGCCGCTTCGCGCTTGGTACCCCCGTTCTTGAGGTCGTTCACCGAGGGGGGCCGCGGAGCGCTAGATTTTGGGAAATCCCCCGCATTCATCGGCGCGATGTTCGGTGGAACACGGCCCACGGTATCGGTGGCGACATTGGTCGCCGTCTTTTCGGCGTTGGCACCCGTTTGGGTCAGGAACGGCTGAGAGGGGCCAATCGTCGTCGGCAAGGATGCTTGTTGCGGCTTGGCAGAAATCTGCTTGACCCAGGCAGTCAGATCGTCGAATTGATGCTGGGTGCGCTTATCAAAAACGGGGGCAGATGTGCCGCCATGCCGCTCTTGCGGCAGGGTCAGCAGCCGACTTTCTTCAGGTTTGTCCTTATCCAAAAATTGCAGCACGGTGAACAGATTTCGCTGCGTGAAACGCTTGGACATCAACTGGCCCGTCGAGGGCCGCAACAGGTGAAATTCCGATTTGGCCGCCGGGCCGTGGCATCCATTGGCTCCGCATCGGTTGATGAGCATCGGCTGGATGACAATGGAAAATCGCTCCATGGTTCCCTTAGGAAGGTCCCCCAGTGTTTCATCAAGTTGTTTGGCACCGACCGTGGCGGAAGTTGTATCCACCTTGGGACCGCCCGGAGCGGGCAGCGCTGCCGCCGACTTCAAACGCAATTGTAAATTGGCGATTTTGGGATTTTCCGGCTCGATTTGCTTGGAAAACGCCACTTCGTCTTCCGCTTGGGGAAGCAACCCATAACGCAGGCACCATTCGGCTAACTTGAGATGCGGTTCCGCCCTTTTGCTCGGCAAGAGTGCTGCCTGGTAGCGGTAAGCATCGTCCAGATCAACGCACTGCGTCTCGACGTCGGCAGCGGGCAGGCGAATCTCCCCAGTCTTGCCGATCGTCAGGACGAAAAAATCGCCCGCCTTCGTGATGCCACCTTGCATCACGTGCCCATTCTTAAGCAGCAGTACACCTTCTCGCGGCGCAAGGGAGGGCTCATCCCCGCACAGCGGAGCAGCAAGGAACACGGCAAGAAACAGGGGGAGCGCCCCATATCGGTAGAACATGGCGAGGGGAGATTAGGAATTGGCAAATGGGGAGTCAAGGGCAGAAAATGCAAAACGCAGGAAAATTCAGGGCAAGGCGGAACGGCTGACCATTGCCATTTCGCGGCTTGAGGGATTGATTTCCCCCCCGGTCTTTCGCCACGATATAACCATCTGCCCCAAGGACGAGTATCCTTATGCAAAACGACATTCTCGGCGAAATCTTTCGCAATCTGCTCACTGCGACACCGTCGATCGTGGTATTTTCCTTGGGAATCATTTTTGCGTTAGTGCAAATGAGGAAGGCCCCTAAAGGGGCAATCCTTGTGGTAATCTCGTTGATCGTTCTTGGTTTGATTTCCATCATTCAGCCATTTGCCTTCGCTGCTATCGGCCGGATGGAAAACCCCGCCATGAAGTTCTCCGTTGCTGGTCTGTTGTTTCGCATTCTCTCCCTGGCAGGAATTGCCGGACTGATTTTCGCAGTATTCTGCGACCGGGAAACTCCCTCTCCAGTGGGCAATCCTTACGCCAAGGACTTTGCCAGTTTCCCGCCGCAAGCCCCTCCTTCCATTCCCGGTCCCGCCCCTCTGCCGCCACTGGGCGGCTCTCTCCGTCCCCCTCATTAGCCCTTGATTCCTCATGAAGCCGCTTCGCGTTGCCACATGTCAGTTCTCCGTCGAACCCCAAATTGCCCACAACCGCAAATGGATCCTGGCCCAGATCGAGCAGGCGGCTGAGGCCGGCGCGGATGTGGCCCATTTTTCGGAATGCGCCCTCTCGGGCTACGCGGGGGTTGAATTTCCCGATGTTAGCGCGCTCGATTTTGACGAACTTCGCGCCGCGACCGAGGATATTCTGGCGGCAGCCAAGCGGCGGAAGATTTGGGTGCTGCTCGGCTCGACCCACTTTCTGGATAAGAAAACCAAGCCACACAACTCCGTTTACGTCATCAATGGCAAGGGGCAGATTGTGGACCGCTACGACAAGCGGTTCTGCACCGGTAAAGGAGGAAAGAGTCCCACGTTCGACCTCTGCCACTACACGCCGGGGAATCGTCACGTCACCTTTCAAATCAAGGGAATCAACTGCGGCATCGGCATCTGTTACGACTATCGCTTTCCGGAGCTTTTTCGCGAGTTGAAACAACACGGAGTTCAGATCCTGTTTCAGTCGTTTCACAACGCCCGGTCCAGCGTCGTCGCCGACCCCAAATACAATATCTGGCGGACTATCGTCCCCGCCACGATGCAAACTCGGGCCGCGGAGAATCACTTTTGGGTCAGCGCCAACAACAGCACGGCCCGCCCCAGCAAATGGCCCAGCTTCGCCGTCGCCCCCGACGGCCGCATCACCGGTCGCCTGCAACTGCACCGGCCTGGCGTTCTGATTACCGACATGGCCTTTGACAAAGAGTATTTCGACGCCCCCGGCCTGTGGCGCGACCGGGCCATGAACCATCAACTCCACAGTGGAGAATTGATGCCGCATCCAAGGACGGAAGATGTGACATCGCTCTAATTCGAGGAATCAATTGATGCCTGCCAAAAAGCTAATCGCCGTCAACGCCAACGAAATGTCTTGGGAGGAGCGCTTCAACGAGCGAATCGGCAAGGCGCTGTTCCGCAAGAATCTGTTCACCGACCAGGAAACGGGCATGGAAATTCGCCTCGTCCGCTATCCGGCCGGCATCATCAACCCGGCACACACGCATCCCTGCGGCCACGGCATGTACGTCCTGGAAGGAACCCTCGTCACCCACGCCGGCTCGTATCCGCCCGGCTCGTTTGTCTGGTTCCCGGAGGGAGAGACGATGGAGCATGGGGCGAGTGCCGACGGCGACGTGGTGGTGGTGTTCATCACGAACAAGCCGTTTCGGATTGATTATGTAGAGCCGAAGTAAAACCGGGGTCGGGAGTCTTTGACGTCCTGGACTTTCCATTTGGTACAATCGCTACCGTCAAAGACTCCCGACCCCCTGACGTGGAGACGCCGATGAGATCCGCCAACTTCCCTGTCCTTACGCTGGTACTTCTGTCCTGCGTTGCGGTCGGATTCGCTGCCGAAGATTCACCCAGCTACGTCCGCCTCGCCTCCGGCGTCAGCGGCCATGTGCATCCCTCCGCGTGCGTGACGAAGAAGGGGACCGTGCTCGTCATCTTCGGCCAGCGGGAATATGTCGATCTCCGCATCACCCGCTCCAGCGACGGCGGCAAGACGTGGACCGAGCCGGCCAAGTATGGTCCTACGCAGAAGGTCGATATCTATCCGGGCTCGCTCACGACTCTCGTGGATGGCCGCGTGCTGCACGTCTGGAATGTCTGGTATCCGGACAAGGAGGCGAAAGGAGGAAGATCACGCTTCGCCCAGTTCTCCCTCAGTGACGACGACGGCCTCACCTGGTCCGAGCCGACCGGCCTGGCCAAGCCCAAAACGCCCGAACCCCACAGTGTGCTGCGGCACCCGATTGTTGAACTGGGGCCGGACCATTGGCTGTTTTCCCTGATGGACAGAACCATTATCTACAACGCTAAAACCGGGGAGGAAAAGCCCTTCGGCGACGGCCGCAATCATGGCCTGGTTCCCATCGTCAAGACGATTCAGGGAACGCTCATCAGTGGCTTGGGCCTCCGCTCCACCGACGGGGGCAAGTCGTGGGATGCGGTCTCTCCCTTTCCCAAAATCAACACCGACGGCTGGCGGTATGACCTGATGACCGCGGACAACGGCTGGCTAGTAGCGGGGGAAGTGATTGGGCCGGGGGTCGGCGGGGACAAATGGCGGTTCGTCGTTTCGAAGGACGACGGAAAATCTTGGGGCTTTGAGCACTCTTACGAGTTCTATAATCCAGGCCGTCCCATCGGCGGCCGCGCCTGTCCCAAAACCGTGCAACTCGACAAGGAGACCCTGGGGACGGTCTTCTACGACGTGGATGAAAAGCAGCCGGGGGGCTCTGGTGTCTTTTTTCTCCGCACTCCGCTGAAGAATCTGTAGCGCTGGAGTCCCGGCTTCAGCCGGTCCGTCCCCTTTAAGACCGGCTAAAGCCGGGACTCCAACATGCTATAATAAGCCGTCATCCTCTGGACCTAACTAGTCTTTGAACATACTCGCCAAGAATCGCCATGCCATATTCCCCTCGCCTCGCTGTTTCCGCTCTGCTTGCCTCGGCTGGGCTATTTCTCGCACGCTGTCCCGCGAATGCCGACGAAACTCTCGGCCTCGTCAAGGAGCAACCCGCCGTCGGCCGGTTTGTGAAGACCGAGAAGGGTTTTATGGTCCCTTATACGGCAACCATTCCCGGCACCAAGGTAACTTTCGAAATGCAGCCGATTCCTGGCGGCAAGATCAAGCTCGGCAGCCCGGAAGGGGAAGCCGGCCACGCCAAGAGTGAGTCGCCACAAGTCGAGATTGAGCTGGAGCCATACTGGATCGGGGCCTATGAGGTGACTTGGGCCGAGTACAAGCAGTACATGGCGATGGGGGACAAATTCAAAAAGCTGGAAGCGGCCAAGCTGATGGTCATGAAGGAGGCCGCGAAGTCCACCATCGTCACCGCCCCCTCCAACCTTTACGATCCCACCTTCACGTTTCAGTTCGGCGAAGACCCCCGCCAGCCGGCCCTGAGCATGAGCCAGTTCGCCGCCCGGCAGTACACCAAATGGCTCAGCGGCATCACGGGGGATGTCTACCGCCTGCCGAGCGAGGCGGAATGGGAACACGCCGCGCGGGCCGAAACAGCCACGCCGTACTTCTTTGGCAAAGGCGAAGCGGAGCTCAAGGATTACGCCTGGTTCATGGACAACGCCGACGAGAAGACTCACAAAGTGGGGCTAAAGAAGCCGAGCCCGTGGGGACTGTACGACATCTACGGCAACGTGGCCGAGTGGACACTCGATGAATACACCGCCGATGGCTACGGCAAGCTGGATGGGAAGAAAAAGGGAATCGATGCCGTGCAGTGGCCGACAAAACTCTTCCCCCGCACCATGCGCGGCGGCAGTTGGGACGATGACGCTGCCGGCTGTCGCAGTGCGGCCCGGCGAGGTTCGCAGGACGATGAATACCGCACCACGGACCCGAATTTTCCCAAGAGCCCCTGGTGGTTCACCGACGGCCACGGCATCGCGGTCGGCATGCGGATCACTCGCCCGCTGAACGCTCCGCCCAAGGAACTGCTCCCCAAGTACTGGGACCCCGATACTGAAAGCACGTTTGCTGATCTCGACAACCGAATCGAATTCAACGGCCGCGGTGCGCGGGGTTCCGTGACTAAGGAACTCCCCAAGCTGCTGGAAAAACTCGAAGCAATCAAGTGAGCACCACCATGAGACTTTTGCTGACCATCGCTTTCCTGTGGATCGCGCCGCTGGCTTTTGCCGCCGACGCGCTCCCGGAGAAAGCATCCCTCTCCAACACTAACGACTGGCCTCGCTGGCGTGGGCCACTCGGCACCGGCATCGCGAATCCCGACCAGAAGCCGCCGCTCAAGTGGAGCGCCACGGAAAACGTCCTGTGGAAAGCTCCCGTTCCCGGTCGCGGGCATGGTTCGCCGATTGTGGTGGGGGACCGCGTGCTGTTGCAAACTGCCGAGACCGAGCCCCCCCAGCAGTCGGTCCTGTGCTTCGACCGGAACACCGGCAAACAGCTTTGGAAAAAAGTTGTCCACGAAGGGGGGCTGGTAACCAAGGGGAACAAAAACTCGTCGATGTCCTCTTCCACGCCCTGCTGGGACGGCGAACGGCTGTTTGTGAACTTCCTCAATAGCGAGGCGATCTTCACAACCGCGCTCGACCTCTCCGGCAAGCAGCTCTGGCAGGTAAAGGTCGCGGACTACGCCGTGCATCAGGGCTTCGCCGCGTCCCCCATCGTTCACGAAAACCTCGTCCTGGTCACTGCCGACAGTGACATCGGCGGCGTTATCTCCGCGTTCGATCGAAAGAGCGGCAAGCAGGTCTGGAGCACGCCGCGGCCGAAAGAGGATAACTACACCTCCCCGATGGTGCTGCACCTCGCCGGCAAGGACCAGCTTCTCGTCTCCGGCTGCAAGCTCGTTTCCAGCTTCAATCCCAAGTCGGGGGAGAAACTTTGGGAGATCGAAGGTTCGACCATCGAGTGCGTCACCTCCGTCGTCACCGACGGGGAGCGAATCTTCGTCAGCGGCGGCTGGCCGCGGCAGCATGTGCAGGCGATTTTCGCCGACGGCTCGGGCAAGACGGCCTGGGAGAGCAACCTGCAGGTCTACGTCCCTTCGATGATTGTGAAGGATGGCTATCTCTACGGCATCCAGGACCGCATCGGCATCGCTACTTGTTGGAAATGTGACACCGGCGAACTCATGTGGAAGGAACGGCTCTCGGGTGGAACCGTCAGTTCATCGCTGGTCCTCGTCGGCGACAACTTGTTCGTGACCAACGAAGCGGCCGAGACCTTCATCTTCAAAGCCAGCCCCAAGGGATACGAAAAGGTCGCCCAGAACCACCTCGGCGACGAGGTCTTTGCCACCCCCGCCATCTGCGGCAGCCGCATTTACACCCGCGTCGCGGAAAATACCGGCGGCAAGCGGCAGGAGATGATCTATTGCCTGGGGGACAAATAAGCTGGGAATGGCTTTCGGCCTGCCCAGAAAACCACGAAAGCAAATTCAGTCCCCGTTCCACTCCCTCTCAATTTGAATGCTCGCGAGGAATCCATGTCCCAGTCACCCAAATCCCGCCGTTCCCGCCGCCAGTTCCTCTCCACGGCCGCCGCTGCCGGGGTGGTGATTCTCGGCGCGCCGACCATCCTCACCGCCAGCAAGACCGAGAGCCGCCTGGTCGTCGGCGAAGGGGAGCACAAGTTCGAGGTCTACCACGACTGGCCGCAGCTTCCCAAGGAGTTCTCCTGGCAGACAACGCACAACGTGGCGGTGGACAAGGCGGAAAATCTCTATGTGATTCATGAAGGACGGCGCGACCTCAAGGACCACCCTTCCATCTTCGTCTTCGATTCCGAGGGGAAATACATCCGCTCCTTCGGCAGCCAGTTTCAGGGGGGCGGCCACGGCATTGAGATTCGCCAGGAAGGGGGCGAGGAATTCCTTTACGTCTGTGCGTACCAGCATTGCAAGACCTTCGCCAAAATGACGCTCAAGGGTGAAACCGTCTGGCAAAAGTACGCTCCGATGGAATCGGGCGTCTACGCCAAGGACGAAGACACCAAGCCGGAGCAAATCTGGGGACGGGACCGCTTCATGCCGACCAACTTCGCCTTCACTGACGACGGCGGCTTTCTGCTGGCCGACGGCTATGGGGCGTTCTGCATCCATCGTTATGACAAGGACGGCAAATGGCTCTCCCACTTCGGCAGCCCCGGCGGCGGCGAAGGGAAATTCAACACTCCGCATGGCGTCTGGATTGACCGGCGGCAGGGACGCAAGCCCTCCATCGTCGTCTGCGACCGGGCCAACAACACGTTGCAATACTTCGACATGGACGGCAAGTATCTGGAAACGCTCAAGGGCTACGGCCTCCCCGCCAATGCCGAGACGTGGAAAAACCTGCTGGTCATTCCCGAACTGCACGCCCGGGTCACGCTGCTCAACGAAAAGAACGAAGTGGTCGCCCGCCTCGGCGACGACATCGCTCGCGTCACCGGCAAGGACGGCGGCCAGATCCGCGGCGACAGCCAAAAATGGCAGCCCGGCAAATTCGTCCACCCCCACGACGCCTGCTTCGGCCACGACGGCAGCATCTTCGTGGCGGAATGGGTGGGGACGGGAAGGGTTTCGAAGTTGAGGAAGGTGAGTTAGGGGGAATCGGCCCCGCTGCCGGAATTTGCGGCTCACCTAGAGAACGGTCGCATGTGAATCCAAGGCAGCCTGCGCCCGGTTTTTCGGGCCTTTCCCTCCACAGTTTTTACCAAATATTCAAGCCGCTGGCGGCAATTTCAGGCGACGTTTCGCCTGCCAGTTGACATGTGCCAGCCGCTAGGCTTAACTGATATTGCCCGCCTGATTATCCCACCATGACGGTGGCCGCCGCATGGTTGGCGGCAGGCCCAATCTAGCGCCAGGAATGGCAGTTTTTCACCTTCGGAGGAATTCGGATGAAGAAGTTTGTTGTGACACTGACAGTTGGAGCGTTCGCGCTGACGGTTTGCCTCGGCTCCGCCCTGGCACGCCCCCCCTACGCCCCCCTCGTCGGCGAACATTACAAGAACAGTGAAGCCATCGTTGCCAAGACCAAGGCCGCCGATAAGTGCAATCTGTGCCACGATCCCGAAAGCAAGAGCAAGAAGGACCGGAATGAATACGGCAAGGCTCTGAGCAAGCACTTCGGCGAAGACGCGTTCAAAAAGGTTAAGGACGACAAGGAAGCCCTTGCCAAGGCGCTCGCAGAAGGTTTGAAGGCCACCGAAGCCGACAAGCACTCCAGCGGCAAGACCTTTGGCGAAGTCATCAAGGCCGGCAAGCTGCCGGGTGACAAGTAGTCCGCCGTTTGTCGTTATTGACAATTCGCTTTGGCCGGGCCGCCTCCGCAAGGATCGGCCCGGTTTTTCTATTTAGATAAGTCCTCTTTATCCTGTCATTTGCCCACTCGTACCACCATGAAAATCATTCGCTATCAGGATCCTCAAGGCAACATGCATTATGCTTCCCAGCAGCCGGATGGCTCGGCTGTGGAGATTGAAGGGGACATTTTTGGAAAGTATCAAGCCACGTCGCGTCCAGCACAGGTCGCCAAGCTGCTCTCGCCTTTGCAGCCGACGGCCATTCTTTGCATCGGCCTCAACTATCGCAAACATGCCGAAGAGGGCAAAGCGAAGATTCCCGAGTGGCCGGTGCTGTTCATGAAATCTCCCGGCGCGGTGCAGAACCCGGGCGATCCGATTGTGCTGCCGACGAAGCTCAAGAGCACGCAAGTCGATTACGAATGCGAATTGGGTGTCGTCATCGGCAAGGCTTGCAAGAATGTGAGCAAGGCCGACGCGCTGAACTACGTCCTCGGCTATACCTGCGCCAACGACGTGAGCGCGCGCGACTGGCAAAAGGACTGTGGCGGCAGCGAGTGGTGCCGCGGAAAAACCTTCGATACCTTCGCTCCGCTCGGTCCCTGCCTGGTGACCGCGGACGAGATTGCTAATCCGAATGCCCTCCAGATCAAAACCATTCTCAACGGCGAGGCGATGCAGGACTGGAACACCGAGGATATGATTTTCGATGTTCGGACGCTGATTGAGTTCCTCTCGGGGAGCACCACGCTCCTGCCGGGCACGATTATCCTCACCGGCACTCCGCACGGTGTCGGTATGGCTCGCGATCCCAAGGTTTTTCTGAAGGCCGGCGACACTTGCAGCATTGAGATCGAGAAGATCGGCACGCTGACGAACCCCGTTATCGATGAACCTGCCTAGTCCGATGGAGACTCGCCGCGAACGACCTTGCCGTGCTTACGAGCGGACTCACGAGCCACCCTAACGCAAAGGCGGTTTCCCTTAATTGGCGAATCCCGCCGCGGAACTCATAACCGAGCGATCCACCCGGTTTGATACAGGTTTTCTGAGGCCGTCTTCGCCTGTATCAGCCCTGCGACTACGGCTGCAACTCCTTGCCCGGCTGGCACTTCCGCCGCAACGTGGATCGAGCCGGACAGACAAGACCTGGCTTTCTTGATACAGCCCAGCCCCCGCTCCTCCAGGGGGTGTCTTTGCGATTTTATAACCTGTTTTTCAAACAGGATTACACAATCACACATCCTCTCTACGGAACTTTTTCTTCCCTTGCAACCCAATTGTCAAAGAGCCAAACTCAACCTGACTTCATCCGCTTTCCACATTCCGCTCGCGGCATTTTCCAAGCCTCCACCCGCCTCATCCAACACCAAGGGGAAATTCTTCCCTCC